>NZ_CP040887.1:2204008-2518866 GCF_006337125.1 Serinicoccus chungangensis
AAGGGCCAGACCTGCCCGGACGGCGGACTGCACGTGGTCGACGGCGTCCGGCCAGACCGTCCGCAGCCTGGTCCGGCGACGCCGGGCGCGGGCCGCGACCACCGCGACGGGCAGCCAGCTCGCCATCACGGCGAAGCACACGCTGACGGTCCACACCCGGGTGACGGCGAACATCAGCAGCAGCACCAGGAGCCCGGCCGTGACGCACAGGACCAGCAGGGTGCGCGCCCCGAGGCCCCGGACCCCGGCCAGGACGATCTGGTCCTGCAGCCGCTCGAGCCGCCTCGCTCCCGGGCGCCTGCCCACGCGGACAGTCCGCGGCCAGAACGACCACCAGATGCTGGCGAGCCCGAGGCCCAGGAGGAGCCCCCAGCCCGCGCCCTGCATCACGGTCTGCTCCCCAGCAGGGTGGCGAGGTCGAACCCCGCTCGGGCGAACCGGTCGACGTGCGGGGGGAAGCCGTCGGCACGCACCAGGTCCGCCCCGGACCGGACGAAGAGGTCGGCGATCTCGACGATCTCCCCCTCGGTGCGGCCGGGCAGGGCCACGATCTCCCGGACCTGGCGCGCGCCCTGCACCTCCAGGGCCAGGTGCACCACGATGTCCACCGAGCTCGCGACCGTGGGCACGACGAAGCTGCTGCTCACGTTGGACCCGGCGAGGAGCGGCAGGGTGCACATCTTGGTGACGGCCTCCCGGGCGGAGTTGGCGTGGATGGTGCACATCCCGGGCAGACCGCTGTTGAGCGCGATGAGCAGGTCCAGGCTCTCCTCCTGACGCACCTCGCCCACGATGATGCGCCCCGGCCGCATCCGCAGGGCCTCCTTGACCAGGCGCCGCAGAGGGATCTCCCCGGTGCCCTCGAGGCTCGGCTGCCGGCACTGCAGGGCTGCGACGTCCCGGAGGTTGACCTTGAGCTCGAAGACCTCCTCGCAGGTCACGACCCGCTCGCCCGCGGGGATGGCGGCCGTGAGGCAGTTCAGCATCGTCGTCTTGCCGGCCTGCGTGCCGCCCGCGACGAGGACGTTGAGCCCGGCGGCCACGGCTGCCTCCAGGAACCTCGCAGCCTGCTCGGTCAGCGTCCCCAGCCGCACCAGGTCGGACAGCTCGTCGGCGGCGACGACGAACTTGCGGATGTTGACCGCCCAGTGCCGCCGGGTGATGTCCGGGATGGCGACGTGCAGCCGGCTCCCGTCGGGAAGGCTGGCGTCGACGAAGGGGCTGCTGAGGTCGACCCGGCGGCCGGAGCTGCGCAGCATCCGCTCCACGAGGTCGTGCACCTGCTGCTCGGTGAGCAGGGTGGGAGTGAGCTCGGAGCGACCGTTGCGCGCCACGAACACCTTGGTCGGCTCGTTGACCCAGATCTCCTCGACGGACGGGTCGTCGAGGTAGGGCTGCAGCGGGCCGAATCCGGCGACCGACTCGAGCAGCGCCCGGTGGGCCTCCTTGCGGTCGGCGAGCGGCACCAGCCCACCCACCAGTGACCGGTCGTCGTAGTCGTCCAGGACCTCGCCGATGAGGTCGCGCACCGCCTCGTCGTCGCGGGACGGATCCAACCGACGTCGACGGATGAGCTCGCGGACGTCGTCCTCGAGCAACTGCAGCGCTGTCGCCGACATGGCCCCTGCTCCCCTGTCGCTGGCGAAGCGGTGCCCGCCCGGCACCCTGCGCCCCGCTCGTCCTACCCGTCGACGCCGGGCCCTGAGCGAGGCCCCGACGACCCTCTGCGGCATCACTGTATGACGTTCCTCACGACAGCGGAACCTCTCGACCACAGCCTGTGGACAACGTCGGTGACGCAGGAATCGACCTGCGCACCATGGGCCTCATGAGAGTCATCGTCACCCGGGTCGTGGCCGGGCAGGTCCGCTTCCTGGCCGTCCAGGCACCGGACGACGCGACCGTGGACCAGCTCGTCCTGCGCCTCGGCGCCGGCAGGGCGGGGCAGCCGGAGACGGAGCACCCCCGGGACCGGAGCGGCCCTGTCGCGCCGATCCCGCTCGTGCACGGCACCGAGCTCGACGGGCCCTCGTGGCCGGACCCGGAGCAGGCCCCCAGCGGACTTCCCCGCCTGGTCGTCGCCACCGGTCCGGACGCGGGCGGCTCGGTGCCGCTGCCTCCCGGACGCTGGGTCACCCTGGGGCGGGACCCCCGGTGCGACCTGACCATCGCCGACCCAGGCCTGTCGCGGCGGCACGTCCGGGTCCGGCAGGACCGCGACGGGGTTCGGGTGGAGGACCTCGGATCCACCAACGGCATGACCTGGGAGGGCGGTCAGGAGGGCGGCCAGGAGGGCGGTCAGGACGGCGGGCAGGAGGACCGGGAGTCGCTGTGGCCCCCCGGTGGCCGCCTCCTCGTCGGCGGCTCCGGGGTGGTGCTCGTGCCACGTCCCCCCGCCCCGATCCGTCAGGCGGTGTCCGGCGGTCGTCGCGAGGTCGAGCCGTGGCCACGGCCGACCACGGCCGTGCAGCCGCGCGAGTTCTCGACCCCTGCGGCACCGGACCGGCGTCCGGTCCGGGCCCCGAGCGTGTGGACCTGGACGCTCCCGCTGGTGGTGGCCCTGGCGGTCGCGGTGGTGCTGCGCATGCCCTGGTTGCTGCTCTTCGGCCTGCTGGGCCCGGCGATGATGCTCGGCCACCACCTGGGTGACCGTCGGGCGGCCCGCCTCGAGCACGAGGAGGGCCTCGCCGCCCGGGAGGCGCTCGGCGCGGCCCACCGGGCTCAGGCCGAGGGATGCCTGCGGCAGGAGCTCGAGCTGCTGAGACGGCAGCATCCCGGGCTCGTCGGCGTCGTGACCAGCCTGGTCCCGTACCCCTCCCTCGGCCTGTGGCAGCGGGCCGCCGAGCCGCTGTCCGTCACGCTGGGTGAGCACCCGTGCGACTCGACGGTCCGGCTGGAGGGGCGGGCGCTGCGGCACGAGGCGGCACCCCTGCCCCTCGCGCTCGACGGCCCGCTCGTGCTCGCCGGGGACCGGGTGACCAGGGACGGGCTGGCACGGGCGCTGCTGCTGCAGCTCGCCACGGCATACCCGCCCGGCACCTGGACGCTCGTCGTCGACCCGGACCGCCCACCGGGGCCTGCGTGGGACCTGCTGGCCTGGCTGCCGCACACCCGCACGTCCGGCGAGCGCGTGGACGGCACGCCGGTGGTCTGGGGCCGGGACCTGGTCCTCGTGGACGACCTGTCGCAGGCACCGGCGGGGGCGACCCGGGTGCACGTGCTCGACCCCACCCACGGCGTGCTCCAGCTGCCCGGCCGTCCGGACCTGCCGTTCCGCCCCACCACCCTCGGGCTGGCCCGGGCGCGCAGCCTGGCGCTGACCCTCGCCCCGCTGCGGGGACGTCAGGCGGTGGACGCGGACGACGGCACCCCCGTCCTGCCCGGGGAGTCCCCACCCCTTGGGGCGGTGCTGCCCTGGCCGACGACGCCCGACGAGGCGGCCGCGGGCTGGAGCCGCCCCGGCACGGACGTGCCGATCGGCACCGACGCCGCGGGATCGGTGGTGGGGCTCGACCTCGTGCGCGACGGACCGCACGCCCTGGTCGCCGGCACCACGGGCGCAGGCAAGTCCGAGCTGCTGCGCACCCTCGTGACCGGTCTCGCCCTGCGCTCCTCCCCCGCCGACCTGGCCCTGCTGCTGGTCGACTTCAAGGGCGGCTCCTCCCTCGGCGACTGCGCCCGCCTTCCCCACGTGACCGGGCTGGTGACCGACCTCGACCCGCACCTGGCGGCGCGGGTGCTGACCTCGCTGCAGGCCGAGCTGACCCGCCGGGAGGCCCGGTTGGCCGAGGCCGGCGTCAAGGACGCGCGGGACCTTCCCGGCCTGCCCCGTCTCGTCGTCGTCGTCGACGAGTTCCGCGTGCTGGCCGAGGAGGTGCCCGAGGTGATGTCGGGTCTGGTCCGGCTCGCCGCGGTGGGCCGCAGCCTGGGGGTGCACCTGGTGCTCGCCACCCAGCGGCCCGCCGGCGTGGTCGGGGCCGACCTGCGGGCCAACGTCAACCTGCGCATCGCCCTGCGGGTCCGCGACAGCACCGACTCCCAGGACGTCATCGAGACACCGGCTGCGGCGCTGCTCCCCGAGGGGCGGCCCGGGCTCGCCCTCTGGCGCACGGGCGCCGACGCCCCCCGCGCGGTCCAGGTGGCCCGGGTGGGCCCGCCGCTGCCGGCCGGGGGGTCGGCGTGGCGGGTGACGACCGCCCACGACGTGTGGGCAGCGCGGCGCCTGCTCGACCCGGCCGAGGAGCAGCAGGAGAGCGAGGACGGACTCGTCAGCCTGGCCGAGGTGCTCCCGGCGGCCGCCCGGCGGCTGGGGGCGGAGCCACCGGTCGTGTGGCACCCGCCCCTCCCGGCGCGGGTCGAGGCCGTCCCCGACGCGCCGGGCGCGTGGGGCCTGGCCGACCTGCCCGCCCGCCAGCGCCGAGAACCGCTCTCGTGGTCGGCGGAGGAGCACCTCGCGGTCATCGGGGCCGCCCGTTCCGGTCGCTCCACCACGCTGCGCTCGGTGCTGTCCCGCACCGCCGGCGCCTGGGCCGTCGTGCTGGACCTGGGCCGCTCGTTGGCGGCCACCGAGCTGCGGCACCATCCGGGGCTCCTGGGGTGGGTGGAGCCGGACGACCTCGCCCACGGGCTCCGGGTGCTGGACCGGCTCGACGAGCTCGTCCGGGCCCGGCAGGCGGCCGGTGCCGGCGACCGGCCACCGGTCGTCCTGGCGGTCGACGGGTGGGACCGGCTCGTCGACCTCTTCGAGGGTCTGGAGCGCGGCCGCGGCGTGGAGGTGGCGCTGCGCATCCTGCGCGAGGGCCCGGCCGCCGGCGTCGTCGGGCTGGTCACCGGTGACCGCGGTCTGCTCCTCGGCACGATCGCCTCGCTGCTCCCGCACACCTGGGCGCACCGGCTCAACGACCCGGGCGACCTGCTCCTGACCGGGCTCCGGCCCCACCAGATCCCCGTCGACCAGCCCCCCGGACGCCTGGTCGATCTGCGCGACGGGGTCGAGGCGCACGTCGCGCTGCCCGCCGGTGCCGTCCTCGGCCCTCCACCCGCGGGACCCCCTCCGCTGGTATGCCGCCCGCTCCCCCGCCGGTGGTCGCCGTCCGGTGACGATCTCTCGGCCTGGGCGGTCGGGGGTGACGAGGCGCGTCCGCTCGGGCGACCGGACGGGTCGGTCGTGGTGCTCGGGCCGCCCGGGTCGGGCCGCTCGCACGCGCTGGCGCTGCTCCGGCGCGGGCGCCCGTCGCTGGTCGTCGACCCCGCCGACCCGCCGGGTGACGACCAGGTCGACGCTCTCGTCGCCGGTCTCGGGCCCGACGGGGTCGTCGTGGTGGACGACGCCGACCTGCTCTTCCACACCCCGGTGGAGGACGTCCTGGTCCGGGCGGTCACGGCATACCGGCCCGCCCTGGTCGTCGCCGCCGACATCGACGCCGCCGCCAGCGCCTTCCGGGGTCTGGTGCCCCTGGCCGCGCGCCACCGCACCGGGCTGCTGCTCCAGCCCGGTGCGCCGAGCCAGGGGTCCCTGCTGGGGGTCGCCGTGCCCGTGGGCGACCTGCCCCTGCCCGGGCGCGGGGTGCTCGTGCAGCGCGGGCGCTGCACGAGGGTGCAGCTGGCGGCCCCCGACCCGGACCGCTGAGCCCGCTCAGTCCTCCGGCAGGGCGGCGAACTGCTTCTTCATGCCGAGGTACCACCCCAGCGACGTGGCCGGCCGCTTCCAGCGACCGCGCATGTCGGCGTTCGCCTGCTCGTGCGCGGCATCGCCCGCCGCGACCGCGTCCTTGAGGTGCTGGTCCTGGGCGTTGATCACCTCGTCGGCGTTCTCACCGCGGTGGGCCAGGTCGCACGGGCCGCCCAGCTGGCGGCAGGTCATGGTCTTCATCTCCGGTCCTCTCGGTCGTGCGGTCACACGTCGGTGCCCGCGCTCGTCATGAGGGTGACGGATCCCGACGTGGAAGTGTGACCTCATGGACCAGACCCGCGCCTTCGAGGTGGAGCGGCCACGCCTGGTCCGCATCGCCACCCAGGTCCTGCGCGACCCCGAGGAGGCACAGGACGTGGTCCAGACCGCCTGGCTGCGTCTGCACGAGCGCGGGCAGGGCGCTGACATCGAGAACCTGCCCGGGTGGTTGACCACCGTCACCGTGCGGCTGTGCCTGGACCGCCTGCGGGCGCGGGTGCCCCGCCCGGTGGACCCGCACGAGCCGCTGGCCGACCGCCAGGTCGAGACCGTCCCCGACCCTGCCGAGGACGTCGCGCTCGCCGACACCGTCGGCGTCGCCCTCCAGGCGGTGCTGGACCGGCTCACGCCGACCGAGCGGGTCGCCTTCGTGCTGCACGACACCTTCGGGGTGGACTTCCCGACGATCGCCGGCATCCTCGACCGCACGCCGACCGCCACGCGCAAGCTCGCCTCCCGGGCCCGCGCCAAGGTCCGGCAGCCGGTGGACCCCGTCCGGCGGGCCGACGCCGTCGTGGTCGACGCGTTCCTGGCGGCCGCGCGGCGGGGCGAGTTCGCCCGGCTGCTGGAGCTGCTGGCCCCCGACGCGCTCGTCGTCGGCGACGACGCCGCGGTGCAGGTGGGCACACCGGCCCGCATCGAGGGCCGGGAGGCCGTCGCGCGGATGTTCGACGGTGGTGCCGCCGCGGCGCTCCCGGTGCTCGTCGAGGACCGGCCGGGGGCCGCGTGGTTCCTGCGGGGTATGCCGCAGGTCGCCTTCGACTTCACCGTCGAGTCCGGGCTGGTGCGGCGCATCGACTTCCGCGCCGAGCCGGACCTGCTCGCGCGCCTGCGGCGGCGCGCGACGAGTGGCTGACCACGCCGGTCGCCGGGCCTGCTGACCACTGCGGTCGCCGGGCCTGCCGCCCGCCGCGAACCGCCGGGCCTGCCGACCGCCGGGCTCGCCAACCTCCGGGTCTGCCAACCGCCAGCGGCTAGCGGCCAACCGCCGGGCGCCCCGTCGACCCGCGGGATTCCCGCGCCACTGAGGGCCGCTTCGTCAGCTCCCCACCACGTCGTCAACTGACAGCCGCCTCGAAGGGGCTGTCAGTTGACCACCCGGTCGTCGGTGGACGTGTCGGCTGTCAGTGGCCTTCTCGGCTCTCAATGGCCGCCCCCTGACCTTCTCTGCGGCGACGGCGCGCCGGCCCGGCTGCGGGGGCCGCTCCAGGTGCTGGCCCGAACGGCCGGGACCGATCCGTGACGGCCGGGACCGATCCGTGACGGCCGGGACCGCTCCGGGACGGCCGGGGCAGGGACGGCCGCCGGGGTCAGCGCTCCTCGAGGCGCCCCATGAGGAAGGTGGCGACGACGGCGGCCACGCCCATCCCGAGCACGCCCGCCCC
Organism: Serinicoccus chungangensis; assembly: GCF_006337125.1. GTDB lineage: Bacteria > Actinomycetota > Actinomycetes > Actinomycetales > Dermatophilaceae > Ornithinicoccus > Ornithinicoccus chungangensis. The sequence goes on from NZ_CP040887.1 coordinate 2,211,344, forward strand.
GACCCACCAAGGCGCCAGCGGCAGCAGCGCGATGCCGAGCGGCACCATGAGGAAGTTGAAGGCGATGGCGGGTGCCTGCGAGCGCGGGTGCCGCCGCAGCAGGCCGAGCGAGGTGTAGGCCAGGCCGATGACGAAGACCACCATCGTCACCACCGACATGATGACGACGATGAGGTCCTGGCCCTCCCCCAGCGCCAGCTCGACGAGGTAGAAGATCGCGAACCCGGTGACGACCAGAGCCTCCAGCGCCACCAGCGCCGACGCGGTCCGGCCGGCGGTGAGCTGGCGCGGGGTCGGCGGGCCGAGCGGCTCGGGCCGGGGGTCGGGCCCGGGGGCCGAGGATGACGGGGACGACGCGCTCACCCTCCCATCGTAGGTTCGCACCGTGCCCGCCCGGCGGGCGCCGGCCAGGACGCGGTGACCGGACCGGGTCTACCCCGGCTCCGTGGCCGGGGCCAGCTCACGGGTGTGGAAGCGGTGGGCCACGGCATACCCCAGGCGCTCGTAGAGCGCGACGGCACCGAGGTTGTCGGTGAGGACCCCCAGGGTCGCCACCCCGGCCTCCTGCACCGCGCGCGCGGTCAGCTCCAGGGTGAGCAGCTCACCGATGCCCTGACCGCGCACGTCCGGGCGGACGAGGATGCCCGCGAGGTGCGGCATACCCGAGGCGAGCTCGTGCAGCGCCCCGACCGCGACGACCTCCTCGGCGCCGTCCTGCACCGCCAGCCAGGTCGTGGCGAAGCCCCAGCCGGGGAACCCGAGGTAGCGCCCGTCGCTGTGCGCCGTGGCGAAGGCCTCGATCGCCGCGGCGTCGTCGCGGTCGGCCAGCTCCTCGACCCCGAGCCCTCGCTCCTGCAGCTGCGCGCAGGCGTCGACGTCGGGGGCCTGCTCGGTCCACAGGAACGACCACCGCCCCGAGCCGTAGCAGGCGTAGGGGTCCGGCACCGACAGCGGACGGTCCGGCGCGGTCGAGAACCACTCCAGCGCCAGGTCCTCCCCGCCGGCCTCCACGATCGCCTGCAGGGCGCCGGTCTCGGCGCCCGCACCCGACCCCGACCCGACGACGGCGGCCCCGCCCCAGTGGCCGGAGCCGGGACGCCAGGGCCCGACGCACGCCCAGCCCTCAGGCGCGGCGACGGCCACGATCTCGTTGCTCGTGGCGAAGCGCACGAACGGGTCGTGGTGGGAGATGGTGAGCAGCTCGTCACGGTCGACCTGGCTCCATGTCACGGGCGGTAGCCTGCCACAGCCCGACGGACGGGGTGCAGATCCCCCAGGGGTATGCCGTCAGATCCCCAGCAGGACGGCCGCGGCTCGCGTGCGGGCAGCGGCTCGCCTAGGCTCGTCCCTTGTGAACGCCGCCGCCAAGAGGATCGCCCTGGAGACCCTGGGGTGGATCGTGCTGGTCGCCGGCATCCTCATGCTGCTTCTGCCCGGTCCCGGCCTGCTGGGGACCTTCGCCGGCCTGTGGATCTTGTCGACGCAGTACGCCTGGGCACGACGGTGGACCAACCCGGTGAAGTTCCGCGCGCTGCGCGGTGCCGCCGAAGGGGTCGAGACCATCCCGCGCATCGTCCTGTCCGCGCTCATCGCGCTGGGCCTGGTGGGGGTCGCCGTGGTCTGGCTGATCGGGCCCCCTCCCCCGGGCTGGTGGCCGGTGGACGAGCGCTGGTGGCTCTTCGGCGGCCCTCCGGTGGCCATCACCATGATCGTCTCCAGCGCCATCGCCATCGGTCTGCTGATCTACAGCGTGGTGCGGTTCTACGGCAAGCCGGAGGCGTTGGCCGAGGTCGACCGGATGGAGGCCGAGCACAAGAAGGCCATCGCCCGGGAGCAGCGCAGGGAGGCCCGGGAGGAGCACCACGAGGCCCGGGAGGCCACCCTGGAGGCGGCCGAGGCCGACCGCGTCGCCGACGCCTCGGAGGAGGCAGCGGGCCGACGCGGCCCGTCGGCCTGAGCCCTCAGTCCGTCGGGCAGCAGGGGGCGGCGGCGGCCGGCACCGCGCGGGGCGCACCCACCGTGGGGATGCCGAGGCTCACGGCGGGCTTCCTCACCGCGCCGGGGGTGCCACCGTCCTGCAGGGCGGCCCAGGCGTCTCCGCCGGGGGTGCGGCGCACGGCATACGCCCCGCCACGGACGCCCGAGTCGGCGACGAGGTGGTGGGGGGCGCCGTAGGTGACCTCGACACCGACCACGTCACCGGGCCGCGGGCGCTCCGCGCCCTCCGGCACGGCGAAGTGCACCAGGCGGTTGTCGCGGGCGCGTCCGGACAGACGCTGGGTCTCGGCGTCCTTGCGCCCCTCCCCGGGGGCGACGAGCACCTCGACCTCGCGGCCCTCGATCTCCCGGTTGCCGGCCCAGGAGACCTCCTCCTGCACCTCGATGAGGCGCTCGAAGCGCTCCTGGACGACCTCCTTGGGGATCTGGTCGTCCATGTCGGCCGCCGGCGTCCCGGGGCGGATGGAGTACTGGAAGGTGAAGGCGCTGGAGAAGCGCGAGGCCCGCACGACGTCGAGGGTGTCCTGGAAGTCCTGCTCGGTCTCGCCGGGGAAGCCGACGATGAGGTCGGTGGTGATCGCCGCGTCCGGGATCTGCTCGCGGACCCGGTCGAGGATGCCGAGGAAGCGCTCGCTGCGGTAGGACCGGCGCATCGCCTTGAGCACCCGGTCCGAGCCGGACTGCAGCGGCATGTGCAGGCTGGGCATGACGTTGGGCGTCTGCGCCATCGCGGTGATGACGTCGTCGGTGAACGCCGCCGGGTGCGGTGAGGTGAAGCGCACCCGCTCCAGGCCCTCGATCTCGCCGCAGGAGCGCAGCAGCTTGCCGAAGGCCAGCCGGTCGCCGAACTCCACGCCGTAGGTGTTGACGTTCTGCCCCAGGAGGGTGATCTCGACGACGCCCTGGGCGACGAGCGCCTCGATCTCGGCGAGGATCTCGCCCGGGCGGCGGTCCTTCTCCTTGCCGCGCAGCGCCGGCACGATGCAGAAGGTGCAGGTGTTGTTGCAGCCCACCGAGATGGACACCCAGGCGGAGTATGCCGAGTCGCGCCGGGTCGGCAGCGTCGAGGGGAAGGTCTCCAGGGACTCCAGGATCTCCACCTCGGCGGCCCGGTTGTGCCGGGCCCGGTCGAGCAGGGCCGGCAGGGAGCCGACGTTGTGGGTGCCGAAGACGACGTCGACCCACGGTGCCCGCTCGACGATGGTGGAGCGGTCCTTCTGCGCCAGGCAGCCGCCCACGGCGATCTGCATGCCGGGGTTGGCCTGCTTGGCCGGCCGCAGCTGGCCCAGGTTGCCGTAGAGCTTGTTGGCGGCGTTCTCGCGGACGGCGCAGGTGTTGAAGACCACGACGTCGGCGACCTCGGGCCGCTGCTCCCCCGGGAGGCTCGCGAGGTCGACGTAGCCGGCCGTCTCGAGGAGGCCGGCGAGACGCTCGGAGTCGTGGACGTTCATCTGGCACCCGTGGGTGCGCACGTCGTAGGTCCTGGTGCTGGTGCTGGTCGTCGTGCTCATCGCAGGTCCAGGGTACGCGCCCCGGCACTCACCCGAACCAGGCCAGCAGACCTCGCACCAGGGCGACCAGGCCGCCGGTGGCGGCGACCGCGATGGCGACCCGCCGGGCGCTGCCCAGGCTCACCCGGCCGCTGACCGCCGAGCCCGCCCCGATCCCCAAGGGCACGGCGGCGCACAGCACGACCCAGGTCCACGCCGGCACGAGCCCGGCGTCCGGGGTGGCCCCCACGGCGACCTTGGTGACGACCGAGGCGGTGTTGGCGAGCAGGAAGATGGGCTGCAGGGTGGCCGCGAACGAGCGCTGGTCCCAGCGGGAGGCCACGGCGTAGACCGCCATGGCCGGTCCGGCGACACCGGACGTGGTGTTCATGAATCCGGCGACCGCGCCGGACACGACGACCGCCCCCCGGCCCGTCACCGCCAGCCGGTTCCGGGTGCTGACGACCGCGGTGATCGCCACCAGCACGCTGGCGCCGAGGACGACGTCCAGCACCGCCGTCGACACATGCCGGACGACGAGGGCCCCGGCGACCGAGCCCACGAGCAGCAGGGGTACGAGGGTGCGGAAGCGCCGCCAGTCCACGTCCCCCCGCAGCATCACGGCGAGGATCGCCGCCGCCACGATCGCCGCCACGTTGGAGACCATGACGCCGGCCACCGGTCCGATGAGCACCGAGGCGACCGGGGCCACGGTCATCCCCAGCCCCATCCCGGCCACCCGCTGCAGGGCGGCGCCCAGCGCCACGGCGGCGATGACGAGCACGGCGAAGGTCATACCGCGCAGTCTGCTCCACGCCGGGTGCCCGGGCTGCCGCGGGGAGCGTCCCGGCGCTACTGTGTGCCAGAGCAGGCGCGAGCGAAGGAGCCGCGAGCGAAGGAGCACCGCCATGAGCGACCAGGCCGACCGCGAGACCATCGGTGACGACCTCGGGGTGTGGAGCGTCGACGCGGAGGACCAGCTGCAGCCCGAGGACACGCTCGACGGGGAGGGCGACGTGCTGGACCGCGGCTACCAGACCGGGGAGCACTACGTCGGCTCCTCCGCCTTCGGGGTGACCGCGGACGAGCAGTCGCACGAGGAGAGCATCGCCCAGCGCGAGCGGCAGGAGGAGTCCCCGCGGTGGGCCGACCGGCACCGGCCGGACGGGGAGGCCCGCGAGATCGCCCGGGAGTGCCGCACCACGAGCTGGGACTCCCCGGAGGAGTCGGCCATGCACTACATGAGCGACGAGGACGAAGAGCTCACCGAGGTGGAGTGGGAGCCCTCCGACGACCCGCAGCGCGGCGAGGACGAGTAGCCACCGGACGACCCGGACCTCCGGCCGCCTCCTCCTCCGGGCGCTCAGTCCCTGCCGTGCTCGGGCAGGTCGTCCAGCGCCTCCCGGATGACCTGGTAGGACACCCCGGCGCCGTAGCCCTTGCGGGCGAGGAAGGCAGCCAGCCGCCGGGTCTGGACCTCGCGGTCCAGCCCGCGCATGGACCGCAGCCGGCGTCTCACGAGGGCTCGCGCCTGCTCCTTCTCCTGCTCGGGGTCGATGTCCTGCAGGGTGGCGTCCACCAGCTCGTCCGAGACACCCTTCTGCCGCAGCTCCTGGCGCAGCGCGGTCGCCGCCAGCCCCTTGGTCTCCTGCTTGGACCGGACGTACATCTCCGCGTAGGCCTCGTCGTCGACGAGGCCCACCTCGCTCATCCGGTCCAGCACCCGGGCGGCCACCTGCGGGTCGCAGTCGCGGTCGCGTAGCTTGTCCTCGAGCTGGCGGCGGGTTCGCGGCCCCATGGCCAGCTGGCGCAGGACGATCTTGCGGGCGACGGCGTGCGGGTCGGGCTCGTCCGTCGGCCCGCGCCGCCCGCCAGAGGCCGAGCCGCGCGCGTCCGAGGCGTCAGCCGGACGGGAGGTGGCCGACCCCAGCCCGTAGGCGCTGGCAGCGGTCTCCGCCGCGGCCAGCGCCTCGCGTGCCGCGGACAGCCGGTCTGCCCCGGGCATCAGAAGTCGACCGAGACCTCACCGGTGACCGGGTCCACGCCGGCCGGGAGGTCCTCCGCGGCCGGGGCCGCGCCGATGCCGAGCTTGGTCTTGATGTTGCGATCGATGGTGTCGGAGATGTCCGGGTTGTCCTTGAGGAACTGGCGGGCGTTCTCCTTGCCCTGGCCCATCTGCTCGCCCTCGTAGGTGTACCAGGCGCCGGACTTGCGGACGAAGCCGTGCTCGACCCCCATGTCGATGAGGCCACCCTCGCGCGAGATGCCCTGACCGTAGAGGATGTCGAACTCGGCCTGCTTGAACGGCGGGGACACCTTGTTCTTGACGATCTTGGCGCGGGTGCGGTTGCCCACCGCGTCGGTGCCGTCCTTGAGGGTCTCGATGCGCCGCACGTCGATGCGCACCGACGCGTAGAACTTCAGCGCCTTGCCACCGGTCGTGGTCTCCGGCGAGCCGAACATCACGCCGATCTTCTCGCGGAGCTGGTTGATGAAGATGGCCGTGGTCCCGGTGGTGCTCAGGGCCCCGGTGATCTTGCGCAGGGCCTGGCTCATGAGCCGCGCCTGCAGACCCACGTGGCTGTCCCCCATCTCGCCCTCGATCTCCGCGCGCGGCACGAGCGCGGCCACCGAGTCGATGACGATGATGTCGAGCGCACCGGAGCGGATCAGCATGTCGGCGATCTCCAGCGCCTGCTCACCGGTGTCCGGCTGGGAGACCAGCAGGGCGTCGGTGTCGACGCCGAGCTTCTTGGCGTAGTCCGGGTCCAGGGCGTGCTCGGCGTCGATGAAGGCGGCGATGCCGCCGCCCTTCTGGGCGTTGGCCACGGCGTGCAGGGCGACCGTGGTCTTGCCGCTGCTCTCCGGGCCGTAGATCTCCACGACGCGGCCCCGGGGAAGCCCGCCCACGCCGAGCGCGACGTCCAGGGCGATGGCGCCGGTCGGGATGACCTGGATCGGCGGACGCTGCTCGTCGCCCAGCCGCATGACGGAGCCCTTGCCGTGCTGCTTCTCGATCTGGGCCATGACCGTGTCGAGGGCCCGGAACCGGTCGGTGTCGACCCCGGTCGTCTTGGTCGTCGTCCTGCTGGCCTGTGCCATGCGGTGCTCCTTCGTCTCGTGGCGGGCGCGCCTACCTTCGACCGACCCGCGGACCTCCCCCGGTGGGCGATCCGATGTCTGCGTCAGACGCTAGGCGCCACCCCCGACATACCTCGCCGTCCACCCGAGATCTGTGGACGACGGTGCCGGTCGGCGACACCATGTGGACACCGTAATCGAAAACCTGTACGACATCACGCAGCGCGCCGCGCGCGTGTCGTGCAGCGCCGCCGGCCGGGCGGGCACCTCAGACGACGGTGACGACGTACCCCGTCCCGCGGCGGGTGAGCTCCACCAGACCCGCGGCCGCGGCGCCCTTGCAGAACTGCAGGAACGAGCCGTACCCGAGCGGCTTCTCGGAGAAGCCCTCGCGGCGGGCCCGCACGTGGTCCTTGAGCCCGGAGAGCGCGACGCCGGAGCCGTCGTCCAGCTCGGCCACCGTCTGGCGCAGCAGCGCGAACGCCTCCTGCCGCCCACCCTCCTCGGGCAGCGTCACCTCGGGGTCGCCCTTGGCCGGCCCGGGGCTCAGCTCGATGATGCCGCGCCCGGCCAGGTGGTCGAGCAGCTCGCCGAAGGCGCGGAAGCCGTAGGCCGCCTCGGAGAACGTCGAGTCCTTGCGCACGAGGGTGCGCTTCAGCACCGACGCGGTGACCGCTCCCCCGGAGCTGCGGTGCAGCCCGGACACGGTCTGGGCCACCAGCGAGGCGAGGTCCGTGGCCGGCTCCTCCTCGATCTCCTCGACGTCGTCCACCTCCGGCTCCGGCGCGGGCTCGGCGCGCCCGTTCGACCGGCCCGAGGAGCCACGCCCCTGGCCGCCCCGGCCGCGACCCTTGCCGCGCCCCGAGGAGCCGGCCCCGCCCGGCTCACCCGCGTCCGCCGGCACCACGCCGTCGAGGTCGTCGTAGTAGAGGAACTCGTCGCACGCCGGCGGCAGCATCGTCGAGGTCGAGTCGCGGACGCCGAAGCCGATGACCCGCTTGTTGAGCTCGCGCAGCTTGTGCACGAGCGGGGTGAAGTCGCTGTCCCCCGTGCAGATGGCGAAGGTGGTGATGTAGTCGCGCTCGTACGCGGTCTCCACCGCGTCGACCGCCATCTTGATGTCCGCGGCGTTCTTGCGCGAGGCCCCCATGCGCTGGGTCATCTCGATGAGCTCGACGTGGTTGCGGGTGAGCATGCGACGGTCCTCGTCGAAGTAGGACCAGTCCGCGTAGGCCCGCCGCGCCACCACGCGGCCCCGCTCCGCGAGCGCGTCGGCCACCGGCCGCAGGTCGAAGGGCACCCCCAGGTGGTCGCGGCACCCCAGCGCGAGGTTCTCGTAGTCGATGAGCAGCGCGATCCGGTCCTCGTCATCCATCCTCCGACTGTATGCCCGTCCTCGCCCCCGGAGACCACCGCGGCGTCCGCCGGGCCCGAGGGCGAGTGCGCGCGAGGTCGGCGGGGTCGCCGGGCTCGCCCGGATTCCCCGGCGTCAAGAGATGCCCGGCGCGCCCCCTAGACTGGCTCACCGCACCCCGGTCAGGACGCCGCCGTCCGGCTGTGACGTCATACCCCTGCACAGGAAGTCCCATGGCTCTACTCGTGATGAAGTTCGGCGGGTCCTCCGTCGCCGACGCCGAGGCGATGCGCCGCGTCGCCCAGCGCGTCGTCTCCGCGCACCGCGCCGGCGACCGCATCGCCGTGGTCGTCTCCGCCATGGGTGACACCACCGACGACCTGCTGGACCTCGCCGGGCAGATCGCCTCCGGCGCCCCGCCGGAGCGCGAGATGGACATGCTCCTCTCGGCCGGCGAGCGCATCTCCATGGCCCTGCTGGCCATGGCCATCGAGCAGCTGGGGGTGCCCGCCCGCAGCTACACCGGCGCCCAGGCCGGGATGCGCACCGACACCGCGCACGGCCGGGCCCGGCTGCTGGACGTCCAGCCCGACCGGGTGCGCCGCACCCTCGACGACGGCGCGGTGGCGATCGTGGCCGGCTTCCAGGGCATCTCCACCGACGACGACATCACCACGCTCGGCCGCGGCGGCTCGGACACCACGGCGGTGGCCCTCGCGGCGGCGCTCGGCGCCGACGTCTGCGAGATCTACACCGACGTCGACGGCCTCTACACGGCCGACCCCCGGATCGTGCCCAGCGCCCGGCGGGTCACCCGCATCACCATCGAGGAGACCCTCGAGATGGCGGCGCACGGCGCCAAAATCCTGCACCTGCGCGCGGTGGAGTACGCCCGCCGCTTCCAGGTGCCCCTGCACGTCCGCAGCAGCTTCTCCGACCAGGAAGGCACCTGGATCCTGGTCGGGCGACCCCTTACGGAGGACACCATGGAAGAGCCCATCATCTCCGGCATCGCCCACGACAAGTCCCTGGGCAAGGTGACCGCCGTCGGCGTCCCCGACCGGCCCGGCGCCGCCGCGGCGGTCATCGGCGCGGTGTCGGAGGCGGGCGTGTCGATCGACATGATCGTCCAGAACGTCTCGACCTCCAACGCCGAGACGTCGGATATCTCCTTCACCCTCCCCGAGACCGACGGTCAGACGGCGGTGGCCGCGGTGCGCGACCTGCAGGAGCAGATGGGCTTCTCCGACGTGCTCTACACCAGCCACGTCGGCAAGCTGTCGCTCGTCGGGGCGGGCATGCGGTCCAACCCCTCGGTGGCGAGCCGCCTCTTCTCGGCGCTCGCGGACGCCGGCGTCAACATCGAGATGATCAGCACCTCGGAGATCCGGATCTCGGTCATCTGCGACCAGACCGACCTCGAGCCGGGGGTCCGTGCGGTGCACACCGCCTTCGACCTGGACTCCGAGGTCGAGGCCGTGATCTACGGCGGGACGGGACGGTGAGCGCCGTGGCGCAGCAGGGCCGGGGGACGCCGCAGGACGCCGGCGCCGGGCGGCGGCTCCACGTCGCCGTCGTCGGCGCCACCGGCCAGGTCGGTGCGGTCATGCGACGGCTGCTCGCCGAGCGGGACTTCCCGGTCGCCTCGGTGCGCTACCTCGCCTCCGCCCGCTCCGCGGGGACGACGCTGGCCTGGGCGGGGTCCGCGGCCGGGGCCCCCGGGTATGACGTGCCGCGCGACATCGAGGTCGAGGACGTCGCGACGGCGGACCTCTCGGGCATCGACGTGGCGCTGTTCTCGGCCGGGGGCGGTGCGTCGAAAGAGCACGCGCCGCGGTTCGCCGAGGCGGGCGCCGTCGTGGTCGACAACTCCTCCGCCTGGCGCATGGACGACGCGGTGCCCCTCGTGGTCAGCGAGGTCAACCCCGACGACCTCGCGCTCGCCCTGGGCGAGGGCGGGCGCCGCATCGTCGCCAACCCCAACTGCACCACCATGGCGGCCATGCCGGTCCTGCGGCCGCTGCACGGGCAGGCCGGCCTCGAGCGGCTGCGGGTCGCGACCTACCAGGCCGTCTCCGGATCCGGGCTCGCCGGGGTGAGCGAGCTCGCGGACCAGGCGCGGGCCGCCCTCGGCGGCGACGTGCCGGTGGAGACGCTGACGCACGACGGCGGCGCGGTGTCGATGCCCCGGCCGGGGGTCTACGTCGCGCCCATCGCCTTCAACGTCCTGCCCATGGCCGGTGACCTCGGCGCGGACGACGAGACGACCGAGGAGATCAAGCTGCGGGCCGAGTCGCGCAAGATCCTCGGCATCCCGGACCTCGCCGTCTCGGGCACGTGCGTGCGGGTGCCGGTCTTCACCGGGCACAGCCTGGCGGTGCACGCCGAGTTCGCCGAGCCGATCACGCCGGACCAGGCCCGTGAGCTGCTGGCCGACGCACCGGGTGTCGAGCTCGCCGACGTGCCGACGCCGCTGCAGGCCGCCGGCCAGGACCCGTCGTACGTCGGCCGCATCCGGGTGGACCAGTCGGTGCCCGACGGCCGCGGCCTGGTGCTCTTCATCTCCAACGACAACCTGCGCAAGGGCGCCGCCCTCAACACCGTGCAGCTGGCCGAGGTGCTGCTCGAGCGCGACCTGGTCTGAGAGCTGGTCGGAGGGCTGGCGCGCACGCCGGTCCGTTGCGGGCCCACGCAGCTGCGTGGCGGGCCTCCGCTGCTCCGCGGGCCGACCCGGCCGCGAGCCGCGAGGGTCAGGCATTCCCGTGCGTCACAGCAGGAACACGCGCACCACGACGCGGGGACGTGTCCGTCCAGGTGGGTTATGTCCCTGTCTCGCGGACATACCGGCGCAGGTTGTGAGCGGTGGGACTGGGGTGAGCGCGAGACTGCGATGACCCGGCCCGACGTGTCCGGCCCCCGGTGCCCGTGGGCGGCGGGCTCCCCGTGCGCCTCAGCGAGGGTCAGCCCACCGGTCGCCGGGCGATCACGACCGCCTGGGGGTCCGTCTCCCGGCCGACCGGGCCGCGCTCCAGCCGGGCGGTCACCGGCATACCGAGCCGCTCGAGGCGCGACGCGACCTCCAGGACGCTGCGGTGGTACCTGTCGAGGGTGACCCGGAGCCCGTGGGCGGCGAAGCCGGGGCCGATGTCGCGCACGCCCTCGCCGACCTGGAAGGCCAGCAGGAGGTGGCCTCCCGGCCGCAGCACCCGCGCCATCTCCGCCAGCACGCGGTCGAGGTCGGCGTCCGGGGCGTGGATGGTGGAGTACCAGGAGAGGACGCCGTCGAACTCGTCGTCGGAGAACGCCAGGTCGGTGAGGCTGCCGACGGTGCAGCGGTATGCCGGATGGTCGGCCCGGGCCCTGCGGACCATCCCCGGCGAGAGGTCCACCCCCTGCGGCCGGCACCCGCGCGCCGCCAGCAGGGGCAGCAGGCGACCGGCACCGCAGCCGGCGTCGAGCACGCGTGGTGACTCCCCCAGCGACGTCACGAAGTGGTCGATCATGGCGAGCTCCAGGGGCTGCTCGGGCTCGGTCGCGGTGAACGTGTCGGCGTAGAGGTCGGCCACGGTGTCGTAGGCGGTCCGGGTCCGCTCCTCGTCCTGCTGCGTCACCGGGACCTCCGGTCAGCCGAAGTAGCCCGGGTAGGGCTCGAGCAGGCAGAACTCGTTGCCCTCGGGGTCGGCCATGACGTCGTGGGCGACCAGGCCGTCCTCGGTCACGGTCTGCAGCAGCCGCGCGCCGAGCTCCTCGAGCCGGGCACGCTCGGCCTCCCGGCTGACGCCCTGCTCGGGCAGCAGGTCGAGGTGGAGCCGGTTCTTGACCGTCTTGCCCTCCGGCACCGGTCCGAAGCCCAGCCGCTGCGGGCCGTCGGGGTCGCCGACGGTGGCCCACCCGGGCTCCTGCTGGCGCAGCTCCCAACCCAGCACGGCGGCCCAGAAGCGGGCCTGGGCCAGGGCGTCCTCGCAGTCGACGACGACGTTGTAGAGCCGCAGGGTCGCCACCGGGTCACCGCTCCTCGGGCTGGGGCGGGTCCGGCAGGTAGTGGTGCTCGGGCGGCACGTCCATGTCGTGGCAGATGGCCTCCCACACCCGCCGGGCGGACTCCCCCTGCTCGAGCGCCTCGTCGGCGGTACGACCCCCGAGGCTCCCCAGGGACTGGGTCCGCGTCACGACGGCGCCGTAGCCGGAGCCGAACTCCTGCTCGACGAGGTCCCAGAACTCGCTCACCCGCATACCCCCAGGCTAGGTCACCCGAGGAGTGCCGTGACCACGAGCATGACCGGCAGCGAGAGGACCGTGGTGAGGAAGACGCCGTCCCGCGCGATCCGCTCCCCCCGGCCGTAGGCGATCGAGAGGACGTGGACGTTCTGCGCGGTGGGCAGCGCCGCCATGACGACCGCCGCGAGCACCTCCGCGTCCCGCAGCCCCAGCAGCGGTCCCGCCACCAGCCCGGCCACCACCGGCATGAGGACCAGCTTGACGAGCACGACGGCCACCGGCTCCGCGAGCCCGCCCTCCCGGCCGGGCAGCGGGGAGAGCCGCAGCGAGATCCCGAACGCCAGGAGCATGCAGGGCACGGCGATGGCGCCGACGAGCTCCACCGGCGCCAGCAGCAGGTCGGGCGGGTCCCACCCGGAGAGGTTGACCAGCAGCCCCAGCACGGTCCCGATAGTCAGAGGGTTGGTCAGCGGCGAGCGCAGCACCCGTCCCCAGGACACGTGACCGACCCGCGTGGCGTCCAGGGCGGCCAGCCATCCCGGCTGCAGGAACAGCAGCTGCATGAACAGCACCGGGGCCGCCCACGACGCATCACCGAGCACGTAGATGGCGATCGGCAGACCGAGGTTGTTGGCGTTGACGTAGCTCGACGCCATGCCACCCATGACGGCGTCGGCCCACCGCCGGCCCAGCAGCCGTCGCGCGACCACGAGGTAGACGAGCACGCAGGCCGCCGTCGCGACGACCGTGGCGACGAGGAAGCCCGAGAAGATGACGCGGACGTCGGCCCGCGCGACGATGAGGAAGAGCAGGGCGGGCGACCCGACCCAGAAGGTGAGCCGGGCCAGCATCCGCTGCTCGTCGCGTCCGAAGATGCCGGTCTGCGCCAGCACCCACCCGACGGCGACGACCACAGCGATGAGCGAGAACCCCTCCAGCACCGACAGCACGCGGCCATTATCCGAGGTCCGTCCTGTCAGGTCGGCAGGTGCCCTGCTGCTAGCGTTCCACCCCATGGCCGATCCCCGCGACATCCCCGACCCGGCGGACTCCGACGTCGATGTCGACGACGTCTACGGCGAGGGTGGAGTCACCCCGGACCTGCTGGACCGCCGCCCGGTCGTCCCCCGTACGGTGGCGAGCCTCTACGAGTCCCGGCCCGGTCTCAACCCCACCCAGGCGGCCACGACCTTCGTCGAAGCCGTGAACCTCCAGGAGCGCTACGGTCACCTGCGCGTCGTCGACGACCTCATCGGCCTGCAGCGCCGGGTGGGCGACACCATCGAGCGCTACACCGACAAGCTGCGCAACGCCGAGGCCCGTTCCGGCACCAACGAGTCCGCCCGCTTCGGCATCGGCCACTTCGGTGGCGAGCGCGCCGTGGTGTATGTCGTGGACTGGTCCTTCTTCGCCGGCTCCCTGGGCGAGGTGGCCGGGGAGAAGTTCGTGCAGGCCGCCGAGCTCGCCGAGCGTGAGGGCCTGCCGCTCATCAGCATGGGCGCCTCCTCCGGGGTCCGGCAGCACGAGAACGTCCTCGGGCTGGTGCAGATGCAGCGCATGGCGGCCGCCGCGAACAAGTTCCAGCACACGACCAACCGGCCCTACATCTCGGTGCTGGCCGGCCAGGTGTGGGGCGGCATGTCGGCCAGTGCCGTGCCGGTCGCGGACCTCATCGTGGCGCTGGAGGGGACCGACTACGGCTTCGCCGGCCGCCGGGTCATCGAGACCTTCGAGGGCCGCGAGGTGCCGCGGGGCCTGCAGAGCGCGGAGGCCAACTACCTGGACCGCAACGTCGACGTCCTCGTCAAGGACGTGGAGGAGCTCATCGCCTTCGTCGGGCAGGTCCTCACCTCCGGGCGGCACACGCACCGGCTGAAGGTCGCCGACCGCGACCGGCCGGGCGAGGCCCGCGGGTCGCGCACGGTGACGGCCGGGCCGGAGGGCTTCTCCGCCGCGCTGTGGGACCGCCAGGAGGTCCAGCAGTCCGTCGACATCCCCCGCGAGCGTCGCGACCGCGACAGCGCCTCGACCCGCGAGTCGCTCATGGCGCGCTACAACGAGATCGCCGCGGGCGCCGGCCGGCTCGACACCGAGTACTTCCTGCGGCACGTCTTCGACTCCGCCGTGCCCTTCTACAACCACGTGCGGTTCGAGGACCAGAAGGCCTACCCCAGCATCATCGCCGCGCTCGCCACCCTCGGCGGGCAGTCGTTCATGGTCATCGGCGACCAGCCGTCCTACACCATCTCCGGGGGGTACGTCGGCAAGCGACCGGCCAACCCGAGCCCGGAGGACTTCGAGTACGCCGTGCGCATGATGACCGCGGCCGAGCGGTGGGACCTGCCGATCGTCTTCTTCACCGACACCCTGGGCGCCATGCCGTCCATGGCGGCCGAGCGCCGGGGTCAGTCGCGCGCCATCGCGCAGAGCATCAAGCGCGCCGCCTCCCACCCCTACCCCACGATCTCGGTCATCTCGGGGGCCATGGGCTCCGGCGGTGGTCTGGCGACGACGCCCTTCGGCCGGGAGACGATCATGCTCGACAGCGCCCTGGGCTTCGTCTCCGAGCCGCGCTCCACCGCCTCGATCCTCTACAGCGTGGCCAACCCCTCGGTCGAGCAGGTCGGCATGACGCTGGAGACGATGAAGGCCTCCGCGCTGGACCTCAAGGCCCAGGGCCTGGTCGACACGATCGTCCACGACGCCGACGACCCCGCGGCCACCGCCGACGAGCTGCGCTCCGCGATCGTCAAGGGCTACAACGCCCAGCACGGCCTCAACCCGCGCCGGCTCCGGCGCCAGGCGGACGAGCGGCTGCGCCCGCGCACCCTCGGCAAGCTGGCGACCGTGGAGGAGCGGCACGCGGGCACCCACGAGGAGCAGCCGCAGCACCAGCACCTCGGTGTCGACCAGGCGCCGCCGCGGCCCCGCGAGGACCACGAGCCGGACCCGCGCCCCGCGCCCGAGCACGGGTCCGACTGACCGCACCGCAGCCCGGGTCCGACCGACCGCGTCGCGGCCGTCCTGACCCGACGGGCCGGCCACCGGCCCCACGACCGGGGCGGCTCAGCTGGTCCAGGCCCGCCAGAGCGCGGCGTACTCGCCGTCGGCCGCCATGAGCGCGTCGTGGCTGCCGAGCTCGACCACCCGACCGTCCTGAACGACCGCGATGCGGTCCGCGTCGTGCGCCGTGTGCAGCCGGTGCGCGATCGCGACGACCGTCCGCCCGGTGAGCAGGGCGTTCATGGAGCCCTCCAGGTGGCGGGCCGTCCGCGGGTCGATGAGGCTGGTGGCCTCGTCGAGCACCAGCGTGTGCGGGTCGGCGAGGATGAGCCGGGCCAGCGCGATCTGCTGCGCCTGCGCCGGTGTCACCTCGTGGTGCCCCGACCCGAGCACGGTGTCGAGACCCCCGGGCAGGGCCTCCACCCAGCCGCGCGCGTCCACGGTGGTGAGCGCGCGCCACACCCCGTCCTCGCCGGCGCCGTCGCGCGCGAGCTCGACGTTGTCGCGCACCGACCCGCGGAACACGTGGTGCTCCTGGGTGACGAGCGCGACCTCCGTCCGCAGCAGCTCCAGCGGCAGCTCGGTGACCTCCACGCCGCCCACGGTGACGGTGCCGCCGGTCGGGGCGTGGATGCCGGAGATCAGCCGACCGAGCGTCGACTTGCCCGACCCCGAGGGCCCCACGATGGCCAACCGCTCCCCCGGCTCCAGGGTGAGGTCGATGCCGTGCAGCACGTCGTGGCCCGGGCGGTAGGCGTAGCGCAGGTCGCGCCCGACGAGCGTGCTGCCGTCGGGACGGCCCTCCCCCGGCGTCCGGTCCGGGGGCACCTCGGCGATGCCGAGCAGACGGGTCGTCGAGGCGACCCCCACCTGGAGCCGGTCGATGGTGCCGACCAGCCGGTCGAAGGGGCCGTAGAAGGTCTCGATGTAGAGCATGGCCGTGGTGAGCTGGCCGATCGTCACGGCGTCGGTGGAGTAGAGCCAGGCACCGACGACGAGGGTGATGACGCGGGGCAGCGAGAAGGCCATGTCCATGACGGCGAAGAGCACGTTGCGCAGGACGAGGCCGTAGCGCTCGGCCTGCGAGGACACCTCGATGTCGTCGACGCCGAGGGCCCGGCGGCCCTCCTGCATGCGGTAGGCCTCGACCGTCCGGACGCCCTCCACCGTCTCGGTGAGCGTGCTGTTGATGTCGCTGTAGGTCGCGCCCTCGAGGAGGTAGCCGGCGGGCGCCTGCTGCAGGTAGCGGCGGACCTGCCACAGGGACAGCGACGCAGTGACCAGCGTGGGCAGGGCCAGCGCCCACGAGTTGAGGACCATGAAGACCACGGTGAGCAGCACCGTCACCACGCCGATGATGAACTCGGGCAGCGCCCAGCGCACGGCCCCGCTCATGGAGCCGACGTCGCGGGTCACCCGGGTGACGAGGTCGCCGGTGCTGGCCGACTCGACCTTGCCCAGCGGAAGCCTCAGCACCGCGCGGATGACGTGCTCCCGGGCCTGGGCCAGCACGCCCTGTCCCAGGACGGCCGCCAGCCCCTTGGCGGCGTAGGTGAGGACCGCCTGCGCCACGAGGACGACGACCACGAGCAGCACGAGGTCGCGCACGACCTCACGGGCGGGGTCACCCCCGGCGAGGTCGACGGCGTCCACCAGCCGGCCCAGCAGGAGGGGCACGGCCAGCCCGGCCGCGGCCGCCAGCCCGTTGGCGAGCGTGACGAGCACGACGAGCCGCGACCGCTCCCGCAGCAGGCCGCGCAGGTAGGCGACGACCGTGCCGGAGGTGGCGACGGGCATGCCGCGGTCCGGGTCGAGCGCCGTCATGAGGTGGGCGCGCGCCCGCTCCCGGCGCAGGGCGTGCCGCTCCCACAGCAGCCGGTGCCGCTCGCGCAGCCCGACCGACCCCGGTGCGGGGGGCCGCAGGAGGTCCGGCACGACGGGGGCAGGCGGATCGTCGTCGGCGTCGCGCCAGGTGCGCGCGGAGCGCTCGCGCAGGTCGGGGTCGAGCAGGCTGGTCATGAGGTCACCTCCCTGGTGCCGGTGGTGGAGCTGTCGGTGGTGGAGCTGTCGGTCGTGCCGGCGGCGGCCGTGAGGCCGCCGGGGTCTTCGAGGACGCTCTCGCGGTCCGCGGCGTCACCACGCAGCACGGTCGAACGGTATGCCGCGTGCCCGGCCACGAGGTCGTCGTGGGTGCCGGTGGCGACCACCCGCCCGTCCTCGAGGAAGGCCACCTCGTCGGCGTGGTGCAGCAGCAGCGGCGAGGCCGTGATGACGACGGTCGTCCGGCCACGTCGGTGCCAGGGCAGCCGCTCGGCGATCCGCGCCTCGGTGTGCGCGTCCACCGCCGAGGTCGGCTCGACCAGGACGAGCACCGGCGCGTCCGAGGCGAGCGCGCGGGTGAGCACGAGGCGCTGGCGCTGACCGCCGGACAGCCCGCGCCCGCGCTCGTCGAGCACGCCCTGCCAGCCGCCGGGCAGGATGTCCGTAGACGTCCTCGGCGCGGCCGCGTGCAGCGCGGCCTCGGCCTGCTCGCGGCGCAGCCGGCGGTGGCGGGTCGACCGCGTCCTGCAGCGTGCCCGCGAAGACGTGGGCGGCGTGTCGCTGACCAGCACCAGCGAGCGCACCTGGTCCAGCGGCAGGTCGGCGAGGTCGGTGCCGCCCAGCGTGACGCCCACGGCCCGTCGGCGCGCCGGGTGTCGCGCTCCTCGAGCTCGGTCCGGGCCCCGCGAGCGCTGCGCGCGGCCCGGCGGGCGACCCGCCCGGTCGCCTCGTCGTCCCCGGCAGGCACGGTGTCCCCGGCGGGGAGGTAGCGCCCCAGCCGGTCCGCGAGGCGGGCGCTCTCGTCCGGCAACGCGCTGACGACCATCGTCAGCAGACCGGGACGCACCCGCAGCCCAGACGTGTCGTCGACCAGCTCGCCGACCGCGAGCGACGACACCTGGTCGGCCTCCAGGGGCGCCCGCCGCGGCCACGGGTCGGTGGTGCCGAAGACGCCGATGGTCTTGCGGGCCGAGACCACCGAGCGGGTGATCTGCTGGGCCGCCTCGAAGACGACGCGGATGGGCTGGACGAGGAAGAGGGCATACCCGAGGAACGCGACGAGCTCACCGATCTCGATGTCGCCCTCGCGCACCCGCTGGACGCCCAGCACCATGAGGGCGACGACGAACAGCCCGGAGAGCAGCACGCCCACCCCCTCGACGAAGGCGCCCCACGCGCCCGCCTGCACGCCGGCGTGGCGCACCCGCTGGCTCTGCCGGGCGTAGTTGTCGCCGAAGATCCGCTCGCCCCCGATCCCGCGCAGGATGCGCAGCCCGGCGACGATGTCGGTCGCCATCGACGTCAGCTCGGAGTCGCGGCTGCGCTCGCGGGTCTGCGCCGCGGCCAGCGGCCGGAGCAGCACCGAGGAGATGAGCACGAGGACGGGCGCGACGAGCAGGACGACGAGGCCGAGGGGGACCGACATCTGCAGCACGATGAACGCGACGAGCACGTAGGCCACGACATTGCCGACCAGGCGGGAGAAGATCTCGATGAAGTGGCCGAACTGGTCGCCGTCGCTGCCGTTGACGCTCAGGACCTCGCCGGTCGGCGCCCGGCGCGGCAGGACGTGCCCGAGCCGGGTGGCCTGGTGGGTGACGAGCCGGGTCTGGCCGTAGGCGGCGTAGAGCCAGGAGCGCACGACCACGGTGTGGTAGAAGACGCCGCTGCTGGCCCCGACCACCGTGACGAGCAGCAGCACGCCGCACCACAGCGCGGTGCGCGAGCTGTCGCCGCCGAGGATGCCCTCGTCGATGGCCTGGCCGAAGACCCACGGCGTCAGCGCCGTCGGCAGCATCCAGAGCAGGCTGCACAGGCAGCCGACCAGGACGAGGTCAGGCTGCTGGCGCAGGAGCCACCACAGGAAGCGCACCGGGCCCCGGGTGTCGGGCACGCCGACGGCGGCCCGGTGACCCGGCGTCGAGGCGGGGGTCCAGGCGGTCACGGTGGGGGGGAAGTCGCGCATGGCGAGAGCCAGCCTAGAGCGGCCTCCCGACAGACCTCCACCCGTTTTCCGCGCACGTCAACGCCCCCGGCGGGCCGGGGCGAGGTATGCCGTGCCGCCCCGTTGCCGGAGAGGTCGGGGACGGCTCGCGCGGGGATGAGAGGATGAGGGTCGACGCATCCGTTCCCGGCGACCTGGAGGACCTCGTGAGCACCCAGCAGAACCTGGCCTGGTGGCAGAAGCTGCTCGTCGCGCTGAAGCTGTGGCGCCCGGAGCACCGCACCGACCACCACGTGCGCAAGGAGATGGAGCGCCCCGAGATGCCGCCCGTGACGGGGGCGTACGGCAACCGGCTCGTCACGGCCCCGCGGCGCCGGCTGGTGCCGCAGCGGGGTGACGACACCCCCATCACCAGCACGATGGACTGAGCCCTCGCAGCGTCTGTCGGTGGTGCGTGGCACAGTGACCGCGTGACCGGCAGCCAGCAGCGGGAGAGCAGCCCCCAGGCCCCGGACCCGGCGACGGTGCTGGGCCGGTTCTCGGGGCCGACCCGGGCCTGGTTCGAGGCGTCCTTCGCCGGGCCCACCGCCGCCCAGCTGGGGGCCTGGGACGCCATCAGCCGCCGGGAGCACACGCTGGTCGTGGCCCCGACCGGCTCCGGCAAGACCCTGTCGGCCTTCCTGTGGGCCATCGACCGGATCGTCAGCGAGCCCCGGCCCGCCGCGGCCACGTCGACGCCCCGCCGCCCGGCGGCCGCCCGGGGGTCGTCGACGACGTCGGCCTCCCCGTCCCCCGAGCCGCGGGGGCGGTGCCGGGTGCTCTACGTCTCCCCGTTGAAGGCGCTCGCCGTCGACGTGGAGCGCAACCTGCGCTCGCCTCTCGTCGGGATCGGCCACGCGGCGCGCCGGCTCGGGAGCGCCGCGCCCGACGTGTCGGTGGCGGTCCGCTCCGGCGACACGCCGGCCGCCGAACGACGGGCCTTCGCCAAGGACGGCGCGGAGATCCTCATCACCACCCCGGAGTCCCTCTTCCTGCTGCTCACCTCGCAGGCCCGCAGCGCCCTCACCGGGGTCGAGTCGGTCATCGTCGACGAGGTCCACGCCGTAGCCGGGACGAAGCGCGGGACCCACCTCGCCCTCACCCTGGACCGCCTCGACCACCTGCTGGAGCGGCCGGCCCAGCGGATCGGGCTCTCCGCCACCGTGCGGCCCGTCGAGGAGGTGGCGCGCTACCTGGCCGGCGGCCGGCCGGTGACGACCGTGCAGCCCCCGTCCACCAAGAGCTGGGACCTCGAGGTGGTCGTGCCCATCCCCGACATGGCCGACCCGGGAGCCGCCGACCGGCCGGACGCCCCCGGTGCGCCGGCCGCCGGCCGCAGCGCCAGCACGCCGCCGGGGAGCGCGGACTGGGAGCAGCAGGACGAGGAGCAGCCCGACCAGGAGCAGGACGCCCAGGACCAGGTGGGCGAGGGCCCGGTCCTGCCGGACCTGGACGACGACGGCGCGGCGCCCCTGGGCACGGGCCCGGTCCTGCCGGACCTCGACGGCACGGGACCGGGGGCCGAGGACGCCTGGGCACCGGCGGTGGACCCCGAGGAGCGCGCCTCCATCTGGCCGCACATCGAGCGCCGGGTCGCCGACCTCGTCTCGGGGCAGACCTCGACGCTCGTCTTCACCAACTCCCGTCGGGTGGCCGAGCGCTTCACCTCGCGCCTCAACGAGGAGTGGGAGGACCGCCACCCGCCGTCCGCCGAGGACCACGACGACGACCACGGGACCCGTATCGACGGCGCGGGAGGCGGCGGACGGCATACCTCCCGGACCCCGGCGCAGGTCATGGCGCAGTCCGGCGCGGGCGGCGGCGCCGCGCCTGTGCTCGCCCGGGCCCACCACGGGTCGGTCAGCAAGGAGCAGCGCGCCCAGATCGAGGACGCCCTCAAGACGGGGCAGCTGCCCGCCGTCGTCGCCACCAGCAGCCTCGAGCTCGGCATCGACATGGGCGCCGTCGACCTCGTCGTGCAGGTCGCGAGCCCGCCCAGCGTCGCCTCCGGGCTGCAGCGGGTCGGGCGCGCCGGGCACCAGGTCGGCGCCACCAGCCACGGCGTCTTCTTCCCCACCCACCGGGCCGACCTGGTGCAGACCGCCGTCGTCGTCGACCGGATGCGGCGCGGCGCGATCGAGCAGCTGGCCGTGCCCACCAACCCGCTCGACGTCCTGGCCCAGCAGGTCGTCGCCGTGCTCGCGATGGAGGACTGGTCGGTCACGGAGCTCTTCGAGCTGGTGCGGCGCAGCGCCTCCTACGCCGCGCTCCCCCGCTCGCTCTTCGACGCCGTCCTCGACATGCTGGCCGGGCGCTACCCCGGCGAGGACTTCTCCGACCTGCGCCCGCGCATCGTGTGGGACCGGGTGACGGACACGCTCAGCGCACGGCGGGGGGCGCAGCTGCTCGCGGTCACCTCCGGGGGCACCATCCCGGACCGCGGCATGTATGCCGTGATGCTCGCCACCGGCGAGGGCCCCGGTCGCCGGGTCGGCGAGCTGGACGAGGAGATGGTCTACGAGTCCCGCGTCGGTGACGTGTTCACCCTGGGCACGACCAGCTGGCGCATCGAGGACATCACCCACGACCAGGTGCTCGTGACCCCGGCGCCGGGGCAGATCGGCCGGCTGCCCTTCTGGAAGGGCGAGTCCCTCGGGCGCCCGGCCGAGCTCGGAGCGGCGGTCGGCGCGTTCGTGCGCCACGTGGCCGGGCAGCCCCGGGAGGCCGCGCTGGGTGAGCTGGCCGAGCAGGGTCTCGACGGCTTCGCCGCCGACAACCTCCTCACCTACCTCGGCGACCAGCGCGAGGCGGTGGGCCACCTGCCCGACGACCGGACCATCGTCGTCGAGCGCTTCCGGGACGAGATCGGCGACTGGCGCGTCGTCGTGCACTCCCCCTGGGGCAGCCCGGTGCACGCCCCCTGGGCGCTGTGCCTGGCCGCGCGGATGCGCGAGCGCTTCGGCGCCGACGTGCAGGCGCTGGCCGCCGACGACGGCATCGTCCTGCGCCTGCCCGACCTCGGCGGGTGGGACGACGCGGGCGGCACGGAGGGGTCGGAGGCGGCCCGGCTGGACGCCGAGATCGCCGAGCTGCTCACCCTCGACCCGGACGAGGTCGCCGACCTCGTGACCCAGGAGATCGGTGGCTCGGCGCTGTTCGCCGCCCGCTTCCGCGAGTGCGCCGCGCGGGCTCTGCTCCTGCCCCGCCGCAACCCCGGCAAGCGGCAGCCCCTGTGGCAGCAGCGGCAGCGCTCCGCGCAGCTGCTCGAGGTGGCCGCGCGCTACCCCACCTTCCCCATCGTGCTGGAGGCGGTGCGCGAGTGCGTCCAGGACGTCTACGACGTGGACGCCCTGCGGGAGCTGATGCGGCGGCTGGCCGCCCGCGAGGTCCGGCTGGTCTCGGTCGCGAGCCAGCGCCCCTCCCCCTTCGCGTCCTCGCTGCTCATGGGCTACATCGCGCAGTTCCTCTACGAGGGGGACTCGCCCCTGGCGGAGCGGCGCGCGGCGGCCCTCTCGCTCGACGCCGGCCTGCTGGCCGAGCTGCTGGGCCGCGGTGAGGGTGCGGCGCTGCGCGACCTCCTGGACCCCGAGGTGGTGGCCCGCACCCAGGCCGAGCTGCAGCGCCTGGCGCCGGACCGCCAGGCGCGCGACCCCGAGGAGGTCATCGACCTCCTGCGGGTGCTCGGGCCGCTCAGCCGGCAGGAGGTCGGCGAGCGCACCACCGAAGAGGGCCGGGCCCAGGTCGAGGACTGGCTGGCCTCACTGCTCGACGCCCGGCGGGTCATCGAGGTGCGCATCGCCGGGGAGCAACGGGTGGCCGACGCCCAGGACGCCGCCCGGCTCCGCGACGCGCTGGGGGTGGCGATGCCGGTCGGGGTGCCGGCGACCTTCCTGGAGGGTGTGGAGGACCCGCTCGGCGACCTGGTCGTCCGGCACGCGCGCACCCATACCCCGTTCACGGTCGACTCGCTGGCCTCCCGCCTGGGGCTCGGCACCGCGGTGGTGCGGGACGCGGTGCGGCGGCAGGTGTCGTCGGGCCGGATGGTGATGGGCGCCCTGGCCCCGTCCGGCACCGGGGAGGAGGACGTCTGCGACGCCGAGGTCCTGCGGCTGCTGCGCCGCCGCTCGTTGGCCGCCCTGCGGCAGGAGGTGGAGCCGGTCGACCAGGCGACCTACGCCCGGTTCCTCCCCCGGTGGCAGTCGGTCGGGGAGCTGCGCGGGCTGGACGGCACGGTGCGCGCGGTCGAGCAGCTGGCCGGGGCCCGCATCCCCGCGTCGGCGCTGGAGTCGCTCGTGCTGCCCGCCCGGGTCGTCGACTACTCCCCCGCGATGCTCGACGAGCTGATGAGCTCGGGCGAGGTGCTGTGGCAGGGGCACGGTTCGCTGCCCGGGGACGACGGGTGGGTCTCGCTGCACCTGGCCGACACCGCCCACCTCACCATGACGCCCCCTCCCGAGGACGTGCCCGACGGGGAGCAGGACCCCGCCGGGGCGGAGGGTCTCGGCGAGGTGGCGCGGGGCGTCCTGGAGGTGCTGGAGCGGGTGGCCGGGGGCGCCTACTTCTTCCGCGCGCTGAGCGACGCCGTGGGCTCCTTGGACGACCAGCAGCTGGCGGGCACGCTCTGGGAGCTGGTCTGGGCGGGACGGGTCAGCGCCGACACCTACGCCCCGGTCCGGGCCCTGCTCTCCGGCGGCCGCACCGCCCACAAGGCCCGTCGCGCCCCGTCCCGGACGGGCCGCTGGTCACGCACCTCCGTGGGCCTGGCGGCCTCGCGTGGTGGCGGCGCCTCCCGCCCGGGTCGTCCGACGCGGTCCGGGCCCCCCGCCACCGTCGGCCGGTGGTCCCTCCTGCCCCCCGTCGAGACGGACCCGACCGTGCGCGCGCTGGCGGGCGCCGAGCAGCTGCTGGACCGCTACGGCGTGCTGACCCGCGGCTCGGTGGTGGCCGAGGGCGTGCCCGGCGGGTTCGCCGGGGTCTACCGCGTGCTGTCCGGGGCCGAGGAGGCCGGGCGGGTCCGCCGCGGGTATGTCGTGGAGGGCCTCGGCGCGGCGCAGTTCGGCAGCAGCGGGGCCATCGACCGGCTCCGCGCCCTCAGCCACGAGCGCCGGCCCGGGTCCTCGGCCGACGGGTCGGACCAGGGCCCCGAGGTCGTCCTGCTCGCGGCGACCGACCCCGCGAGCCCGTTCGGGGCCAGCGTGCCCTGGCCCGAGCGTGGCGACGACGAGGGCTCGCACCGCCCGGCGCGCAAGGCCGGCTCGATGGTCGTCCTGGTGGACGGCGCCCTGGCGCTCTACCTCGAACGCGGCGGCCGTCGGGCGCTCACCATGGAGCTGCCTCCCGAGGCCGCCCCCGACGTGGTCTGGCCCGCTTCGGCCCGCGCCCTCGTCCGCGCCGTCCGCCGCGGGTCGGTCAGCGGCCTGACCATCGCCACGATCGACGGCGGGGGCGCCCTCTCCTCCTCGCACCCGCTCGCCGCCGCCCTGACCGACGCCGGCTTCCACACCGCGCCGCAGGGGTTGCGGCTCCGCCGCTGACGTCGGCCCCCCTAGCCTGGGGTGGTGCACGAGCCACCCCGCAGCGTCACGTCGGACCAGGTCCTCAGACGGGTCCGCTCCCTGTGGGACAGCCGCGTGGTCGGTGTGGAGCACCTGGCCGTCGGGTTCGGGGCCTGGCACTGGCGCGCCGACGTCCCCGGCCGGGATGGACACCCCCAGCCGGGCTACTTCGTCAGCCTCGACCCTCCGTGGTGGCACTCGGCGGCGACCCTGGAGGCGACGTATACCGCCGCGGCCTCCTTGGGCGAGGCCCTCCCGTTCGTCCATCCGTGCGTGCGGACGTCGACCGGCAGGTTCACCATCCCCACCGGTGACGGCAGCCTCAGCCTGACGTCGTGGGTGCCCGGCCACCGACCAGGATCGCTCGGGCCGGAGGCGGTCCGGGCCCTGGCCGACCTCCATGCGAGCCGGCCGCCGGAGGGGATCCTCACCTGGGAGCCCTCGGTCGGACCAGACCTGGTGGACCACCTCGCGGAGTGGACACGCAGCGCGTGGACAGACGGTCCGCTCGGCGAGGCGGCGCGAGACGCCGTCCGGGAAGGAGCGGCCGACGTCCGACGGGGCCTCGCGGACTACCTCCGGCTCGTCCAGCGTCTCGACCCGCAGACCTACGTGCCGACCCACGGCGAGCCCGGAGTGCACAACCTGTGGCGATCGGACGACGGTCGCCTGCTGCTGCTGGACTGGGAGACCCTGCGTCTCGCACCCCCCGAGCGCGACGTGCTCGCGGGCTATGCCTCCGCGATCCCCCACGACCCGGCGTTGCTGGAGCTCTTCCGGCTGGAGTGGCAGCTGAGCGAGGTCGGCTCCTACAGCGACTGGCTCCGTGGCCCCCACGACGACGACGCGGACACCCGCACCGCCCTGGACGGGCTGCGCGCGGAGCTGAACGGCCTGCGGACGTCGACTATCCGGTCGCGCCGGGCGGAGGGGAGCGCCTAGGCTCGGCGCCATGTCGATCTCCTGAGGCTGCCCCGCGCCGCACGACCGCCTGCCCGCTGCCCCAGGAGACCCATGTCCGTCACCTCTCACCTGCCGTCCGGCGACGCCGCCGGCCCGCTCCACCTCCGGGTGGACGGGGTGTCCAAGTCCTTCCCCACCCGTCGGGTGCTGACCGACGTGTCGCTCGTCGTGCCCTCCGGCGGACGGGCCTGCCTCATCGGCGAGAACGGCTCCGGCAAGTCGACGCTGCTGCGGATCGTGGCCGGACTGACCGCACCGGACGCCGGCCAGGTCCAGGCGCCCGGCACCGTGGGCCTGCACCACCAGGAGGTGCCCTTCGACCTCGGGCTCACCGTGGTCGAGGTGCTGGAGGACGCCGTCGCCGCGGTCCGCCGACTGGCCGACCGGGTCGAGCACGCGGCCGCGGCGCTGGCCCGTGCGGAGCCCGGCGCCGGTGCTGCGCTCGACGCGGCGATCGAGGACGCCCGCCGGCACGCCGCCTGGGACGTCGAGCACCGCGCCGACCAGGTCGTCGACGGCCTGGGGCTGGACTCCCTGCACCGCGGCCGACGCGCCGGAGAGCTGTCCGGTGGTCAGCTCTCGCGGCTCTCGCTCGCCTGGACGCTGCTGCGCTCGCCGGACACCCTGCTGCTCGACGAGCCGACCAACCACCTCGACGACGCCGGCACCGCGCTGCTCGCCGACCTGCTCCGCTCCTGGTCCGGGCCGGTGCTGCTGGCCAGCCACGACCGGGCTTTCCTCGACGAGGTGGCCACCACCGTGCTGGACCTCGACCCGACACCCCTGCCGCAGGCCCGGATCGTCGCCGACGACGACTCGCCGGGGTCCGGGTACGGCCTGACGCGCTACACCGGGAGCTACACGGCATACCTGCAGCAGCGCCGGGAGGACCGGCGGCGCTGGGTGCGGCGGCACCGGGACGAGCAGGCCGAGCTGGCGCGGCTGCGGCGCAAGGTCGCCGACGACCACACGGTCGGCCACGCCGACCGTGGCCCCCGCACCGAGGCCCGCGCGAGCAGGAAGTTCTACGCCGACCGCAACGCCAGGGTGGTGGCCCGGCGGGTCAACGACGCGAGCACCGCGCTCGAGCGCCTCGAGCGCCAGCAGGTGCGCCGCCCGCCCGCGCTCCTGCGCTTCCGCGGTCTGGGAGCACCGGCGGGTGCTGCGGCCGGACGCACCGGCGACGAGCCGGTGTTGCGGGTCGCGGGTGCGGGCGTCCACGGACGGCTCGCACCCCTGTCCCTGGTCGTGCCGGCCCACGGGCGGCTGCTGGTCACCGGCGCGAACGGTGCGGGCAAGTCCACGCTGCTCGCCCTCCTGGCCGGGACGCTGCCCCCGGCCTCCGGCCGGGTGGTCCGGGCGCCCGGCCTCGGCGTCGGCCTCCTCGCCCAGGAGCCCGTGCCGCGGCTGACCGGTGAGACGGCCCGTGCGGCGTACGCACGGGCGGTCGGTCGCGAGCTGGCCGCCCGGCGACCGCTGGCCGGCTTCGGGCTCCTCGCCGACCGCGACCTCGACCGACCGGTGGCCGAGCTGTCGGTCGGTCAGCGGCGGCGCCTCGACCTGGCCGTGGTCCTCGCGGACCCGCCGGACCTGCTGCTGCTGGACGAGCCGACCAACCACCTGTCCCTGCTGCTGGTCTCCGAGCTCGAGCTGGCGCTGCCCACCTATCCGGGGGCGGTGGTCGTCGCCAGCCACGACCGGTGGCTCCGGGAGGACTGGGTGGGTGGGCGACTGCACCTCGGCGAGCCGGCCCACGTGCAGTCCGCCACGGCGGAGGGGACACTGTCCGGGTGAGGGCACCCGACATCACCCGGCGCACGGGTCTGAACCGGACGGTGCTGCTGCGCCCGGGCGCGCCGTGGCACGGTCGGCCGGCGGGACGGGTGCTCGGCGCCACCGGGCTGTCCGCGACCGTCGTGGCCGCGGCGTCCGAGGCCGACGTGCCGGTGGCAGACGCGCCGCTGCTCGAGCTGGACCGTGCCCTCACCGCCGGTGAGGCGTGGGCCCAGGGGGTCGCGGAGGCGTGGGTCGACGCGCTGGCGCACCTGCTGGGGACCCTCCACACCCCTACCGCCACCGACCGCCAGGCCCGCGCCGAGTGGGCCGAGGCGGACTGGGCCCGCTGGGAGGCCGCCTGCCGTGTCGTGCTGTGCGGCGGCGTCGTCGCCGGTGAGCTGGGGTCACGGGCCTCCGACGACCCGCGGCTGCGGGTACACGGGGCGGAGGTGGCGGTCGACCCGGCACGGGCCCCCCTCCGGGGGCTCGCGACCGGCCTGGGCGACGACGTCGCCCTCGTCCTGGACCTGGGTCACTCCAGCATCAAGGCTGCCCCCGTCCGCCACGGCACGCTCGGGCCCACCGTGAGGGTCGCGGTGCCCTGGAGGCCCTTCGACACGAGCACCTGGCCGACCCCCGCCGCCGTGCTGGACCTCGTGGCCGACGCGTCGCGGCGGGCGCTCCCGGCCGAGCACGCGAGGGGCAGGCTGCCGGTCCGCGTCGCCGTCGCCAACTACGTGGTGGACGGCCGGCTGGACGAGGACGAGACCTACGGCACCCTCGCCCGTACCGACGAGGACCCCCGCGGCGTCCTCGCCGACGCGCTGTCGACCCGGCTGGGTCGGCCGGTCGAGGTCGACCTGCTGGTCAACGACGGAGCGGCCGCCGCCCTGTCCGTGGGGTCCCACCGCCCGGCGGCCGCGGTCATCAGCATCGGCACGTCGCTCGGGCTGGGGTTCGTCGATGCCTGAGGGGGACGCGGTCTGGCGGACGGCCCGACGCCTGCACACGGCCCTGGCCGGCGAGGTCCTCGAGGGGTCCGACGTGCGGGTCCCCGCCCACGCCACGGCCGACCTCTCCGGACGGCGCACCCTCGAGGTCGTGCCGCGCGGCAAGCACCTGCTGCACCGGGTCGAGGGTGACGTCACCGTGCACAGCCACCTGCGGATGGAGGGGTCCTGGCGGGTCCACCCGGTGGCGCGCCGGCACGCGCTGGCGCGACGGCATACCGTGCGGATCCTGGTGTGGACCGGGCGCCGGGTCGCCGTCGGGGACTCCCTCGGGATGCTTGAGCTGGTCCGCACCAGCGAGGAGCACCGCGTGGTCGGCCACCTCGGTCCCGACCTGCTGGACCCGGCCTACGACGCCGAGCTCGCGCTGACCAACGTGCGCTCGGACCCCACGCGGACCATCACCGAGGCGTGCCTCGACCAGCGCAACGTGGCGGGGATGGGCACGATCTTCACCGCCGAGCCGCTCTTCCTGCTCGGCATCAACCCGTGGACCCCGGTGGGTGAGCTGGCCGAGGAGCAGGTGTGCGAGCTGCTCGCCCTAGCCCGTCGCCTGCTGGTGGTCAGCTGCCGGGCCGGCCGGACGACCATCACCGGCCGGGCTGACGTCAACGAGGACGACGCCTGGGTGCACGGACGCATGGGCCTGCCCTGCAAGCGCTGCGGGACGACCATCCGGCTCGCGCCGATCGGCCGCCAGCCCCAGGAGCGCGTGATGTTCTCCTGCCCCCGCTGCCAGGGCGGTCGCGCGCCGACCGACGACGGGCGCCCGCAGTCACCCCTCGGCCACGGGCGGCGACCGACCTACTGACCCTCACCCCGGACGGCCGCGGCCACCCGTGCCCGTCCGCGCCTCCCCCTCAGGCGCGGGTGCCGGGGCGGAGGCGGCGGACCGCGTCGCGAGCCCGCCGCACCCGGGCCCGCGCCTCCCGGCGCACCCGCCCCCGCATCCGCGACCACCGCTCCTGCGGCGGGTGGGCCTCGAACCAGTCGACCAGGGCCTGCTGCGCCGCCGCCCGGTCCTCGTCCCGGACGTCGTAGTCGCGGACCGCCTGCTCCTCGGCGGGGCTCATCGGTGGGGCGACGCGGTGCAGCCAGTCCGCGACGTCGTGCCGGTAGGGCTCCGGGACCAGCTCCAGCGCCGGGTCGAAGGAGCGGGGCAGCCACGTCAGCGGGTCCGGGCCGACCTTGGCGGCGACCAGGCGCAGCAGCGCGCTGTCGCCGCCGTCGGCGAGGTAGCGGTGGACGGCGTGGGCGACGACCGGCTCCACCTTGATCGGGTCGGCGAGCAGGTGCGCCCGCGGCTCGGCGCCGCGCCACTGGCGCTCCAGCGCGGACGCCGAGGGCCACCGGCCGGTCACGGCACCCGCGAGCAGGGTCTTGCGGGCACACTTCGCGCAGCGGCCGCAGGGCGAGCCCAGCCGGGGGCCGCGCACGCACGACTGCGCCGCCGTCCCCAGCGCGTGGGTGTGGACGATCCGGCTCGTCACCAGCTCGGAGACACCGGCGATGGGCAGGCACACCGGGAGCCCGACGGCCGCGAAGACCGGGCCCCACTCGGCGACGAAGGGTGAGTCGGCGACGTCACGGTAGTGACCGCGCTGCAGCCGGTAGGTCGCCTCCAGGGGGGCGCCCCAGGCGACGACGTCCAGCTGGTCGCGGTCCGCGTGCAGCAGGAGCGGGACCGCGGTGGTGAAGTCGTGCGGGAAGCCCATGGACTCGCGCAGGTACTCCACGTCGCTGCCGACGACGTCGATGCGTCGTCCGTGCCGCCGGACGACGTCGCAGGACTCCTGCGCGGCGCGGGTGTCGAACATCGTGGCCCGGCGCTCGCCCTCGGGCGCCCGTCGGAGCAGGTGGTAGGAGCGGGTGGTCTCGGGCATCACGGCGAGCGTGGCGACGCTGTCGGTCCCGCCGCTGAAGCACAGGCCGGGCACCCCTGCCTCCGGCCTGGACCGGGGGGACAGGGCGGGGTCGACCGACCCCAGCCGCAGCCCGGGCCCGGAACGCAGGGCCTCGGCGAGGGCAGGGCTGCCCGCCAGGGTGGAGGTCACCGGCGTCTGGCGGCGGATCCAGGGTCGGGCGCACAGCACGGCGGACAGGACGAGCAGGTCCGGGTGCACGCTGCGCGGTGCGACGGTGACCGCGAACGACGCGGTATGCCGGGCCAGCCCACCCTGGCGTGTCACGGGCTCGCCGGCACCCGGCGTCAGGGTGAACCGCACCCGGCCGGGCTCGTGGTCGATGTCGAGGTGCATCGGCGACGCGTGCCGCGAGCGCTCAGGCGGCGGAGACCACGGAGTCGCGGCGACCGACGCGGCGGGGGTCGATCGGCTGCGCCAGACCCTCGGTGAGGACTGTCGTCATCTGCGTCTCGGCGGTCTCGGTGAGACTCACCCGGTCGGCGACCGTGGACAGCATCTGGGACAGCGGCACGTCCAGCGCGCGGCAGATCGAGGCCAGGAGCTCGGAGCTGGCCTCCTTCTCCCCGCGCTCGATCTCGGAGAGGTAGCCCAGGGAGCAGGACGCCGAGGCGCTCACCTCGCGCAGGGTCCGACCCTGCGTCTGTCGCGTCTCGCGGAGGGCATCCCCGAGCTCGCGTCGC
The DNA here is from genome assembly GCF_006337125.1 of Serinicoccus chungangensis. GTDB lineage: Bacteria > Actinomycetota > Actinomycetes > Actinomycetales > Dermatophilaceae > Ornithinicoccus > Ornithinicoccus chungangensis. Next base: position 2,242,421 of record NZ_CP040887.1, read on the forward strand.
AGGAGCACCATGGTCATCCCTCCTCACCTCTCGCGTCGCCAGCCGTTCCCGGTGCCGTGGCGTCGACCCGTGCCTGCCCCAGGGGTGGCTCGGGTGCCGTGGCGGCACCTCGTGCCTCTACCGTACCTCGCCCACCCGACACACCTCGTGTCAGGCAGTCCTGCAGCAGGTCGAGCGCAGCGCTCACGGTCGCCTTCCTGATGTGGTCACGGTCACCATGAAGGGACAACATCCGGTGGCCCACCACCTGTTCCCGACGGGCGACGGCCACGTGCACCGTGCCGGCGGGGGTGCCCTCGCTCGGTCCCGGCCCGGCCACGCCGGTGGTCGAGACGCACCAGTCGGCCTGCAGGACCCGTGCGCCGCCGAGGGCCATCGCCTCGGCGCACTCCCGTGACACCGCACCCGGCCCCGCCAGCACCGCGGACCCGACCCCCAGCACCTGCTCCTTGAGCGCGGACGCGTAGGCGACGACCGACCCGCGCACCGCACCGCTGGCGCCCGGCACGTCGGTCAGCGCGGCGCACACCAGCCCGCCGGTCAGCGACTCGGCGGTGACGACGAACTCCGCGCGGGCGACGAGGGCCGCCACGAGCACCGAGGCCCCCGACGGGTCCGCGGGCGCGGTCATGACCCGGCGGCCGGTGGCCTGCCCGCCGGCGCCAGGGCCTGGCGGACGTAGTCGACGCCGGTCACGACCGTGACGAGGGTCGCGGCATACATCACCCAGACGCCGAGCTCGTGGAACCAGCCGGCGACCGGCGCGACGAGCACCGCGATGCCGACAGCCTGGAGCACCGTCTTGAGCTTGCCACCCTTGCTCGCCGGGATGACCCCGCGCCGGATGACGACGAAGCGCATGAGGGTGATGCCGACCTCGCGCACGAGGATGACGACGGTGACCCACCAGGGCAGGAGGGCCAGGAGGGAGAGGCCGACGAGGGCGGTGCCGATGAGCGCCTTGTCGGCGATCGGGTCCATGAGCTTGCCGAACGCCGTGATGAGCCCCTGCTTGCGGGCGAGGTGCCCGTCCACCCAGTCCGTGCCGATGGCCACGAGGAAGACGGCGAGCGCCCACCACCGCAGCCCCGGGTCGTCGCCGCCCCCGCTGAGCAGCAACCAGCCGAAGAGCGGGACCAGCGCGATGCGCAGGACGGTGAGGGCGTTGGGCAGGTTCCAGGAGGACACCCGCGGCGGGACCGCGGCCGTCGCCAGGTCGGGTCCGTCGGGGTCGTGCGGGCCGATCATCGGCCGGGCTCCTCGCTGCCGGGGGACGCGATGGGACATGCCACCAGATCCACGCCCTCGGTGTCCACCACCCGCGCCGTGACGACCGCACCCGGCGCGAGGTCCGGCATCCGGCCGTCCTCGTCGACGAGGTAGGTCACGCCGTCGACGTCCGGGCCCTGCTGCCCGGCCCGCCCGACGAGCCGCGGCTCCTCGTCGTCGTCCTCGACCGCCTCGACGAGCACCTCCACGTGCGTCCCGACCCGCTCGGCGGCCCGCTGGGCGGTCAGCTCCTCGACGAGCGCGGCGACCTGCTCCACGCGCTCGCGGATCACGTGCTCGGGGACCTTGTCGGCATACCCCTCCGCCTCGGTGCCGTCCTCGTCGGAGTAGCCGAAGACACCGACCACGTCGAGGCGCGCCGCCCCGAGGAAGTCGGTCAGCTCGGCGAGGTCCTCCTCGGTCTCCCCCGGGAAGCCGACGATGACGTTGGTCCGGATCCCGGCGTCGGGGACGCGGGAGCGCACCTGGTCGAGCAGCCCGAGGAAGGACTCGCGGTCGCCGAAGCGGCGCATGCGGCGCAGCAGCGGGCCGGAGGCGTGCTGGAAGGAGATGTCGAAGTAGGGCACCACGCCGGGGGTGCCGGCCATGGCGTCCAGCAGGTCGGGGCGGATCTCGGCCGGCTGCAGGTAGGACACCCGGACCCGCTCGATGCCCGGCACCCGGGTCAGCTCGGGCAGCAGCGCGTCGACGAGCCGCAGGTCACCGAGGTCCTTGCCGTAGGACGTGGTGTTCTCGCTGACGAGGAACACCTCCTTGACCCCCCGCTCCCCCAGCCAGGTCGCCTCGGCGAGGATCTCCTCCGGCGTCCGGGACACGAAGGCACCGCGGAACATGGGGATCGCGCAGAACGCGCACCGCCGGTCGCAGCCCGAGGCGATCTTCAGCGGCGCCCACGGCCGACCGTCCAGGCGGGCGCGGACGACCCGGGGCCCGGTGGCCGGCGCCACCTGCTCGAGGGGGGCCCGCTCCCCCTCGGTGAGGGTCGACGCCTCCCGCGACTGCTGGTGGCCGGGCAGGGCCACCCCCGTGCTGGAGGTGCGCCGGGCGCTGGGCGAGATGGGCAGCAGCCGGCGACGGTCGGCCGGGACGTGCGAGGGCACGCTGCCGCCCCCGAGGATGGTGCGCAGGTGCTGGGACATGTCCCCGTAGGAGTCGAAGCCCAGCACCGCGTCCGCCTCCGGCAGCTCCGCGGCGAGCTGCTCGCCGTAGCGCTCGGCCATGCACCCGACCGCGACGACCTTCTGGGTGCGGCCGGTGCGCTTGAGGTCGTTGGCCTCGAGGAGGGCGTCGATCGAGTCCTTCTTGGCCTGCTCCACGAAGCCGCAGGTGTTGACCACCGCCACGTCGGCGTCCGCGGCGTCCTCGACGAGGGTCCAGCCCTCGGCCGCCAGCCGCCCCGCCAGCTCCTCGGAGTCCACCTCGTTGCGGGTGCACCCCAGGGTGACGACGGCGACGCTACGCGTGGACTCGAGCATCCCTCGAGTGTAGGTGCGCCCTCCCGTTGCCGCGGCGTCCACGCCACACCTCCCGTCCCGGGTCGGTGGTCCCGCGTGGTCAGATGTGCCCATGGAGCAGCACACGCACCCCCGGTCCGGGACCGGTCGGCACCTGGTCGTCGACGGCCACAACGACCTGCCCTGGGCGCTGCGCGAGCTGGTCGGGGCCGAGGACGGCCCGCAGGTGGACCTGCGCTCGGGGACGGGGGCACGCGGCCTGCACACGGACCTGCCTCGGCTGCGCCGGGGAGGGGTGGGCGGACAGTTCTGGTCCGTCTACGTCCCGTCCTCCCTGGGCGAGGCCCAGGCGGTGGTGGCCACGCTCGAGCAGGTCGACCTCGTGCACCGCCTGGTGGAGCGGTATGCCGACCACCTCGCCCTCGCGACGACCGCCGCCCAGGTGCGCGAGGCGATGGCGCAGGGCCGGGTCGCGTCGCTGCTGGGCGCCGAGGGCGGGCACTCGATCGGGTCCTCGCTGGGGGTGCTGCGGGTGCTGCACCGGCTGGGCGTGCGCTACCTCACCCTGACCCACAACCACAACACCCCCTGGGCGGACAGCGCCACGGACGAGCCGGAGCACGGCGGCCTCACGGGCTTCGGCCGCGAGGTGGTCGGTGAGCTCAACCGCCTCGGCATGCTCGTGGACCTCTCGCACGTGGCGGCCACGACGATGCGCGACGCGCTGGAGGTGTCGACCGCGCCCGTGCTCTTCAGCCACTCCGACGCCCGAGCCCTGTGCCCCTCGCCGCGCAACGTGCCGGACGACGTGCTGGCCTCGATGGCCTCCGCGGGAGGGGTGTGCATGGCGACGTTCGTGCCGCAGTTCGTCTCCCCCGCCTGCTGGCGGTGGCAGGTCGAGGCGCGCGAGGCGGCGCACGGCGCCGGGCTCGACCCCAACGACCACCCCTCGATGACCCGCTTCGCCGTGTCCTGGGAGGAGCGGCACCCTCGGCCGGTGGCGACGCTGCAGCAGGTGGCCGACCACCTGGACCACCTGCGTGCCGTCGCCGGCGTCGAGCACGTCGGGCTCGGCGGGGACTTCGACGGCACCGAGCAGGTCGTCGTCGGTCTGGAGGACGTCGCGGCCTACCCCGCCCTGCTCACCGAGCTCGCGGGCCGAGGCTGGTCCTCGGCCGACCTGGACGCGCTGACGCACGGCAACGTCCTGCGGGTGCTGCAGGACGTCGAGGACGTGGCGCGGGCCTGAGCCCGCGGCGGGCGGCGCCGACGGGACGGGCCCGGGCAGCGGCCGTCTCAGAGCCAGGCGGGCAGCTCCGGCAGCGCACCGCCGGTGACCCGGACCGGCAGCGTGGCGGACCGCCCGGTCACCCAGGCGGCGAGCCCGCGGACGTCGCCGACCACCTGCGGCGCGTCCGGCCCCGGACGGCCGACCTCCCAGCGGGCCTCGCCGTCCTGCTCGCGCAGGACCAGGCTCGGGTGACCCTCCACGCGGGAGCGTCGACGGGTGACGTCACCGAGCAGGGCGTGGGCGAAGCCCTCGGGGAGGTCCTGGTCGGAGGCCGCGGCACCGAGGTCGAGCGCGTGCAGGAAGACCTCCCGCGCCCTCAGCCAGGGGATCGTGTCGGCGGCGATCGCGGTGCCCTGCCGGACCCGCACCCGCGCCTGCCACTGCTCGGGCCCGAGCCGGTCCATGCCCTCCGCCAGCACCCGGGCGTCGTCGCGGGAGCGCTGCCGCAGGTCCTCCGCCGGCGCCGACGCCAGCTCCTCGATGTCGGCGTCGCGGGACTCCGGCGAGGCATACATCGGCGTCTCGACCCCGGTCCGCGCCCAGGTCACGAGGTGGTCGAGGGCCCGCGCGTTGAGCGCGACGTGCGCCACGACGTGTGCCCGGCTCCAGCCCGGCAGGAGCGAGGGCGCCCGCAGCGCGGGGTCCTCGACCGCCTCGAGCGTGGCCTCCCAGAGCCGGGTGCCGGCGGCCACCCACTCCAGCGAGCTCCGGCGCCCGGGGGCCACGTCAGTCGCGCCCCGTGAGCGACCAGGCGTCCTCGCTCTCGGGCTCCTCCTCGTCCTCGACGTAGGTGCCGCTGATCGGGTCGCCGTCGTAGCGGCTGTCCCGACGGGGCCCGGGGGCGGGTGCGCCGTCGCCGAGCGGGGAGCCGGGGACCTCCTCGTCGTCGTCCGCCACGTCGGTCGGGTCGGCGTCGAAGGGGGCGCTGTCGGTCTCCACCTCGGGACGAGGCGGGTCCTGGCCCTGCAGCAGCGCGAGGGTGGTCTCGAGGTCGTCCGGCTTGACGAGCACGTCGCGGGCCTTGCTGCCCTCGGACGGCCCGACGATGCCCCGGCTCTCCATGAGGTCCATGAGGCGGCCGGCCTTGGCGAAGCCGACGCGCAGCTTGCGCTGCAGCATCGAGGTCGAGCCGAACTGGGTCGTGATGACCTGCTCGGTCGCCTGGAGGAGGAGGTCGAGGTCGTCGCCGATGTCCTCGTCGATCTGCTTCTTGGCCGGAGCGGCGATGACCTCCTCGACGTACTTCGGCTTGAGCTGGCCGGTGACGTGCGCGACGACGTCGTGGATCTCGGACTCGGTGACCCAGGACCCCTGCACGCGCATCGTCTTGCTGGCGCCCATGGGCAGGAACAGCGCGTCGCCCATGCCGATGAGCTTCTCCGCCCCCGGCTGGTCCAGCACGACCCGGGAGTCGGCGAGCGAGGACGTCGCGAAGGCCATCCGGCTCGGCACGTTGGCCTTGATGAGGCCGGTGACCACGTCGACGCTGGGGCGCTGCGTGGCGAGCACGAGGTGGATGCCGGCGGCCCGGGCGAGCTGGGTGATGCGCACCACCGACTCCTCGACGTCGCGCGGCGCGACCATCATGAGGTCGGCGAGCTCGTCGACCACGACGAGCAGGTAGGGGTAGGGCTGCAGGACGCGCTCCGACCCCGGTGGCGGCGTGACCTTGCCGGCCCGGATGGCCTTGTTGAAGTCGTCGATGTGCTTGTAGCCGAACGCCGCGAGGTCGTCGTAGCGGTGGTCCATCTCCTTGACCACCCAGGCGAGGGCCTCGGCGGCCTTCTTGGGGCTGGTGATGATCGGGGTGATGAGGTGCGGGATGCCTTCGTACGCCGTCAGCTCGACCCGCTTGGGGTCGACGAGGATGAGGCGCACCTCGTCGGGGGTCGACCGCATGAGGATCGAGGTGATCATCGAGTTGACGAAGCTCGACTTGCCGGAGCCGGTGGCGCCGGCGACGAGCATGTGCGGCATCTTGGCGAGGTTGGCGATGACGTAGCCGCCCTCGACGTCCTTGCCGACGCCCATGACCATCGGGTGGGTGTTGTTGCGGGCCGTCTGGCTGCGCAGGACGTCGCCGAGGCTGACGTTCTCCCGGTCCGCGTTGGGGATCTCCACCCCGACCGCCGACTTGCCCGGGATCGGGGACAGGATGCGGACGTCGGCGCTGGCGACGGCATACGCGATGTTCTTGGACAACGCGGTGATCCGCTCGACCTTGACCCCGGGCCCGAGCTCGACCTCGTAGCGGGTGACCGTCGGCCCCCGGCTGAAGTCGGTCACCTGGGCGTCGATGTTGAAGTCCTCGAGCACGCCCGTCAGCGCCTCGACCACCTTGTCGTTGGCCTCCGAGCGCTCCTTGTGCGGGGTGCCGGGCTTGAGCAGCGCCGACTCCGGCAGGGTGTAGGTGACGTCCCCCGCGAGCTGCAGCTGCTCCACGCGCTGCGGCAGCTGGGCGGTCGGCGGCGCCTCGAGCTCGGTCTTGGCCGCCTTGGCCTTCTCCACCGCGGTGGGGGCGGCAGGTCGCTTCTGCCCGGGTCGGGGGCCGGGGATCTCGTCGGTGGAGTCGCCCTGGGCGTCCGCCGCGGGGGCGGTCCTCGACCCGGGGCGAGGGGCGGCCTTGGCCGCCGACCTGCCGGTCGTGGGCGCGGCCACCTCGCCCGTGCTGTCGTCCTCGGCGGCGGCCTTCCGGGCGGCGGTGCGCCGGCTGCGCCTCGCGGCGCGGTCGACCTCCGCGGCCTGGTCGAAGGGCACGTCACCGTCGCGCGGGCCGTCGAGGTCGCCGGCCCCGCGGCGACGGCGCGGCACCGGGTTGCCGTCGGCGTCGACCTCGTCGAAACGGGCGGAGTCGAAGAGCTGCTGCTCGACCTCGCGGATGCGGTCGGGGATGCGGTGGACCGGGGTGCGCGTCAGCACGAGGAAGCCGAACACCCCGAGCAGGGTGAGCACGATGTAGGCCCCGGTGACGGTGATCGCCGACGCCGGGATCGAGGAGGCCATGAAGCCCAGGATCCCGCCGGAGCGCTGCAGCACCGCCGAGCCCTCGGCGTAGTCCGGGTTGCCGGTCGCGAGGTGGGTGATGCCGCTGGCGGCCACGAGCATGGCGGTGACGCCGATGCTCATCCGGTTCGTCGCCTGCTGCTCCCCCGGCGCCCGGAAGAGCCGGACGGCGAAGAAGAGGAGCACCGCCGGGAGGACGAGCGCCACCCGCCCGAAGGTGCCCGCCGCGGCGACGTGGATGACGTCGCCGACGTAGCCGTCCAGACCCCACCACTCCCGCAGGGCCACGACCAGGGCCAGCGCGAGCAGGACGAAACCCGCTCCGTCACGGCGGTGCTCGGGGTCCAGGTCGTGGGCCGTGTCGGTCATGGCCCGCACCGTGCCCCCGGTGACCCCGGCGATGCCGCGCAGCGCCCGGCCCGGCAGGGAGGGGCCGTCGGCCGGTCGAGACGCGGCGGGCTTGCCCCGGCCCGAGGCCGCCGAGCCGCGGCCCTTGGTGGTCGTCGACCGGCTCGCGGGGCGCCGGGAGGCGCCGCCGGAGCCGGCTCGGGTCGAGGTCACAGTCTTGGCCACGGTCGCACGGTACCCAATGGCCACCGTCGCCACAGGGGTCCCACGCCGTCCGTCACCGGACCGGGGGCCGGACCACCCTCTCGTGACGACCCACCCAGGACGTCGCTGACAGGTGTCATGCCACCCGGGGCACCGCGACGCCTAGCGTCGACGGCATACCGTCCGACACAGCGAGGAGCTGCCATGACCACCCCGGTGCAGGGCCCCACCAGCCCGTTCGACAGGACCGGCCCGACGGACACCCCGCCGCCGCTGCCCAGGCCGGGGACGGGCGGGGTGGAGGAGGTGCCCGGGCGGGCGGATCGGGCGCAGGTACCCGGCCTGCCCTCGCCCGGCGGGTTCCCGGTCCCCCCGGGCTGGACGGGGTGCGGCACCTCCGGCAGGGGCGACCTGGCCGACAGTCGACGGCGGGTCGCGCGCGCGGCGGCGCTCGTCGGCCTGCTCGTCGCCGTCTGGGCGGTGAGCGGTGGGGGCCACTTCTGGCCCGCCTGGGTCATGATCGGCTGGGGGGCCTGCCTCGTGCCCGACATCACGCGGCTCTCCGAGGAGCGCAGGGCTCGTGGCCGTGCCCCGTCCTGAGTACGCTGGAACGGTGAGCCAGCCACCGCAGGGACCGCACGACCCGGTCGGGGGGAGCTTCCCGCTGCAGCCCTACCGGCCGCACACCGAGCTCGACCCCGAGATGCGCGAGCGCGCCCTGCAGCGCCTGCAGCAGCGCAAGGAGTTCGCCCAGCACCTGTCGGTGTACCTCATCGTCATGACGCTCCTCACCGCCATCTGGCTGGTCACCGGCAGGGGCTACTACTGGCCGGTCTGGCCGATGATGGGCTGGGGCGTCGGCGTCGCCATCCACGCGACCACGCTGCGGCTGGACCGCGAGCCCACCGAGGCCCAGATCGCCGAGGAGGCCGCCCGACTGCGCCGCCGGCTCGGCCGCCCGGACCACCCCGAGGACTGAGCGCCCCCACACCGTGACGCGGGCAGGACCGCTGCGTCGGCAGCGGTCCTGCCCGCGCGGGGCGGGGGTGGCGGGTGCGGGTGCCGGCTCAGGCGTCGATGACGACGGGGATGATCATCGGGCGGCGGCGCAGCTTGTTGCCGACGAACGAGCCGACCGTGCGCCGGATGACCTGCTGCAGCTGGTAGCTGTCCTGGGTCCCCGTGCGCTGGGCCTCCTCGAGCGCCGCGACCAGCTTGGGCCGGACCCGCTCGAAGACGTCCTCACCCTCGGCGAAGCCTCGCGTCGAGATCTCCGGACCCGCCGCGATCGCCCCGGACGAGGCGTCCCGGACGACGATGATCGTCACGAAGCCCTCGTCGCGCAGGATCCGACGGTCCTTGAGCATCGTCTCGTCCGCGGCGCCGACGAGCGAGCCGTCCACGTAGACGTAGCCGCAGTCGACGGCGCCCGCGATGCGGACCTTCCCGTCGACGAGGTCGACGACGACGCCGTCCTCGGCGATCACGACGTTGTCGCGCGGCACGCCGGTCTGGACGGCCAGGTCGGCGTTGGCGACCATGTGCCGCCACTCGCCGTGCACGGGGAGCACGTTGCGGGGGCGCACGATGTTGTAGCAGTAGAGCAGCTCGCCGGCGCTGGCGTGGCCGGAGACGTGCACGAGCGCGTTCTCCTTGTGGACGACGTCCGCCCCACGTCGGGTCAGGCCGTTGATGACGCGGTAGACGGCGTTCTCGTTGCCGGGGATGAGGGAGGAGGCGAGCAGCACGGTGTCGCCCTCGCCCACGTCGATCTTGTGGTCGCCGCCGGCCATGCGGGACAGCGCCGCCATCGGCTCGCCCTGGGACCCCGTGCAGATGAGCACCTGCTTGTCGTCGGGCAGCCGGGTCAGCCGGTTGAGGTCGACGACCACGCCGTCGGGGATGCGCAGGTAGCCCAGGTCGGCGGCGATGCCCATGTTGCGGATCATCGAGCGCCCGACCATGGCCACCTTGCGGCCCGACTCCTCGGCCGCGTCGAGCACCTGCTGGACGCGGTGCACGTGGGAGGAGAAGCAGGCCACGATGATGCGGCGTGCGGCGTTGTGGAAGACCCGCTCGATGGCCGGGGCGATCTGCCGCTCCGGGGTCGTGAAGCCCGGCACGTGGGCGTTGGTCGAGTCGGTCATGAACAGGTCGACGCCCTCCTCCCCCAGCCGGGCGAAGGCGCGCAGGTCGGTGATCCGGCCGTCCAGCGGCAGCTGGTCCATCTTGAAGTCGCCGGTGTGCAGGATCGTGCCGCCGGACGTGCGGATGAACACGGCCAGGGCGTCCGGGATGGAGTGGTTGACGGCCACGAACTCGCAGTCGAAGGGGCCCAGCTGCTCGCGCCCGCCCTCGGTCACGCCGAGCGTGAGCGGGGTGATCTTGTGCTCCTTGAGCTTGGCCTCGATGAGCGCCAGGGTCAGCTGGGAGCCGACGAGCGGGATGTCGGGCTTGAGCCGCAGGAGGTAGGGGACCGCGCCGATGTGGTCCTCGTGGCCGTGCGTCAGCACGATGGCGACGATGTCGTCCAGGCGGTCCTCGATGGAGCTGAAGTCCGGCAGGATGAGGTCGACGCCGGGGTGGTGCTCCTCCGGGAAGAGCACGCCGCAGTCGATGACCAGCAGCTTGCCGCGGTGCTCGATGACGGCCATGTTGCGGCCCACCTCACCGAGCCCTCCGAGCGGGATGACGCGGACGCCCCCGTCCGGAAGCGGCGGGGGCGCGGTCAGCTCGGGATGGGGGTGGCTCATGGCGACCCAGGGTAGCCGGAACCGGGGGTGCTCCTGGCACCACGTCGCCTCTGCCACGCTGCACGGTGTGGACGTGATCGCGGTCGTGCGTGACGGCATACCTCCCCCGACCCTCGCCCGGACCCGCCCGGCCGACGGAGGTCATGCGGCGTGGGCGTGATCCTGGCGCTCGGCGCCGCGGTGGCCTACGGCCTGTCCGACTTCGTCGGCGGGGTCACCTCGCGGCGCGGCTCCCCCTGGCCGGTGGCCGTCATGTGCGCCCTCGGCGGTCTGCTCGGCGCCGTGGTCGTCGCCGTCGTGACGACGGGGTCGCCCTCGGGTCCGGACCTGGCGTGGGGGGCGCTGGCCGGCGTGGGCAGCGGCCTGGGCGGCGCCTTCCTCTACCGCGGTCTGGCCGGTGGACGTATGGGGGTGGTCGCCCCGGTCTCCGCCGTGGGCGCGGCCCTGCTGCCGGTCGTCGTCGCGCTGGCGACCGGCGAACGCCCCGGCGCGCTGGTCTGGTGGGGTGTCGCGGCGGCGCTGCCCGGCATCTGGCTGGTGAGCCGCGAACCGGGTGAGCAGCGCCAGGTCGCCGCGGGGATCACCGACGGCGCGCTCGCCGGCCTGGGCTTCGGCCTCCTCTTCGCCGCCATCGGGCAGGTCCCCGACGGCGCCGGGTACTGGCCGCTGGCGGTGGCCCAGGCCGTGGGGACGGTCAGCGTGGTGGTCACCGCGACCGCGCTGGGCCAGGGCTGGCGTCCCCGCTCCGGCGTGGAGGTCGGCGGCGGACTCCTCGCGGGTGTCCTGGCGACGCTCGCCGCGCTCGGCTTCCTGCTCTCCACGCAGACCGGCCTCATGACCGTGGCGGCCGTGCTGACGTCCCTCTACCCCGCCGTGACGGTCCTGCTCGCCGCGGCGCTGCTGCGCGAGCGGGTCGGCGGTGGTCAGGGCGTCGGCCTGGCCTGCTGCGCGCTCTGCGTCGTGCTCGTCGCCGCAGGATGACGGGAGCGTCGTCGGTGCGCCCCTCTAGAGTGGGCGGCATGCAGGCATACCTCGACCTCCTGGAGCGCATCCGCACCGAGGGGGTGCGCAAGGAGGACCGCACCGGCACGGGCACGCTGTCGGTCTTCGGGCACCAGATGCGCTTCGACCTCACCGAGGGGTTCCCCGCGCTGACGACGAAGAAGCTGCACCTGCGCTCCATCGTCGGCGAGCTCATCTGGTTCCTGCGCGGCGACACCAACGTCCGGTGGCTGCAGGAGCGCGGGATCACCATCTGGGACGAGTGGGCCGACGAGCACGGCGACCTCGGACCCGTCTACGGCCACCAGTGGCGTTCCTGGCCGACCCCCGACGGCGGGACCATCGACCAGATCCAGCGCCTCGTCGAGGGCCTGCGCACCCGTCCGGACTCGCGGCGACACGTCGTCAGCGCCTGGAACGTCGCCGACGTCGACCGGATGGCCCTGCCGCCGTGCCACACGATGTTCCAGTTCTACGTCGCGCCGGCGGCGGCCGACGACCCGGACCGGCGGGGCTGGCTGTCCTGCCAGCTCTACCAGCGCAGCGCGGACACCTTCCTGGGCGTGCCCTTCAACATCGCCTCCTACGCGCTGCTGACGCACCTCGTGGCGCAGGTCACCGACCTGCGGCCCCGGGACTTCGTGCACACGCTGGGCGACGCCCACCTCTACCTCAACCACCTCGACCAGGCCGCCGAGCAGCTCACCCGCACCCCGGGGCCGCTGCCGACCCTGTGGCTCAACCCCGAGGTCCGCGAGATCGACGCGTTCGAGATCGAGGACGTCGAGGTCCGCGACTACGTCGCCGCCCCCACGATCAAGGCGCCGATCGCCGTATGACGCACGGCCCGGTGCAGCCCCCCACCGACCCGCGACTGGTCCCCGCGACCTACGTCGTCCTGCAGCGCGAGGGGCCGCAGGGCACCGAGGTGCTGCTGCAGCTGCGCCGCGGCACCCCCTTCATGGACGGCTGGTGGGCGTGCGGCGCGGCCGGCCACGTCGAGGCGGGCGAGTCGTTCCCGCAGGCGGGGGTCCGTGAGGCGCGCGAGGAGCTGGGGGTGACCCTGCGCGCCGCGGACCTGCGTCACGTCGCGACCGTGCAGCGGACCTGCGCCCTTCCGGACCTGGTCGAGCAGCGGGTCGACGTGTTCGTCACCGCCACCGCGTGGGAGGGCGAGCCCCACGTCGCCGAGGCGCACCGGGCGGCCGAGCTGCGCTGGTGGCCGCTGGAGGCCCTGCCCGACACCGTCGTGCCGCACGAGCGGCTGGCGCTGGACGCCCTGCGGGAGGGTCGCTCCGGCTCGCTGCTGGTCCACGGCTTCGAGCAGTCCCTGACCCTGGTGGCGGCGGTCGGCCGCAACGGGGTCATCGGCGACGGCTCCGCCATGCCCTGGCACCTCCCCTCCGACCTGCGCTTCTTCAAGGAGACAACGATGGGCGGGGTCCTCGTCATGGGCCGCGGCACCTGGGACTCCATCGGCCGGGCCCTGCCCGGGCGCCGGACGGTCGTCGTCACCCGGCGACGCGGCTGGTCGGCGCCCGGCGCCCAGGTCGCGCACTCCCTCGCCGAGGCCCTGCTCATCGCCGGCGACACCGAGGTCTTCGTCGTCGGCGGAGGAGAGGTCTACGCCCAGACGATCGAGCACGCCAGCCGGCTGGTCCTCACCGAGGTGGACCTCGAGCCGGAGGGCCGCACCCGCTTCCCGGCCGTCGACCCGACGGTGTGGCGCGAGGTCTCGCGCGAGCCGGGCCCGGGGGACGACGCGGTCGCGGCCTGGGTCGTGCTGGAGCGCCGCGGGGACCCGGCGGCGGGCTGAGCACCGGGGCCTGGCACGGCCCGCGCCGCGGCGTAGGGTCGAGGACGTGAAGCCCTCAGACCTCAACGCGATCCGCACCCTGTCCTCCCCCACCGTGCGGCCGGACGGCGGCGACGTCGTCGTCGCCGCCAGCCGGCCGGACACCGAGGACAACCGCTACCGCACCAGCCTGTGGCGTCTGGACCTGACCGAGGAGGGCGCGGAGCCGGTCCGCCTCACGAGCAGCACCCGGGACTCCTCCCCCCGCTACTCCCCCGACGGCCGGCTGCTGGCCTTCCTGCGCGCGGGCGAGGACGGCCCGGCCCAGCTGCACGTCATGCGCGCGGACGGCGGCGACGCCCGGGTCCTCACCGACCAGAAGCTCGGCGTGAGCAGCTTCGACTGGTCGCCCGGGAGCACCCACCTGGCGTATGCCGCCCGGGTCCCGGAGGAGGGCCGCTACGGCACCGACGACGACGTCAAGCCCGACCAGGAGGCGCCGCGTCTCATCAGCCACAGCACCTACCTCGCCGACGGCCTGGGGTACGTCCTGGACCGCCCCAGCACGATCTTCCTGCTGGACCTGGCGGACCTGCCGGCCGGTGACGCTCCCGACGCGGACGAGCTGCCGCCGAGCACCCGGCTCACCCAGGGCCAGGGGGACGACACCGAGCCCCGCTTCATCCACGGGGGCACCCGGGTGGCCTTCCTCGCCTCGCGCGACCGGCGGGGCGCCTGGGTCGCGGACACCCTGGTCCGGGACGTCTGCTCGGTCGACCTGCGCGGCAAGAGCTTCCGGCGGCACACCGATGGCACCGGGAGCGTCGGCAGCGTGACGGTGGGCGCGGACGGCACGGCGGTCTACGGGGCGAACGAGCTGGGGAGCTCGAAGCAGGACTTCGTCGCCCGCAACGCCGTGCTCCGCCGGCTCGACGGTCCGGGCGTCGCCCTGACCGACGCCGAGTCCGACCACCTGGCCTGCGCACCGGTCATCACCGCCGACGGCAGCGTCGTCGCGGCCTTCGAGCACCGCGGCGACACCGTCGTCCGGGACGTCGCCTCGGGCCGCGTCCTGCTCGAGGGCCACGTGTCGGTGTCCGCGCTGGCGACCGGGGGCGACCTGGTGGTCGCCGTCGCCGGCACGCGCACGTCGTACTCCGAGCTGTTCGTGGGGCGGGTCGGCGAGACCCTCACCCCGCGCACCGACTTCGGGCGCCACCTCCGGGACGCGGCCGACCCGATCGAGCCCGAGGAGCTGTCGGCAGCGGCGAACGACGGCTACCCGGTGCACGGCTGGCTCTTCCGCCCCACCTCCAGGCCGCGGCGCAAGGCCGGCCACCCGGTCGTCCTCATGATCCACGGCGGTCCCTACACGCAGTACTCCGGCAACCTCTTCGACGAGGCGCAGGTGCTCGCCGGGGCGGGGTATGCCGTGGTGATGGGCAACCCCCGCGGCGGCTCGGGCTACGGCGCGACCCACGGGCGGTCCGTCAAGGAGGCGATCGGCACGGTCGACGTCGCCGACCTCACCGCCCTCCTCGACCACGCGCTGACCCTGCCAGGGCTCGACGCGTCCCGGGTCGGGGTGCAGGGCGGCTCCTACGGCGGGCTCATGACGACGTGGCTCGTCGGGCACTCCGACCGGTTCACCGCCGCCATCAGCGAGCGGGCGGTCAACGCCTGGGACTCCTTCGCCGGCACCAGCGACATCGGATGGTTCTTCGCCGACGAGTACGCCGGGGCCCACCAGCACGAGCAGTCCCCGCTGACCTGGGCCGACAACATCCGCACGCCGACGCTCATCATCCACTCCGAGCGCGACTTCCGGTGCCCGCTGGAGCAGGGCCAGCGGCTGTTCGCCCGGCTGCGGCGCAACGGGGTGCCGACCCAGCTGCTCGTCTTCCCGGGCGAGGGCCACGAGCTCACCCGCAGCGGTCAACCCCGCCACCGGCAGCAGCGCTTCGAGCACATCCTCGCCTGGTGGGAGCAGCACCTGCGCTGAGACCGGGCGCGCACGGGCCCGGGCGGGCCTGGGCCCGTGCCCCGGCGCTCAGTCCAGCTCGGGCCCGTGCACCCGCTCCTCGGGGGTGCGGTGGTGGTAGGTGACGAGCTCGCTCACGCTGCGCCGGCCGATGGCATACCGCCCCTGGTCCGGCTCGAAGAGGCGGTACTCCGCGAGCGCGGCCTTCTTGACCGCCCGAGCCCGCTCGTCGAGGACGAGCCGCTCGGCCCGCTCGTCGACGACCTGCGGCACGGGGAGGAAGAACTTCGCGTCGCCGACCAGGCCGAGCCGGTGGGCGCGACGCAGCGCGCGCCCGGCCGTGGCGTGGTCGGTGTGCGGGTCGAGATAGCTCATCGTCCGGTGCGCGGCTCCGGGGTGGCGCCGGGCGTGCCGCCGGACGACCGCGAGGACCGAGTCCTCGGTGATGCCGCCGTCGGGCAGGCCCACGCGGTGCACGTCGCGACGGTCGACCCCCAGCCGGGCGACCGCGGCGCTGAACTCGCGGTCGCGCGCCGCGACGAACTCGTCCAGCCCGATGTCGCGGCCGAGCCGCCGCCTCAGGCTGTGGATCGCCTGCGACCCCTCCCCGGGCGTGAGCAGCACGATGACGTGCCGGCGGTCCGGTTCGGAGGCGATGGCACCCCCCATGAAGATGGACTCGTCGTCCGGGTGCGGGACGTACCAGACGGTCACGGCCCGGGTCAGCCTCCGCGTGCGCGCGACCCGCTTGGCCTGCTGCGCGGCGGGCTCGGGCATCCGGGCGATGGTGGCGCGGACCCCGCGGCGCACCGCCCGGCGCCAGCGCGGCTGGCCGCCGTCGGTCCGGGCGGTGGCGGGAGCGGGCCGGGCCGTGCCCCCTGCGGGAGCGGGGGCTGCGGGGGACGACGACGACGGCGGCGCCTTCGTGGGCGACACCGGCTCGGCCTTCGTCGGCGCCGACGCCGGCCTCGCCGCCGGGGGCCGGGGCGGCTTGAGCAGGTAGCGGTAGGTGGGGCGCTGGTGCGGGGTCCACTCGAACTTCCAGGGGTACTTCCCCGCCCCGAGGTCGAACTCGTCGGCCAGGTCGTGCTCGGTGACGTGCTCGAGGATCGCCAGCTGGAGCACCTTGCCCATCCGGTAGCGCTCGAACTCGGGCCGGTAGGCGCTGTTCCAGGACAGCAGCCGGCGACCGTCCCGGAAGACGGTGCGGTAGGCCAGCACGCGACCGGTCGCCGGGTCCTCGCCGTCGAGGAACGCGAAGGTCAGCGCGTCGTCGGTCGTGGTGAACACCTGACGGATGTGCTCGGTCCGCCGGTCGTCGTCGTAGAGCGAGTGGCGCTCGGAGCGCGCGTGGGTCTCGACGAGGTGGTTCTTCTCGGCGCGGTGCACCTCGGCGATGCGGTCGAGGATGCCGTGCTCGTCGCCGGTGAAGGTGTGCAGGTGGACGTCGTGCTCCCGCTGCAGCTTGCGGAGGTACTTGCCGGTGTGCGACGGCGCCGACCAGGGTTCGCGCAGGTCGATCCAGGGGTTCTCGATGAGGAAGGCGAGCCGGCGGTGGTGGTCCTGGGAGGTGCGGACGTGCCACGCGAAGGCCGACTCCGAGGGTATGCCGGTCAGCTGCACCACCTGCGCCTCGTCGTCCGCGACGACCCGGTCCAGCTCGGCGAGGACGTGGCCGGAGACCGTCTGCGGGTTTGCGACCGACGGACCGTGGGCGTGGAGGACGGACAGGTAGTCGCCGTGGCTGGCCCAGCGCAGGACGGTCACCGGCTCCCCCTCCCGCTTCTCCGGGCGCAGGGCGAACGGCCCCACCCCGACGAGCTGGCCCTCCTGGCGCACCAGCACCACGTGCAGCCGGTAGCCCGGGGCGTGCCGGTAGCTCTCCCACCAGGCGGAGACGAAGCGGTGGCTCGTGTAGTAGGACTCCCCCGGCCGCTCCAGCGCCTCCCACTCCGCGCGCAGTGCGGCGAGGTCCTCGGTCGTCCGGCAGATCGACGTCTCGATCATCGGGCGGGGATCTCCACCCAGGTCGGCAGCGTCAGGGTCCGCCGGTGGTCCTTGAGGAAGACGTGCTGCCGGGTGCGCCGGGCCCCGAACGCGGCGTAGGAGGCGCGGGACGCCCGGTTCTTCCGGGAGATCATCGTGACCCCCCGCACCTTGCCCTCGTCGGCGAGGATCTCCAGCCGTCGAGCGATGGAGAAGGCGTGCAGCCCGCGCCGCCGGTGGGCGACGAAGACGTGGTCGTCCCAGAAGTACGCCTCGCGCGGCGACACCCGCAGCCGCAGGTGGATCCGGGCGTTCTCGGTGTCGCCGTAGGTGAGGTGGCAGTAGCCGCACGGCTCGCCGTCCTCGTCCCGGATGACGAGGGTGCGGTCCGCGGGGTGCTGCAGCCGCTCCACGAGCAGCCGGTGCTTGCGCTCGTTGAGGTCGTCGGGGTAGTCGCGCCGCATCTGGTCCAGGACGGCCTCGGTCGCGTCCTCGAGCGTCCGGGAGCCGTCAGCCCTCGGTCCGGGGCCCTGGACCGGGAAGACATAGGTGTCGAGCACCTCGCGCTTGCGCCAGGACTGCTGCCACGACGCGGGGACCAGGGACCTCAGCGGCATGCCCGTCATGCTAGACGACGCGTCCTGCCGCACCGCGGCACCCGAACAGTCCTCAGGGGGACAGGGAGGACGGGAGCCGGTCGAGCACGTCGTTCCACCCCTGCTCGGCGCCACCGTCCGGCTCGTGCTCCGTCGAGGTATGCCGCACCGTCACCTCGGTGCCGCCGTCGACCGGCACGAACGTCACCTCCACCGTGTCCACCGCCGTGTCCACCGCCGTGTCCACCGCCGTGTCCACCGCCGTGTCCACCGCCGTGTCCGCCGGAGCGCCCTCCTCCGGGTCGTCGACCCACGTCCAGGTCATGACGAAGCGGTGCGGGGGGTCGTGCTCGAGGAAGACCCCCTCCACCCCCACGCCGACGGCCCTGGCCATGATGCTCAGCCGTCCGCCCGGCCGCGGGTCGATCTCGTAGGTCGTGTCCGACCACTGCGGCCACCACCACCTGGACAGCTCAGCCGGGTCCATCCACGCCTGGAAGGCACGGTGACCGTCGACGGGCACGTGCCGGGTGACCGTGATGGTGCTGCTGCTCATGAGTCGCTCCCGTCCGTCTCAGCTGTGAGGTGATCGACCATGCGGTCCAGCTGGTTGCCCCAGAAGAGGCGGTGCTGCATGGCCCAGGTCACCAGCGGGTCCAGGCTCCCCGGCACCAGCTCCACGGTGACGACCCGGCCGGACTTCGTGCGCCGGACGAGCCCGCCCTCCTCGAGACGGTCGAGGTGACGCATCACCGCGGGGACACTGACCTGCAGCAGCTCGGCCAACGCGCTGACGGTGGCGGGCCCGTCGGCCAGGCGCTCGACCACCCGGCGACGAGGCTCACTGGCGATGGCGCCGGCCGCCGCGTCCACGATGTCCATGACGGCACGCTACCTCATACTTAGCATATGTGTGAAGTATTGCTGCTCATGACCTCCGGGAGCGCTGGCGACCCAGGAGGTAGCTGCCGACGGTGAGCAGCGTCGCGCCGAGGCATATGGCGATCGGCCCGACGATCTCCTGCCACTGGACCGGGAAGCTCGGCTCGATCTCCTGGTAGGCGAACCACCCGAAGCTCCGGGGCGTGCTGAGCCACAGGAGGACGCCGCCCAGCACCGCCAGCGTGCCCGCCCCTGCCAGCGCCCACGCGGTGGCGGCGGGCCCACGACCGATGGACATCAGACCGGGGGGATGCTGCGGTGGCGGGTGGAGAAGTGCCGGTCCCGGCGGGCGGCATACCGGAGGCGGTGCACGACCTCGGCGCGCAGGTCCTCGGGCTCGGTGATCGCGTCGATGACGAGGTCTGAGGCGAGCCGCTCCAGGTCGACATCCTCGAGGTACTCGGCGCGGCGGGCGTCGATGAAGTCCTGCCGCTCCTGAGGGTCCTCGATCTCGGCGATCTTGTTGGCGTAGACCGCGTTGACCGCGGCCTCGGGGCCCATGACCGCGATCCGGGCCGTGGGGAGGGCGATGGTCGCCTCGGGACCGAAGCCCGGCCCGCCCATGGCGTAGAGGCCCGCGCCGTACGCCTTGCGCAGCACGATGCACAGCTGCGGCACCGTGGCCTCGGACACCGCCGACACCATCTTGGCGCCGTGCCGGATGATCCCGCCGCGCTCGACCTCGGAGCCGATCATGAAGCCGGGCACGTCGGCGAGGTAGAGCAGCGGGATGCCGTAGGCGTCGCACAGCCAGATGAAGCGCGCGGCCTTGTCGGCGGAGTCGGTGAAGAGGACGCCGCCCTTGACCGCCGAGTTGTTGGCCACGATGCCCACGGTCTGCCCGTCGACCCTCCCCAGGCCGACCACGAGCTCGGCGGCGAACAGCGGCTTGACCTCGAAGAAGCTGTCGTCGTCGACCAGCCCGTCGATGACGTCGTGCACGTCGAAGGGCACCGACTCGGCCTCGGGCACAGTATGCCGCTCCAGCGGCCGCGCGGGCTCCTCGGCCTCGTAGGCGGGGACGGGGGCGCGCCACGACTCGGGCAGGTAGGAGAAGAAGTGCCGGGCGAGCTCGATCGCCTCGGTGTCGTCGGCGGCGAGCAGGTCTCCGACCCCCGAGACGGTGCAGTGCATCCGCGCCCCGCCCATCTCCTCCAGCGAGACCTTCTCCCCCACGACCATCTCGGCCATCCGCGGGCTGCCGAGGTACATCGACGCGTTGCCCTCGACCATGATGATGAGGTCGGTGAAGCTGGGGATGTAGGCACCGCCGGCCGCGCTCGGCCCGAAGAGGCAGCAGATCTGCGGCACCTTGCCGGAGAGCGCGACCTGGTTGTGGAAGATCCGCCCGGCGCCGCGCCGGCCCGGGAAGAGGTCGACCTGGTCGGTGATGCGGGCGCCGGCCGAGTCCACGAACCAGAAGATCGGCAGCTCCTCGCGCAGCGCCGCCTCGGTCGCCCGGATGATCTTCTCGACGGTGCGCGCGCCCCACGACCCGGCCTTGACCGTCGGGTCGTTCGCGACGACGATCGCCGCGCGCCCGTCGACCTCCCCGCGACCGGTGACGACGCCGTCCGCCGGCAGCGTGCCCGCGGTCGCGTTGGCATACCGGCCGTCCTCGACGAAGGTGCCCTCGTCGAAGAGCAGGGCGATGCGCTCCCGCACGTAGAGCTTGTCCTGGGAGTCCAGCTTGGCGCGGGCCCGCTCGCTCGGCTCCGCCGAGGCACGGTATGCCGCGCCCAGCCGGTCTCGGAGGTCGGCGACCCGAGGGTCCCCGGGGGTGTCGGCCGCGCTGCTGCTCATCAACGTCCGTCCTCTTCTGTGCTGGCGTCCGGCGAGGGGCGTCCGGGCTCAGCGGGCGGGCAGGCCCAGGCCGCGGGCGATGACCATGCGCTGGACCTCGGAGGTCCCCTCGCCGATCTCCAGGATCTTGGCGTCGCGGTAGAACCGGGCGACGGGGTACTCCTCCATGAAGCCGTTGCCGCCGAAGACCTGGGTGGCGATCCGGGTGGCGCTGACCGCGGCCTCGGTGGAGTAGAGCTTGGCGATCGCGGCGGCCTGCTTGACCTCGGCCACCCCGCGGCGGCCGGCCTCCTGCTCGTCCTTGAGCCAGGCGGCCTTGTAGGTGAGCAGCCGGGCGGCCTCGACCATGACGGCCAGGTCGGAGATCTGGAAGGACACGCCCTGGTTGACCGCGATGGGCCGCCCGAAGGCCTGCCGCTCCTGGCTGTAGGCCGTGCACTCCTCCAGCATCCGCTGGGCGCAGCCGACGGCGAGGGCGGAGATCGCGACGCGGCCGTCGTCCAGCGTCTTGAGGAACTGCCGGAAGCCCTGCCCGCGCTCGCCGAGCAGGTTGTCCTCGGGCACCCGGCAGCCCTCGAAGGTGAGCCCGTGAGTGTCCGAGATGTGCCAGCCGAGCTTGCGGTAGGCCGGCTCGACGACGAAACCGTCGGTCCCGGCCGGGATCATGATCGCGCTGATCTCGGGTCGCCCGTCGGCGGTCTCGCCGGTCTTGGCGGTGACCGTGACGACCGAGGTGATGCTGGTCCCGGAGTTGGTGATGAAGGCCTTGGAGCCGTCCACGACCCACTGCCCGTCCTCGAGCGTGGCCCGGGTGCGGCTCGCGCCGGCGTCGGAGCCCGCGTCCGGCTCGGTGAGGCCGAAGCCGGCCAGCGCGCGACCGGCCAGCAGGTCCGGGAGGTAGGCCTCCTTCTGCTCCTGGGTGCCGAAGGACAGGATCGGGTTGATGCCGAGGCCGACGCCGGCGGACAGGGTGATGCCGATCGACTGGTCGATGCGGCCCAGCTCCTCGATCGCCAGGCACGTGTAGGTGAACCCGCCGTGCTCGGTGCCCGCGCCGCCGAACTCCTCCGGGGCGTTGAGGCCGAACAACCCGAGCTCGCCCATCTGCGGGACGAGCTCCTCCGGGAAGTGGGAGTCCTGGTCCCACCGGGCGACGTGGGGGGCGATCTCGCCCTCGGCGAACTCGCGGACCAGGCCGCGGAACTCCTCGTGGTCCTCGGTCAGTTCGAACATCGGTGTCCGCATCCTTGCTCGCCTCGACGGTGGCGACGGGGACTCCCGCCGACGTCCTCACCATCCTGCTTGACGTTGACGCCAAGGTCAAGCAGGATGGGCGCAACGACCTTGACGTTAGGACAAGCATCGTGACCGAGACCACGCCGACGTGGACGATCGCCCAGATGGCCGACGACTACGACGTCACCCACCGGGCGTTGCGGCACTACGAGCACCTGGGGCTGCTCGCGCCCGACCGCGAGGGCCAGCGCCGCATCTACCACCGTCGGGAGCGGACGCGCCTCGCGCTCATCCTGCGCGGCCGGCGGCTCGGCTTCTCGCTCGAGGAGATCGCCACGATCCTCGACATGTACGACGACCAGCCCGGGGAGGTCGGCCAGCTGCGCTACCTGCTGTCCCAGATCGGCGACCGCCGCGCGGACCTGGAGCGTCGGCGTCGCGACATCGAAGACAGCCTGCGCGAGCTCGACGAGCTGGAGCAGCGTTGCGCGGAGGACGTCGCCCGCCTGTCCTGACCCGCTCGAGCCTCCCGCGGGAGCAGCGACGGGGCCGTGCCGCCTGGCCGCGAACGGCATACCTCTGCGGCTAGGGTGACCCCCATGCCGATCAGCAAGGTCCTCATTGCCAACCGGGGCGAGATCGCCGTGCGCATCGCCCGCGCCTGCACCGACGCAGGCCTGGGCTCCGTCGCGGTCTACGCCGACCCCGACCGCGACGCGCTGCACGTCAAGGTCGCCGACGAGGCGTACTCCCTGGGCGGCACGACCCCCGGCGAGTCCTACCTGGTGCAGGACAAGCTGCTCGACGTCGCCCGGCAGGCGGGGGCGGACGCGGTGCACCCCGGCTACGGCTTCCTCGCCGAGAACGCCTCCTTCGCCCAGGCCGTCATGGACGCCGGGCTCACCTGGATCGGCCCCTCCCCCGAGGCCATCGACGCGCTCGGCGACAAGGTCAAGGCCCGGCACATCGCGCTGGAGGCCGAGGCACCTCTGGTCCCCGGGACCACCGACCCCGTCGAGGGACCCGAGGAGGTCGTGGCCTTCGCCGAGGAGCACGGGCTTCCGGTCGCCATCAAGGCGGCCTACGGCGGCGGCGGCCGCGGGCTCAAGGTCGCCCGCACGATGGAGGAGATCCCCGACCTCTTCGACTCGGCGGTCCGGGAGGCGGTCACCGCCTTCGGGCGCGGCGAGTGCTTCGTCGAGCGCTTCCTCGACCGGCCCCGCCACGTCGAGACCCAGTGCCTGGCCGACCAGCACGGCAACGTCGTCGTCGTCTCCACGCGGGACTGCTCGCTGCAGCGCCGCAACCAGAAGCTCGTCGAGGAGGCCCCGGCACCGTTCCTGACGACGGAGCAGCACGCGGAGCTGGTCCGGGCGAGCAAGGCGATCCTCCAGAAAGCCGGCTACGTCGGTGCCGGCACCTGCGAGTTCCTCGTCGGCCCCGAGGGGGACATCTCCTTCCTCGAGGTCAACACCCGGCTGCAGGTCGAGCACCCGGTGACCGAGGAGGTCACCGGGGTGGACCTCGTCCGCGAGCAGTTCCGGATCGCGGACGGCGAGGAGCTGGGCTACGACGACCCCGCGCCGGTGGCGCACTCCTTCGAGTTCCGGCTCAACGCCGAGGACGCCGGTCGCGACTTCCTGCCCGCACCCGGCACGGCGACGGTCTTCCGCCCGCCGTCGGGCCCGGGGGTGCGCCTCGACTCCGGCGTCGTCGAGGGCGACACCGTGGCCGGCGCCTTCGACTCGATGCTCGCCAAGCTCATCGTCACCGGGCGGACCCGGCAGCAGGCCCTGGAGCGGTCGCGCCGGGCGCTCGCGGAGTTCGAGCTGGAGGGTATGCCGACCGTGCTCGCCTTCCACCGCGCCGTCGTCTCCGACCCCGCCTTCGCCCCGGAGGACCCCGAGGCGCCCTTCACCGTGCACACGCGGTGGATCGAGACCGACTTCGACAACCAGATCGAGCCCTACTCCGGCCCGACCGCGGACGCCCCGGAGGAGACCGAGCGGCAGACCGTGGTCGTCGAGGTCGGCGGCCAGCGCCTGGAGGTCTCCCTGCCCGCCGGGCTTGCCCTCGGCGGCGGGGGTGGCGCGGCGGCCGGCGGCCGCAAGAAGGCCCCCAAGCGCTCGCGCGGCGGGGGCGGCGGCGCGGCCGTGTCCGGCGACGCCGTGACGGCCCCCATGCAGGGGACCATCGTCAAGATCGCCGTCGAGGACGGCCAGTCCCTGGCCGAGGGCGACGTCGTCGTGGTGCTCGAGGCGATGAAGATGGAGCAGCCGATCAAGGCGCACAAGGCCGGCACGGTGAGCGGGCTGTCCGCGGCCGTCGGCGACACCGTCACCACGGGCGCCGTCATCTGCGAGCTCACCGACTAGAGGTCACTCCGGCCCGGTCCTGCTGGTCCGGCCCGGTCCTGCTCGTCCGGCCCGGTCCTCTGCGACCCTGCCCCACCGGAGCTTCTGGACATAGGTTTGTGGGGCCCCCTCCCCAGAAACGTATGTCCAGAAACGGTGCAGGGACCGGTGTCCGGCAGCGGTGCGGGGGCCTCGGTCCCGGGGCGGGTCAGTCGGCGATCTCGTGCAGCTGGCGGGCGGCCTCGGACAGCGAGCCGCTCATCGAGGGGTAGACCGTGAAGGTCGCGGAGAACTGGTCCACGTTGAGCCGGTTCGCCACCGCGAGCGCGATGGGGAAGATGAGCTCGCTGGCCCGGGGCGCGACGACCACGCCACCGACGATGGTGGCGCTGCCGCTGCGGGCGAAGAGCTTGACGAAGCCGTCCTGGAGGTTCTGCATCTTGGCCCGCGGGTTCTTCGTCAGGGGCAGCATGACCGCCCGCGCGTCCACCCGCCCCTCGTCGACGTCGGCCTGGCTCACGCCGACCGTCGCGATCTCGGGGTCGGTGAAGATGTTGGAGCTGACCTTGCCCAGGGACAGCGGGGCCACCGCGTCGCCCAGGGAGTGCGCGACCGCGATCCGGCCCTGCATGGCCGCGATGGAGGCCAGCGGGAAGACCCCGGTGCAGTCCCCCGCGGCATACACCCCCGCGGCGCTGGTGCGGGAGACCCGGTCGACCTCGACGTGGCCCGAGCGGCTCAGCCTCACCCCGGCCTCCTCCAGCCCCATGTCCGTGGTGTTGGGGATCGACCCGACGGCGAGCAGCGCGTGGCTGCCCTCCACCTCCCGGCCGTCCTCGAGGGTGACGACGACCCCCTCGCCCTCCCGGCGGACCGCGCCGGCCCGGGAGCGGTTGAGCACCGTCATGCCGCGGCGACGGAAGACCTCCTCCACGACGTTGGCGGCGTCGGCGTCCTCGCCCGGGAGCACCCGGTCGCGCGAGGAGATGAGGGTCACCCGGCACCCCAGCCCGAGGTAGGCGTGGGCCAGCTCGGCGCCGGTGACGCCGGAGCCGATGACGACGAGGTGCTCGGGCAGCTCGGCGAGGTTCCAGATCTGCTGCCAGGTGAGGATCCGCTCCCCGTCCGGCTGCGCGGAGTCCAGCACCCGGGGGCGTGCCCCGGTCGAGACGAGGATGACGTCGGCCTCCAGCTCCCGACGGGCGTGCTCGTGGTCGCAGTCCTCGTCGTGCGGGGCCGGCTCCTCCCCGGAGTCGACGTCCGCGACGCCCTCGAGCACCTGCACCCGGCCCGCGCCCAGGAGACTGCCCGCGCCCTGGATGACCTCGACGCCGGCCGACTCCAGCCGCTCGCCGATGTCCCGGCTCTGCGCCTGGGCCAGCTCCATGATGCGGCTGTTGACGTCGGCGATGTGCGCGGTCACGCCCTGGTCGCCGGGCACCTGCGCGCCGTCGAAGTGGACCCCGATGCGCTTGGCCGCGCTGAAGCGGTCCATGAAGTCGGCGGTGGCGATGAGCGCCTTGCTGGGGACGCAGTCGGTGAGCACCGCGGCGCCACCCAGGCCGGAGCGCTCGACGACCGTGACCTCCGAGCCGAGCTGGGCGGCGGCCAGGGCAGCCTCGTAGCCACCGGGACCTCCCCCGATGACGACCACGGACTTGTTGGCGGCACTCACGTGACCATCAAACCATCGCTACCCTGAGCCGATGACTACTGGTGCTCCTCCCGACCTCGACGACCCCGCCACCGACCCCCTGCAGGTGGCGGCTGCCGCGGCCGACGTCATCGCCGAGCGGACCGGCGCGGACCGGCACGACATCGCCCTCGTGCTGGGCAGCGGGTGGAAGCCGGCGGCGGACGCGCTCGGCAGCGCCGACGCCGAGGTCGACCACGCCGACGTCCCCGGTTTCGCCGCCGCCGCCGTGGCCGGGCACTCGGGCACGATGCGGTCCATCCCGCTGAGCAGCGGCCGGCGGGCCCTGGTCTACGGCACCCGCACCCACTTCTACGAGGGCAAGGGGGTGCGCTCGGTGGTGCACGCCGTGCGCACCGCCGCCGCCGCCGGGTGCTCCACCATCGTGCTCACCAACGGCTGCGGCGGGCTGCGGCCGGAGTGGGCACCCGGGACGCCGGTGCTCATCAGCGACCACCTCAACCTGACGGCCACCTCCCCCGTCGAGGGGGCGAACTTCGTGGACCTCACGGACCTCTACTCCCGACGGCTGCGGGACCTCGCCCGCGAGGTCGACCCCGACCTGGACGAGGGCGTCTACGTGCAGTTCCCCGGGCCGCACTACGAGACGCCCGCCGAGGTCCAGATGGCCAAGGTGCTGGGCGGCGACCTCGTCGGTATGTCGACCGCCCTCGAGGCGATCGCCGCCCGGCAGGCAGGGCTCGAGGTGCTCGGCGTCTCCCTCGTCACCAACGCGGCGGCCGGCATCAGCGAGGCCCCGCTGGACCACCAGGAGGTCATCGACGCCGGGGCCGCCGCGGCCCAGCGCTGCGGCGAGCTGCTGGCCCGGATCGTCGAGCGCATCTGAGGAGTGACCGTGAGCGAGACAGACGACCTGGTGACCACCGCCCGGGCCTGGTTGGAGGACGACCCTGACCCGGCGACGAGGGCCGAGCTCGAGGACGTCCTCGAGGCCGTGTCGGCCGGCGACGAGCGGGCGCGGGCCGACCTGGCCGACCGGTTCGCCGCCTTCCTCGAGTTCGGCACGGCCGGCCTGCGCGGCGAGCTGGGGGCGGGCCCCCACCGGATGAACCGCGCGGTGGTCATCCGCACCGCCGCCGGGCTGACGGCATACCTGCGCGCGCAGCTCGAGGCCGCCGGCGACGCCACCCCCGGCCCGGCGGTCGTCATCGGCTTCGACGCCCGGCACAACTCCGACGTCTTCGCCCGCGACACCGCGGCCGTCGTCACCGCGGCCGGGGGCCGGGCGATGGTGCTGCCCCACCCGCTGCCCACGCCGGTGCTGGCCTTCGCCATCCGGCACCTGGGTGCGGACGCCGGGGTCATGGTCACCGCCAGCCACAACCCACCCCAGGACAACGGCTACAAGGTCTACCTCGGGGACGGCTCGCAGATCGTCCCGCCCGCGGACGCCGACATCGCCGCCCAGATCCACGCGGTCGAGAGCGTCGCCGGGGTCCCGCTCGCGCAGGACGGCTGGGAGACGCTGGACGAGGAGGTGCTCGAGGCCTACCTCGACCGGGCGGTCGCCGTGCTCGACCCCGACAGCCCGCGCGACCTGACCATCGTCCACACCGCCCTGCACGGGGTGGGTTCCGAGGTCGTCCGCCGGGCCTTCGAGCGAGCAGGGTTCCCCGCGCCGGCGCCGGTCCCGAGCCAGTCCGAGCCGGACCCGGAGTTCCCCACGGTGCCCTTCCCCAACCCCGAGGAGTCCGGTGCCATCGACGCCGCCCTCGAGCTGGCCGGCCAGGTCCGTCCCGACCTGGTCATCGCCAACGACCCGGACGCCGACCGGTGCGCGCTCGCGGTCCAGGACGGCCCCGGGTGGCGGATGCTGCGCGGTGACGAGGTCGGCGCGCTGCTCGGTCAGCACGTCATCGACCGCGGCCGGGCCGGCGGCGAGCGCCGCGTGCTGGCCCGCTCCATCGTCTCCTCGCGCCTGCTCGGCGCGATGGCGCGCGAGGCCGGGCTGGAGCCGGCCGAGACGCTCACCGGCTTCAAGTGGATCGGTCGCGTGCCGGGGCTCGTCTACGGCTACGAGGAGGCCCTCGGCTACTGCGTGGACCCGGCCTCGGTGCCGGACAAGGACGGGGTGACGGCGGCCCTCATGGCGGCCGAGCTGGCGGCGACGCTCAAGTCGCGCGGGCAGACCCTCACAGACCTCCTGGACGAGCTGGCCGTCCGCCACGGCGTCCACCAGACGGACGCCTTCTCCGTGCGCGTCAGCGACCTCGCGCAGATCCCTCCGGTGATGGCGCGGCTGCGCGACGAGCCCCCGCAGGAGCTGGGCGGGGTCGCCGTCGAGCGGACCGACGACCTCGCCGACGGGGTCGACGGGCTGCCCCCGACCGACGGTCTGCGCTTCCTGCTCGCCGACGACACCCGGGTCGTGGTGCGCCCGAGCGGCACCGAGCCCAAGCTCAAGGTCTACCTCGAGGCCGTCGTCGGGGTCGAGGACCCGGCGGGTCTGGCGCAGGCCCGCGACGAGGCGGGGCGGAGGCTGCAGCAGGTGCGCGAGAGCATGCAGCAGCTGACCGAGGTCTGAACGGGCCGAGTCCCGCCCGGGACCCGGAGGACGAGGAGGGAGCACCCATGGCGACGGCGGACGCCACCCTGCACGGCGAGGTGCTGGGCACCTACCGGGCCCTGCCCGCCCGGGTGCTGGGCTGGGTGATGGTGGGCTGCGCGGGCGTCCTGGCGGGGCTCACCGTCTGGGACCTGCTCTCCGGCCACCGGGACGGGGCGCTGGGCGCCGTCGCTCTCGTCGTCGGGGTCGCCGTCGCCGCGTGGGTCCTCTTCCTGCGTCCGCGCGCCGTGCTCCACGAGGACGGCGTGCTGCTCGTCAATGTCGTCCAGGACACCGCGGTGCCCTTCGCCGCGGTCGACGAGATCACCCACCAGTGGGCGCTGGAGCTGCACGACACCGACGGTCGCCGGCACAGCGCCTGGGCGGTCCCGGCGAAGCGCGAGCGGACCCGCCCGACGCGGCTGGACGACTACGCCGGCACCACCCGGCGGCGCGGTGACGGGGGCACCACCGCCCAGACCGTCGCCGACGAGGCCCAGCGGGCGCTGCAGCGCTGGCGGCTCGACGGCGGTCAGCTCGACGCGGGAGCCACCGGGGTGACGAGCACCCCGGCCCGGAGCGCGATCGCGGCGCTGTCGGTCGCGGTCGTCCTGGCGCTGCTCGCGGTGCTGCTCTGAGCGGAGGGCCTTGCTGCGCCGGCCGGCCCGCGACCTAGAATCTCCCCCCATGGACCCGGCTCCCGCCCCCGCCCGTGTCCTCGTGCTCGCCGGCCCCAGCGGCGCCGGCAAGTCCAGGCTGGCCCTGCACCTGCACACCGCCCACGGCTGGCCGGTGGTGCAGCTGGACGACTTCTACCGCGAGCACACGGACCCGGACCTGCCCATGAGCCCGTTGGGCCTGCCCGACTGGGACCACGTCGACTCGTGGGACCTCGACGCCGCGCTGGCGGCGCTCGAGCAGCTGTGCCGGTCGGGCACGGCCCACATGCCGGTCTACGACATCAGCCGCTCGGCCGTCAGCGGGACGCACGAGGTGAGCCGAGGGCGGCATACCGTCGTCGTGGCCGAAGGGATCTTCGCCGCCCACACCACGCCCGGGCTGCGCTCGCGCGGGCTGCTGGCCGACGCCTGGTGCATCCGCAACCGGCCCTGGCTCACGTTCAGCCGCCGGCTGGCCCGTGACCTGGCCGAACGCCGCAAGCCACCGCTCACCCTCTGGCGGCGCGGCCACGTCCTGCGGCGGGCCGAGCCGGGTATCGTGGCGGCCCAGGAGGAGCTCGGCGCGCGCGCCATGACCGCGCGCGAGGCGCAGGTCCTCGCCCGGGGGCTGACCGCGTCGTCCGGTCCGCGGACGTCCATCGATCGAGGAGCAGGGGGATGACCCACCCACCCTTCGGGCCGCCGCCCGGTGACCCCGGCCGCGGCGACCCCTCGTCGGCTCCCCCGCCCATCCCCCAGGCCCCGCCGGGTCAGGCCGTGGGCGGGCCGCCGCCCGGGTGGCAGCAGCCTCCCGGGGGCCGACCGCAGCCGCAGGACGCCGCCGGGCCCGTGCGGTGGCAGCAGCTGCCCCCCGAGCAGCTCACCCGTCTGCACCAGCCCGGCGTCGTGCCCCTGCGGCCGCTCACCCTCGGCGACATGTTCGGCGGGTCGCTGCAGACCATGCGGCGCAACCCCGAGGCGACGATCGGCATGGGGCTGCTCGTGCTCTCCCTGGTGCTCGTGCCCTCGTTGCTGCTGACCCTGCTCGCGACCCGGTCGGTCTCCTCGGTGGACCAGCTGGGGGCCGAGCTCATCCTGCTCGTCGTGGGCGGGCTGCTCAGCTCCCTGGCCTCGATCGCGCTCACCGGCATGATCGTGCACGTCGTCGGCGAGGCCGTCCTCGGTGACCGGGCGAGCCTGGCCTCGACCTGGAGCGCGGTCCGGGGCCGCCTGCTCGCCCTCGTGGGCACGGTGATCCTCCTCGGCGTGCTCTTCACGCTCTCCCTGGGCGCCCTCGTCGCGGCCGTCGTCGGCCTCGTGCTCGGTCTGGGCGAGTCGGCCGTGGCCGTCGTGCTGGCCGTCCTCCTCTCCGTCGCCTTCGTGGTCGTCCTGGTGTGGGCCGGCTGCCGGCTGAGCCTCGCCCCGGCACCGGTCGTGCTCGAGCGGGTGGGGCCGTGGCGCGGGATCGCCCGTGCCTGGGCCCTCACCCGCGGCGCGCAGGGCTGGCGCGTCGTCGGCATCACGCTGCTGGCGGGGCTCGTCACCGGGATCCTCGCCGCAATCGTCCAGCTGCCCGTCGTGGCCGTGGTCTCCGCCCTCGCCGGCCCCGAGGTCGTCACCTCACCGCTCAGCCCGGTGACGGTGCTCACCGACCACGCGCTGCAGCTGGTGGTCGGTGCGCTGACCATCCCCTTCACCGCCGGCGTGACCGCCCTGCTCTACCTCGACCAGCGGATCCGGCGCGAAGGTCTGGACGTCTCGCTCGTCGGGGCCGCCCAGGAGCGTGCCGCGACCCGGTCCCGCTGAGACCGGTCGGCCGCACCCGTATGCCTCCGCACGCCCTGCGCACCCTGATCCCCGTGGCGCCCGCCCAGGGCGCCGTGGACCCGGACCGTGACGAGGCACGGCGGTGGCTCCAGGACGAGCTCGACTCCGGCGACTACCGGCTGGAGGACCCGTGGTGGCTCCGGCTGTGGCGCTGGGTCGGCGACCGCCTGCCGGACCCGGCCGCCCTGGGACCCCTACCCCCGTGGACGACGTGGGTCGTCCTGGCCGCGGTCGGTGCCGCCGTGCTCGCCGTCGCGCTCTTCGTCACGCGCGACCGGTGGCGGACCGGCCGGCTCGCCCCCGCCGGGACGGCGGGGGCGGTGCTGGACGGCACGCGCCGGTCCGCGGCGGACTACCGCCTCGCCGCGCGCGCCGCGCTGCAGGCGGGGCGGGCCGACGAGGCCGCGCTGGAGGCCTACCGGGCCATCGCGGCCGGCGCGACCGAGCGCACCCTGCTGGAGGACCGTCCCGGCCGCACCGCCCACGAGGTCGCGGTCGAGCTCGGGCAGGTCTTCGCCGCCCACGCCGGGCAGCTGCGGCGCGCCGGGGACACCTTCGACGCCGTGCGCTACGGGGGCCACCGGGTCGACCTCGAGCGCGCCCGCGCCGTGGTCGACCTCGACGCCGCGCTCGACGCCGCCCGCCCCGGGCTTCCCGGCGAGAGGCACCCCGAGTCGGCGGTCCCCTCGTGAGAGCCGTGCGCCGGTGGGCGCCGTGGGTGCTGCTCGTCCTGGTCGTGGCCGTGGTGGCGGCCCTGCTCAGCAGTCCGCGCTCGGGCGAGCCGCTCAGCCCGGCCAACAACGGCCCGGACGGCGCCCAGGCGCTGGCCGAGGTGCTCCGCCAGGAGGGGGTGGAGGTCGAGCTCGTCGCCGGCACCGCGGGCCTGGACCCGTCCTCGCTCGGCCCGGGCACCACCGTCCTGCTCCCCCACACCCGCTACCTCGGCCCCGATACGGGGCCGGAGCTCGTGGCGGACCTCGCGGACCTCGACCAGCTGGTCGTGCTGGCCGACGGCACGGGCGGGGTCGGTGCCTCGCTGGGGCTGGACGTCGAGGAGTCCTGGGGGGCGGGCATACCCGTCGCCGCCGACTGCACCGCGCCGTTCGCGCGGGAGGGGGACGAGCTGGTCGGCTGGGACGTCCTGCTGGCCGCCGGGTCGCAGGACCGGCCCGCGACCACGGCGTGCTTCCCGCCCGGCGCCGGGCACAACCTCGGCGGGGCGCGCGAGGGGGCCGTGCTCGTGCTCGAGCAGGACGAGACGCGGCCACGCACCGTCCTCGCGGGCATCGGCCCCACGTGGACCAACGCCCGGATCACCGAGGGCGCCAACGCGGCGGTCGCGCTGCGCCTGCTGGGCGGCAGCGACCGCCTGGTCTGGGTGCAGCCGCAGCCCTCCGACCTCGGGCTGGAGGCGACCGGCTCGCTGTGGGACGTGCTCCCCCGCACCCTCACCCCCGCGCTCTGGGTCGTCGGCGCAGCGGTGCTGGCCCTCGCCCTCTGGCGGGGCCGCCGCCTCGGCGCCGTGGTGGCCGAGCCCCTGCCCGCCGTCGTCCGGTCGACCGAGACCACCCTGAGCCGGGCCCGGCTCTACCACCAGGCCCACGACAGCCGGCACGCCGCTCGCGCCGTCCAGTCCGGGGCCCGCCGCCGGCTGGCCCCGCTCCTGGGTCTGCCGACCACGGTCGGGGCCGACCGGCTCGCCGAGGTCGTCAGCCGGGTCGGCGGGCGCCCCGTCGACGAGGTCCGCCGCCTGCTGCTGGATCCCGGCACCGCCACCGACGACGCCGCCCTGGTCGCGCTGGTGCGCGAGGTCCATGCCCTGGAGGACGAGCTGCGACGCCCGGGCCGACCGGTCGGCACCTACCCCACCGACTACCCTGACCCGGGGGGCTCCGCAGCGCAGCGCCCCGGCACCAGCCCCGCCGAGAGGACACGATGACCGAGCAGCCACCCCCCGGCCACGACGACCCCGACCGCGCCGTGGAGACGCCGGAGGCGGAGGCCGCCCGCGCGGCCCTGCACGCCGTGCGGACCGAGGTCGCCAAGGCCGTCGTGGGCCAGGACCAGGCCGTGTCGGGGCTCATCGTCGCGCTCCTGGCCCGCGGGCACATCCTGCTCGAGGGAGTCCCCGGCGTCGCCAAGACGCTGCTCGTCCGCACCCTGGCGACGGCGCTGTCGATCGACACGAAGCGCGTGCAGTTCACCCCCGACCTCATGCCCGGTGACGTCACCGGCTCGATGATCTACGACAGCGGCCGCGGCGAGTTCGCGTTCCGCCCCGGCCCGGTCTTCACCAACCTGCTGCTGGCCGACGAGATCAACCGCACGCCGCCGAAGACGCAGTCCGCGCTGCTCGAGGCGATGGAGGAGCGGCAGGTGACCGTGGACGGCGCCTCCCGGGCGTTGCCCACGCCGTTCCTCGTCGCCGCGACCCAGAACCCGGTCGAGTACGAGGGGACCTACCCCCTCCCGGAGGCGCAGCTGGACCGGTTCCTCATGAAGGTCACCCTCCCGCTGCCCCCGCGCGAGGACGAGGTCCAGGTGCTCGAGCGGCACGCCGCGGGCTTCGACCCCCGCGACCTCGCCGCCGCCGGGGTGCGCGCCGTCGCCTCGCCGCAGGACCTGCAGGCCGCGTCCGCCGCGGTCCGGACCGTGCAGGTCTCCCCCGAGGTCGTGGGGTATGTCGTCGACCTGGCCCGCGCGACCCGCGAGGCCCCCTCCCTGCAGCTCGGCGTCAGCCCCCGCGGCGCGACCGCCCTCATGAGCACCGCGCGGGCGTGGGCCTGGCTGTCCGGCCGTGGCTTCGTCACGCCGGACGACGTCAAGGCGCTGGCCCGGGCGACGCTCGGGCACCGCGTGGCCCTGCGTCCCGAGGCCGAGCTCGAGGGCGTGACGGGCGACTCGGTCCTGGAGTCCGTGCTCTCCAGCGTCCCGGTCCCCCGCTGAGCCGCCCCGCGCGATGATCGTCCGTGGCCCCGTCGTGGCACTGGCCCTGCTCGGCCTGCTGCCGGTCCTCCTGTGGCCGGCCGGCGCCGGGCTGGTGGCCGCCGGGTGGCTCGTCGCCGTCGTCGCGCTCGTCGTGGTCGACGCGGTCGCTGCGCCCCGGCCCGCCGCCCTGGAGCTGCACCGCCCCCCGGTGGCGCAGGTCCGGCTGCGGGAGGAGACCACGACGACGCTGCTCGTCACCAACCGCGGGCGTCGTCGGGTCCGCGGCGTGCTGCGGGACGCCTGGGTGCCCTCGGCAGGGGCGCAGGAGCCCACGCGGCACGCGCTGGACCTGCCGCCCGGTGAGCGGCGCCGGGTGGTCACGACCCTGAGACCGACCCGGCGGGGGGACCGGCCCGCCGTCGGGGTCACCGTGCGCACCCACGGGCCGATGGGGCTGGCCGGGCGTCAGGGCACCGTGCTCGTGCCCGGTGCCGTGCGCTCGCTGCCGCCGTTCCGCTCCCGGCGCCACCTCCCCGCCAAGCTCGCCCAGCTGCGCCAGCTCGACGGGCGGTCCGCAGTGCGGACCCGCGGGCAGGGCACCGAGTTCGACTCCTTGCGCGACTACGTCGAGGGGGACGACGTCCGGTCCATCGACTGGCGGGCCACGGCCCGTCGTCAGCACGTGGTGGTGCGCACGTGGCAGCCCGAGCGCGACCGCCGGGTCGTCCTGGTGCTCGACACCGCCAGGACCAGCGCGGCCCGGGTCGGGGACGAGCCGCGCCTGGACGCCGCGATGGACGCCGCCCTCCTGCTGGCCGCGCTCGCCTCCCGCGCCGGCGACCGCGTGGACCTCGTGGCCGGCGACCGCGCCGTGCGCGCGCGGGTGGGGTCGGGCACCACCGCGGGCCGGTCCGGGCTGCTGCACCAGCTGGTGACGGCCCTGGCACCGCTGGAGCCTGCCCTGCTGGAGGCGGACTGGCCGATGCTGGCCGGTGCGGTGACGACGCTGACCCGGCGCCGCGCCCTCGTGGTGCTCCTCACCCCGCTGGAGCCCGCGGCCCTCGAGGAGGGGCTGCTGCCCGTCCTGCCCTCCCTCACCGCGCACCACCGGGTCGTGGTCGCCTCCGTCGCCGACCCGGCGCTGCACGAGCTGCGCAGCCGCGCCGACGGCGTCGAGGACGCCTACGCGGCCGCGGCGGCCGAGCGCACCGAGGCCCTCCGGCACCGCACCGCCACGGCCCTCGCCCAGCTGGGGGTGACCGTCCTCGACGAGCCCCCTGACCAGCTGTCGGTCGCGCTGGCCGACCACTACCTCGCCCTCAAGGCGCAGGGTCTGCTCTAGCGGTCAGCCGGCCGTCGGCGCCGTGGCCGCCTGCAGGTCCTCCCCGACGTCTCCGCTGACGCCGCGGCGCACCGCGCGCCGACCCAGGGTGAAGACGTAGGCGAAGAAGAGGGCGAGCGCGAGGGCACCGATCCCGACCCGGGCCCAGGTGGGCAGCGGTGAGGGGGTGACGAACCCCTCGATGAGACCGGAGACCAGCAGCACGAAGACCAGCCCGATCGCCACGCCCGCCGCCGTCCTGCCCTCGGCGGCCAGGTTGGCCAGCCTCGTCCGCCGCCCGGGCGCCACCCAGGCCCAGCACAGCCGCAGCC
This sequence comes from Serinicoccus chungangensis, assembly GCF_006337125.1. GTDB lineage: Bacteria > Actinomycetota > Actinomycetes > Actinomycetales > Dermatophilaceae > Ornithinicoccus > Ornithinicoccus chungangensis. The sequence continues at coordinate 2,277,785 of NZ_CP040887.1, forward strand.
CCACCCCGGCCGCCACGAAGATCGCCATGAGCTCGAGGAGCCCGTGCGGGGCGATGAGGCCCCAGAAGACGTCACCGCGGCCGTGCCGGTGCATGAGCGAGCCGATGACCGCGACGTTGGCGATGTTCTGCCACAGCAGCCAGATGACCGGCAGGCCGAGCACGCCCATGCCGATGCAGCGGGCGGCGACCCAGGCGTTGTTGACCCACACGAGGGTGGAGAAGCTGCTCGCGGCGTTCTCGGTGTAGTAGGACTCGAAGCTGACGTTGACCAGCTCGGTCACCTCCTCCGGCGAGAGCAGGGACTGCTCCACGACCGGGTTCTGCACCAGCCACCAGCCGAGCACGAGGCCCACCACGACATTCGCCAGGGCGGTGATGCCCCACCACCAGCGCAGCCGGTAGAGCGCCGCCGGGAAGTCCTCGGCGAAGAACCGGCCGATGCCCGACCAGCTCGCGGTCGGCACCCGGGCCGCGCGTGCCCGGGCCCGCGCCACCAGGGTCGACAGGTGGGTCACCACACCGGCGTCCGGCGCGCTCGAGCGCACCATGGACAGGTCGGTGGCGGCGCGCTGGTATCCGTCGAGGAGCTCGTCGGCCTGCTCGCCGTCCAGCCGACGCCGGCGCGCGAGGTGGTCCAGCCGCTCCCACGCCGCCCGCCGGCGCCCCACCAGGGCATCGAGATCCACCCGCCCACCGTAGGTCATCGGCGGGGCGGCGCCGACTAGAGTGCGGCCCATGGCCACCCGGGGCATCTTCGAGGCGCAGCGCTTCGTCACCAGCGAGGCGGTCGAGGTCGAGCTGCCCGCCGCGGCGCTGCCGACCCGCATGCTCTCCGGCCTCATCGACCTGCTCCTCGTCGCGGCCGGCGTCGTCGTGCTCGTCCTGCTGGTGCCGGGCGACCTCTTCGAGGCGGACGCCGCCCTGGGACAGGTGTTCGTCATCGTCCTCACGGTGCTGGCGATGGCCGGCATCCCCATCACCCTGGAGACCCTCACCCACGGCCGCACCCTCGGCAAGCTCGTCATGGGCCTGCGCACCGTCCGCGACGACACCGGGCCCATCGGCCTGCGGCACGCGGTGATCCGCGCCCTCGTCGGCGCCTTCGAGATCTGGATGACCGTGGGCAGCGTGGCGCTCATCACCGCGATGACCAACGAGAAGGGCAAGCGCCTGGGCGACTTCCTCGCCGGGACGTACGTCGTGCACGACCGGGTGCGGCTCCGGCTGCCCGAGCCGCCGCAGGTGGACCCCGCGCTCGCCGACTGGGTCCGGGGCGCCGACATCGGCGTCATCCCGGACGCCCTCGTGGTGGCCACCCGCCAGTTCCTCGCCCGGTCCTCCAGCCTGACCCCACCGGCGCGCGCCCGGACCGGTGGCGAGCTGTATGCCGCGCTGCTCGGCTACGTCGCCCCGGCGCCACCGCTCGGCGCTCCCCCGGAGCAGGTCATGGCCACCGTGCTCGCGCGGCGCCGTGAGCGCGACGAGGAGCTGCTCGAGCGCGGTGACCGGTTGCGGGCCCGGGTGCTGCCCGAGGCCCGCTGAGCCGGCTCCGTCGCTGCGGCGAGGTCAGCCGTCGTAGGCCGGCTTGAGCACGTCCTCGATGAGCGCGAGCCGCTCGTCGAAGGGCAGGAAGGCCGACTTCATCGCGTTCACCGTCACCCGCCGCAGCTCCGGCACCCCCCACCCGGCCTGGTCCACGAGCAGCCGGGCCTCCCGGGTCATCGAGGTCGCGCTCATGAGCCGGTTGTCGGTGTTGAGGGTCACCCGGAACCGCAGCGCGTCGAGCAGCCGGATCGCGTGCTCGGCGATCGAGGGCGCCGCGCCGGTCTGGACGTTGCTGCTGGGGCACATCTCCAGCGGGATGCGCCGGTCGCGGACGTAGGCCGCGAGCTCACCGAGCGCGAAGGCGCCCGGGTCCTCCTGGGCCCGGTCGATGGCACCCGCGAGGTCGTCGCTGACCGGTGCACCGTCCAGCCGGATGTCGTCGACGATCCGGATGCCGTGGCCCAGCCGCTCGGCCCCGCACCACTGGATCGCCTCCCAGATGCTGGGGAGGCCGAAGGCCTCCCCGGCGTGGATGGTGAAGTGGGCGTTCTCCTGGCGCAGGAACTCGAAGGCGCCCAGGTGCCGGGTGGGCGGGAAGCCGTCCTCGGCCCCGGCGATGTCGAAGCCGCAGACCTCCTCGGCCCGGTGCCGCACCGCCAGCTCGGCGATCTCCCGGCTCCGCGCCGCGTGCCGCATCGCGGTGAGGATCGCACGGACCCGGACCGGCCCGGCCGGGGCGTCCGCGTCGCCGGCCGCCACGACCTCCTCGCCCTCGCGGAACCCGGCGTTCACCGCCTCGACGACCTCGTCCAGGCCCAGGCCGCCCTCGAGGTGCTGCTCCGGGGCATACCTCACCTCGGCGTAGACGACGCCGTCCGCGGCGAGGTCGAGCACGCACTCCCGGGCCGTCCGCCGCAGCGCCTCGGCCGTCTGCATCACCCCGACGGTGTGGGTGAAGGTCTCGAGGTAGCGCACGAGGGAGCCGCTGTCCGCGGACGCCGCGAACCAGGCCGACAGCGACTCCACGTCGTCCGCCGGCAGCGCGGCATACCCCTGCTCGCGGGCCAGCTCGAGCACCGTCGCGGGCCGCACACCCCCGTCGAGGTGGTCGTGCAGGAGCACCTTGGGCAGCCGGCGGACCTGCTCGGTGCCGAGCGCCTCACCCATCGCGGTTCGCCCGCTCCAGGGTGAACGCGGGGGCGCACACCGCGAGGTACTCCGCACCGCCCGGCCCGGCCGAGTAACGGACCCACTCCCCCGCGCGGGTCAGGATGCACTCCCCCGCACCCAGCTCCACCTGCCCCTCCTCGTGCTCGACCAGGAGGTGGCCGGCGAGGACGTAGGTGATCTCGTCGAACTCCGGCCGCTGTCCGGGCTCGTCCCACCCGGCCGGCGCGGTCATCCGCGCCACGGACACGGTGTCCTGGCCCGTGCTCGCAGCACCGGCCAGCTCCTGGATCAGCTTCTCCCCGGTCCCGGGCACCCGGACCGGCCGCAACATCGTCGGCATGACGAAGATCCTATTCTGGTGGGTATGTCGCACACGATCGCCCCTGGCACCACGCTGACCACGCAGGATGTCGCCGACCTCATCGACCACGCCCTGCTCAAGCCCGAGCTCACCCCGGAGGAGGTCGAGCAGGCCTGCCGCGAGCTCGCGGCCGACGAGATCTGGTCGGTCTGCGTGCGTCCCTCGGACGTCCGGCTCGCGCTCGCCGCGGTGGACGGGCACCGGACCCGCGTCTGCACCGTCATCGGCTTCCCGCACGGGACCACCTCGACCGCGGGCAAGGTGGCCGAGGCGCGCCAGGCGCTGGCCGACGGCGCGACCGAGCTCGACATGGTGCTCAACATCGGCCGGCTGCGCGGGGGTGACCTCGACGCGGTCAAGCAGGACATCGCCGCGGTCGTCGAGGTCGGCCACGCCACCGACGTCCTGGTCAAGGTCATCATCGAGACCGCGCTGCTCGACGACGAGCAGAAGCAGGCTGCCTGCCGGGCGAGCCAGGAGGCCGGCGCCGACTTCGTCAAGACCTCGACCGGTTTCGCCGGCGGCGGGGCCACCCTGCCGGACGTGCGCCTCATGCGGGCGCACGTGCCGGACACCATGCAGGTCAAGGCGTCCGGCGGGGTGCGTGACATCGACACCCTCCTGGCGATGGTGGCCGAGGGCGTCACCCGCATCGGCACGTCCTCGACGGCGGCGCTGCTGGAGGGGGCCCGGGAGCGCGAGGAGGCCGGCACCCTGGTCGTCCCCGAGCCGGGGTCGGAGGTCGCCGGCGCGGACGGGCAGGGCTACTGACGCCAGGCCGGATCGCGCGTCCGGAGCGCGCGTCCGGTGCGTCCGGAGCGCGAGTCCGGTGCGGCTGGAGCGCGAGTCCGGTGCGGCTGGAGCGCGCGTCCGGTGCGGGGTCAGCCCACGCGGTCGATGACGATGCTGTCGGCCGTCTCCACCTCGTCGGCGGAGCCGACCGCCCACGCGCCGTCGAGGGCCGCGGTGGCCCGCTCGAGGCGACCCGCGTCGTCGGTGTGCAGCGTCATGAGCGGCTGACCCTTGCGGACCTCGTCGCCGGGCTTGGCGTGCAGGACGACGCCGGCGGCGGCCTGGACGGGGTCCTCCTTGCGGGCGCGGCCGGCCCCCAGCCGCCAGGCCGCGACCCCGACGGCCAGGGCGTCGAGCCGGGTGAGCACGCCGTCGGCGTCGGCGAGGACCTCCTGGCTCTCCTGGGACTCCGGCATGGACGCGTCCGGGTCACCGCCCTGCGCGGCGATCATCCGCCGCCACACGTCCATCGCACGACCGTCGGCCAGCGCGTCCGCGGGGTCGACGTCGGTCACGCCCGCCCCCTGCAGCATCTCCCGGGCCAGCGCGACGGTGAGGTCCACGACGTCCTTCGGCCCGCCACCGGCGAGCACCTCGACGGACTCGGCGACCTCGACGCCGTTGCCCGCGGTGAGCCCCAGGGGGGTCGACATGTCGGTGAGCAGGGCCACCGTGTGCACCCCGGCGTCCTGGCCCAGCGCCACCATCGTCTCGGCGAGCTCGCGCGCGTCGGCCTCGGTCTTCATGAACGCGCCGGACCCCACCTTGACGTCGAGGACGAGGGTCCCGGTGCCCTCGGCGATCTTCTTGCTCATGATCGAGGAGGCGATGAGCGGGATCGCCTCGACCGTCCCGGTGACGTCGCGCAGGGCGTAGAGCCGCTTGTCCGCGGGGGCGAGGCCGGAGCCGGCCGCGCAAATGACCGCGCCGACGTCCTCCAGCTGGTCCAGCATCTCCTCGTTCGACAGCGAGGCGCGCCAGCCCGGGATCGCCTCGAGCTTGTCCAGGGTGCCACCGGTGTGACCCAGCCCCCGGCCGGACAGCTGCGGGACCGCGACCCCGCAGGCGGCGACGAGCGGCGCCAGCGGCAGGGTGATCTTGTCGCCCACGCCGCCGGTGGAGTGCTTGTCGGCCGTGGGGCGGGACAGGGAGGAGAAGTCCATCCGCTCGCCGGAGGCGATCATGGCCTTGGTCCAGTCGCTGATCTCCCGGCGGTCCATGCCGTTGAGCAGGATGGCCATCGCCAGGGCCGACATCTGCTCGTCGGCCACCACGTCACGGGTGTAGGCGTCGATGACCCAGGCGATCTCCTCGCCGCTCAGCTCCCCCCGGTCGCGCTTGGTCCGGATGATGTCGACCGCATCGAAAGACTCGCTCATCCGCCCAGTGTGACGTATGTCGCGGCTAGGCGTAGCGACCGGTCCGGGCCAGCGAGCCGGAGGTCTGCACCACCCGCGCGACCCGGCTCCCGGGGAGCTCCTCGCCGCGGGCGGCGTCGACCTCCCGCGCCAGACGCCGCAGCCCCGACTCGAACTCCTTGCGCCCGCTGCCCGGTCCTCCGTGGGCACCCGAGAGCATCATCAGGGAGCGCTCGACGAGCTGGTCGATCTCCCCGAGGAGCCGTGTCACGTCCGCGCCGGTGCCGCTGCGCGCGGCGGTGTCCAGCTCCCGGCCCAGCCGGCCCAGGTGCAGCTGCCCGAGGGACACGACCGGGTCGGTCGAGGTGCTGGTCGGGTATGCCGTGGCGCCGGCGTCGCGGGTGCCCGGCCCCTCCCAGGGGTTCGCGCCAGGCGCGGCCTCCCGCGACGAGGCACCCCCCGTGGGTGGGTGCTCCGTCCCGCCCGCCCCCTGCCGGGGCAGCGGAGGGGGCGGGGTCTGGTCGGGGTAGCGGGGGACGTCGATGCGCGGCAGGTCGGAGGTGTCCTCCACGGGCTGCTGCGGGGTGGTGGCCGGTCGGTCGCCCGCCGTCGACCGGCCGCCCACGGACCTCGTGCGTCGCCCCTGGCCGGTGACCATGCTGACGACGACGAGCCCGATGATGATGGGCACGATCGGCACGTCCCAGCTGGAGAAGACGTTGACCAGGACGACCACGAGCACGATGCCGAAGATCGGCACCCGGGTGGGCTTCTTCATACGTGTCTCCGCTCTCGCTCCCCGACCGTGGGTCGGTGTGACATCCTGGCCCGCGTGCTCATCGCTGACATCATGGCCCTCGTCGCGCCGCCGGTCACGGACCTGCTGCGGCGCTCACGCAGTGTGACGCAGGACCCGCAACCGATGTTCCCCACGATCGTCGCCGTGCGCAACGACCGCGTCCTGGCCACGGTGTCGACCCTGCGCATCGAGGCGACGATGTCGGCCGCGACGACGATGGCCGTGGGGCTGGACCCGCAGGCGCTCGTCGTGGCCACCGAGGCGCGGCTCGACGACCGTCCGGCCCTGACCTACGCCGTCATGACCCACGAGCGCCGCGCCCGGTGGGTCGTCCAGGAGATCCACGACGACGGCCCCGAGGTGCGCTTCTCGGTCCCCGTGGACGGGGGCGAGCCCCGCGGGCAGGCGGCGGGGACGCTGCGGGTGCTGGCCGAGGCGATGGGTCAGCGCCCGGTCGACGTCTCGACGGTGGCGCGCCGGGACCGCTCGGGCACCTTCGGCGAGGACACCTTCCTCCCGCCGGAGCAGGGTCGCGTCGTCGTCGACGCCGGCACGATGAGCACCCTGCACGAGCGGGTCGCCGAGATCGGCGGCCAGGTGCTCTACCTCGCGCGCAGCCAGGAGGCCGGGAGGCTCGCCCTCGAGGCCGGCCTGCCCCGGCCCTGCCTCCTCTCCCCCGACCCGCCCGCACGGCCATGACCTCGACCCGCACTTCTGGCGGGTCATGGGGGTGCCGCCGTCGTCGGGCTGCTCGCCGGCGCGGCCTGCGTCGTCTACCTCGCCGTGGAGCACCTGGTGACCAGGCTCCTGTGGGGCGAGGAGGGGACCCCGCTGGGGTTGTTCACCGGGTCGCTGGTCGGGGTGGTCGTCGTGCTGGCCGCGGGTGCCCTGGTCGGGTGGGTACGGCACCGCATGGGGCTGACCGGCCCCGACCCCAACTTCATCGCCGAGATGATCGAGGGCGAGGTGCCTCCGCGGCGGGGACTGCGCTACGGCCTGCTCGGCCTCATCAGCCTGGTCGGTGGCGGCTCCGTGGGCCCGGAGGCGCCGCTGGGGACGCTCGGCGGCGGGATCGGCACGGCGGTGGGCCGGCGCTACGAGAGGCGTGAGGAGGCCACCGAGGACCTCACCTTCGCCGGGATCTCGGGCGTCTTCGGCGCCCTGGGCACCTTCCCGTTCACCGGCCCGATCATGGCCTGGGAGGCCCACCACGAGCGCTGGCAGCAGGCGCCGCACCGGATGCTGCCCGGCATCGTGTCGGCGACGACCGCGCTGGCCGTGCTCTACCCCCTCATCGGCACGCCGTTCCTGTCCGTCAACGACCTGGGCGAGCCCGACCTGCGGGTGTGGTGGATCGGGTTGGCCGTCGTCCTCGGGGTGGTGGGAGCCCTGCTGGGGGCGGGCTGCGTCGCGGCGATGACGCTCTCGCAGCGGTGGAGCAGGCGGGTGCCGCACGTCGTGACGCGGGCGGTGGTCGGTGCCGCGGTGGTCGCCGCGGTGGGGTATGCCCTCCCGCTCACCCTGTTCTCCGGCCGGGGGCAGCTGGGCGCGGTCCTGGAGGGAGGCGCCGCGGTCACCACCGGACTGCTGGTGCTGGTGCTCCTCGGGAAGGTCCTGACCTTCGTGGTCTCGATGAGCTGGGGCTTCTTCGGCGGTCCGATCTTCCCGCTGGTCTTCGTGGGCGCGGTGGCCGGGGTCCTGGTGCACCAGCTCGTGCCCGGCGTCCCGCTCGTCGTCGCGGTGCCGGCCCTGGCGGCGGCCGTCACGGTCGCGATGGTGCCGCTGCCGCTCATGGTCATGGTGATCACGACGATGATGTTCGGCCTGCAGCTGGAGCTCGGCGTCGTCCCGGCGGTGGCGGTCGTCACGTCCTTCGTGCTGGTGCGCGGCACCGGGCTGGCCGAGCGCCTCTCCGGTCCCCGCCGTCCCACCGGCACCACCGCGCGGGGAAACGAGCAGCGACCGGGGACATGACCCGGGCCGCGGTGCATCTCCCCGCAGGATGTGGCCGGTGTGGCCCGCGGGACACCTGACACCCGCAGGGCTCAGCGGCGCTCCAGGTCCTCCGGGCCGAACGCCTGCGGCAGCACCTCGTCCATGCGCAGCACGCCCTGCGGGGTCTGCAGCAGGCAGTCCGCACCGCCGTGCTCCCAGACCAGCTGCCGGCAGCGCCCGCAGGGCATGATCGTCTCGCCCCGGCCGTCGACGCACCACACCGCCACCAGGCGGCCACCGCCGCCGGCCACCAGGTCGGAGATCATCCCGCACTCGGCGCACAGGGTGACGCCGTAGCCGGCGTTCTCGACGTTGCACCCCGCCACCACGCGGCCGTCGTCGACCAGCCCCGCGACACCCACGGGGTAGCCCGAGTAGGGGGCGTAGGCCCGCTCCGTCATCGCGACCGCGGCGTCGTGCAGCGGCTGCCAGTCGATCGTGGCCATGGGGGACTCCTCGGGGGTCGGCGCCGGCCCGGCTGACTCGGGCCGCGCGCTCAGCTCTTGGTGTAGGGCACGCCCTCGGCGGCCGGCGGGCGGACCCGCCCGACGAAGCCGGCGACGGCCAGGATGGTGATGACGTAGGGCAGCATGAGGAGCAGCTCGGAGGGGACCCCGCTGCCGATGCTTGACAGCACGTTGCCCAGGTTCTTGGAGAAGCCGAAGAGCAGCGCGGCCATGACCGCACCCCACGGGTTCCACTTGCCGAGGATCATCGCCGCCAGCGCGATGTAGCCCTGGCCGGCCGACATCTCCCGCCCGAAGGCGAGCCCCGAGCCGACGGTGAAGAAGGCACCGCCGAGGCCGGCGATGGCACCACCCAGGATCGTGTTCCAGACCCGGCGCACGTTGACCTTGATGCCCACCGTGTCGGCCGCCTTCGGGTGCTCGCCGACGGCGCGGGTGCGCAGTCCCCACCGGCTGCGGAAGAGCATGAACTGCAGGCCGAAGATGAGGGCGTACATGAGGTAGACGAGGATCGTCTGGTCGAAGAGGACCGGTCCGACGACGGGGATGTCGGCCAGCAGCGGGATCCGGATGCGCGGCAGCGGCATGCGGCTGTTCCACAGGGCCTTGTTGTCGGAGAGCACGGTCGAGAAGAGGAAGCCCGTGAGCCCGATGATGAGGGTGTTGAGCACCACGCCGACGATGATCTGGTTGACCCGGAAGGACACCGAGAACCACGCCAGCCCGGCCCCCACGAGGGCACCGGCGATCGGTGCCGCGACCAGCCCGAGGTAGGCGGACCCCGCGGCCGAGGCGACGACCGCCCCCATGAACGCCCCGAAGAGCAGCTGGCCCTCGATGGCGATGTTGATGATGCCCGAGCGCTCGCAGATGACGCCGGACATCGCGCCGAAGACGAGCGGCACGGAGAGCGCCAGCGCCCCCGCGAGCAGCGAGACCATGGGGATGACGGTGCTGCGCCCGGCGCCCACGAAGGTGAGGAAGGCCAGGACGAAGGCGACCCCCACGACGACGTGCGACCAGGCCGGCAGCGGCCGACGCTGACGCCACCGCCAGAGAGAGAAGCCCGTGGCCGCGAGTATGACCACCAGCAGCACCACGAGGAAGCCCAGCGCGGGGACCGCGATGTTCGGGATGCTCACGACGTCGCCGCTGGTGCCGAACTGGAAGGTGGTCCGGGCATCCGCGGGGGTGTCGAGCACCCAGGCGAGGAGGGTGACGAGGGCGGCGAGGGCGTAGACGAGCGTGGCCTTGAGGCTCACCTTGGGTCGGGCCCGCTGAGGTCCGGCACCCTCGGGCGGGCTGACCTGCTGCGGCTCGGTGGCGGTGCTCATGCCGTGGCCTCCTGGGTCGCGCGGGTGTCGGCCTTGCGTCGTCGCCGACGGTCGGGGTCGGGCAGCCGGAAGACCGACCGCACCAGCGGGGGCGCGGCGATGAAGAGCACGATGAGCGACTGCACCACGAGGACGATGTCGATCGGGGTGGAGGTCAACGACTGCATGAGGAAGCCTCCGGCCTTGAGCGCCCCGAAGAGCAGCCCGGCGAAGAAGGTGCCCCAGGGCCGGGACCGCCCGAGCAGCGCGACGGTGATGGCGTCGAAGCCGAAGGACGCGGCCACGCCGGCGGTGAGCGAGCGCTCGGTGCCGAGCACCTGCCCGGTGGCGGCCAGGCCGGCCAGGGCGCCCGCGACCACCATGGTGATGACGGTGATCCGGCCCACCGACATGCCGGCGGTGCGGGCCGCGGCCGGGTTGGCGCCGACCGCGCGGATCTGGAAGCCGACGGTGGAGCGCTCCATGAGCCACCACACGAAGACGGTCGCGAGGATCGCGACGACGAAGCCCCAGTGCAGCCGGAAGCCGTTGTCCGGCCACAGCCACTGCGGCACGAGCAGCGGGTAGGTCGCGTCGGGGCTGACGGCCGGGCTGCGCTGCCCGGTGCGCCCGGGGTTGAAGCCGGGCTGCTTGAGGATGTAGCTGATGAGGTAGACCGCGATGTAGTTGAGCATGATCGTGACGATCACCTCGTTGGCCCCGAACCGGGCCTTGAGGACACCCGGGATGCCACCCCATACCGCCCCGCCGATCGCGCCACCGAGGATGGCGACGAGCAGGTGGATGACCGGCGGCAGGTCGAAGGCGAAGCCCAGCCAGGCGGCGACGATGGCGCCGACGATGATCTGCCCCTGGGCGCCGATGTTGAACAACCCGGCGCGGAAGCCCACGGCGATGCCGAGACCGGCGAGGATGAGCGGGATGGCGAAGACCATGGACTCGGTCAGCGGGTTGACCATGCCGGCGAAGGTCGCCGCCTGCCAGTCGAAGACCGAGCCACGGAACATCGCGACGTAGGCGTCGGCCATGGCCGTCCACCCGGCCGAGACGGTGTCGAGGGGCCGGGCGAAGAAGTAGGTCGCGGCCTCCCTGGTGTCCTCGTCGGCGAACGCGATGAGCAGCCCGCCAATGAGGAGGGCCAGCACGACCGCGAGCACCGACATGAGGGCGCTGCCGCCGAGGATCTGCTGGAGGACACCGGGGCGCTCCTGCTCGCGCACGGTGGGGCCGCCGGTCTCCCCGGGCGGGGTCGCCGCGACGGACTGCTCCTCGCCGGCGTCCGGTCGCTCGGGGGTGTGGCCGGGGGTCTGGTCGCTCACGGGCGCTCCTCGGTGGTCGCAGGGGCGGAGGTATGCCGGGTCTCACCCTCGGCGGCGGGGCGTCGGTCGTCGTCGCCCAGGTCGGCGGCACCCAGCACGGACCGGTGCTGCGCCGCCTGCTCCTGGGCGTCCTCGAGCGGCACGCCGGCCATCATGAGCCCGAGCACGTCCCGGTTGACCGGGGTGCCGTCCTCGCCCTTCGCGTCGACGATCCCCACGATGCGCCCGCGGTACATCACCGCGATGCGGTCGGCGAGACCGAGCACCTCGTCCAGCTCGGTCGAGACGATGATGACGGGGGTGCCGCGGTCGCGCTCGGCGACGACCCGGCTGTGCACGAACTCGATGGAGCCGACGTCCAGGCCCCGGGTGGGCTGCGAGGCGACGAGCAGGCGCAGCGGACGGGACATCTCCCGGGCCAGCACGACCTTCTGCGCGTTGCCGCCGCTGAGGGTGAGGATGGGGTCGTGCACCGAGGTGTGGCGGACGTCGAACTCCTCGGTCCGCTGCTCGGCGTTGGCGGTGACCTTGGCCGGGCTCATCGACACGCCGCGGGCGAAGGGCTGGGTGTCGTAGAGGTCGAGGACGAGGTTCTCGGCGATGGAGAAGCTGGACACGACGCCGTCGGTCGAGCGGTCCTCCGGCACGAAACCGATGCCGGAGCGCAACCGCTGCTTGACGCCGGTGCCCAGGATGTCCTTGCCGTCGAGGCGGACCGACCCGGAGTCGGCCTCCTCGATGCCGAGGATGACCTCGGCGAGCTCGGTCTGGCCGTTGCCCTGGACCCCCGCCACGCAGAGGATCTCCCCGGCGCGCACGTCGAAGGAGATGTCGTCGACGAGGACGGTGCCGTTGGGGGCGACGACGGACAGGTTCTCCACCTCGAAGGTCGCCTCCCCCGGCCGCGCCGGCTCCTTGTCGACCGTCAGGCTCACCGAGCGGCCGACCATGAGCGAGGCGAGCTCGGTCTCGGTGGAGGTCGGGCTGGCCTCCCCCACGACCTTGCCGCGCCGGATGACGGTGATCCGGTCGGCGATCGCCCGGACCTCGCGCAGCTTGTGGGTGATGAAGACGATGGAGGTCCCGGACTCCTTGAGCTCGCGCATGATGCGGATGAGCTCGTCGGTCTCCTGCGGGGTGAGCACGGCGGTGGGCTCGTCCAGGATGAGCACCTGCGCGTCCCGCGACAGCGCCTTGATGATCTCGACCCGCTGCTGGACGCCGACCGGCAGGTCCTCGATCCGGGCGTCCGGGTCGACCTGGAAGCCGAACCGGTCCGAGATCTCGCGCACCCGGCGGCGCGCCTCCTCCAGCCTGAGCACCCCCCCGGCGCCGGTGGGCTCGTAGCCCAGCGCCACGGACTCGGCCACGGTGAAGACCGGCACGAGCATGAAGTGCTGGTGCACCATGCCGATGCCCGCGGACACCGCGTCACCCGGCCCCTTGAAGGTCGCCGGGGAGCCGTCCAGGAGGATCTGCCCGTCGTCGGGGTCGTAGAGCCCGTAGAGGACGTTCATCAAGGTGGACTTGCCGGCGCCGTTCTCGCCGAGCAGGGCGTGGATCTCCCCCGGCTCGACGACGAGGTCGATGTGGTCGTTGGCGACCAGCGAGCCGAAGACCTTGGTGATGCCCTGCAGCTCGAGCTTCATCGCAGAACCTGCTTCATACCTACCTCACGGGTGGGGCGGACCGGGCGCCGGCGATCGGGCGCCACCGGGTGGTGCGGAGGGACAGCGTAGCGGCCCGGCCCGAGGGGGCCGGGCCGCTACCGGGGCGGTGGTCCGCAGGTCAGGGGCCGACCGGCGGACCCCACCTCACTGCTGCGGGCTGTTGGGGGACTCGACGGTGATGTCCCCGGAGACGACCATCTCCTCCAGCATGGTGACCGCCTCGGCGAGCGACATCTCCTCGCCGTCCGGGCCGGTGACCATCGTGCCCTCGACGTCGTCGGCCATGTCGTGGTACTCGGCCAGGCCGACACCGTCGTTCTCCAGCGTGCCGACGTAGGGCTCGTTGGTGAAGTCGCCCTCGACCGCCTCGGTGACGGTGGTCTCGACCGCCGGGCCGATCTGCTTGAGGACCGAGGTCAGCATGAGGTCGGAGTACTCGGACGCCGTGAGGTAGCCGTCGGAGTCCACCCAGATGATGTGGACGCCGTCCGCCTCGGAGGCCGCCGCGGCGGCGCCGAGACCGACCGGCCCGGCGACCGGCATGATGATGTCCGCGCCCTGGGAGATGAACTGCTCGGTGAGGGTCTGGCCCTGGCTCTGGTTCTCGAAGTCGCCGGAGAAGGCGCCCTCCTGGGCCTCCTTGTCCCACCCGAGCAGGTTGACGTCGGTGCCGTTGTCCTCGTTGAACTTGTCGACGCCGTCGGAGAAGCCGTCCATGAAGACCGCCACCGACGGGATCTGAAGCCCGCCGAAGGTCGCGACCGTGCCGGACTCGGTCATGCCCGCCGCCAGGTAGCCGGCGAGGTAGCTGGCCTCGGCGGTGTTGAAGAGGATCGGCTTGGCGTTCTCCAGCTCGACCGGGTTGAAGTCGGCGTCGCTGAAGGCGGAGTCGATGAGGGCGAAGTTGGTGTCGGGGTTCTCCTCCGCGGCCGCCTGGATGGCGTCCTCGAGGAGGAAGCCGACGCCGATGGTGATGTTGCAGCCCTGGGAGACCAGGTTGGAGACGTTGGTGGCGTAGTCGGTGTCCGCCTGCGACTCGACCTCCACGGGCTCGATGCCGAGCTCCTCCGCGGCGGCGTCCAGACCCTCCTTGCCCGACTGGTTGAACGACTGGTCGTCGAACCCGCCGGAGTCGGAGACCATGCAGGCCTTGAAGTCACCGGCGTCGCCGCCGGCGGCCTCGCCGCCCTCGCTGCTCTCGGCGCTGTCGCCGCCGGCGCTGGTGTCGTCTTCTTCGGGAGCCTCGCCGCAGGCGGCAAGGACGAGGGTGGCGGCCGCACCGGCGGCTGCGAGCTTCAGGACCCGACGCACGGGATACTCCTTTGTCCTGTGGGGTATGACGCGACGATGGTAACCCTGGTGACTCGCCGGTAGGTGCCGCGGCTCACGCGCGCGGCAAGACGTGACGAACTCGTGACCTGCGCGGTCACACCCGTCACACCCGCCCCGCTCGGGCGCACCCGGACCGGCCGGGTGGGTCAGGGGTGCGTCTCCCCCAGCGCCGTGAAGACCGCCCCGGCGAGCAGCTTGGCACCCACGAGCACCGACCGCTCGTCCACGACGAGGTCGCCCTGGTGCAGCTCGTAGGTCGGCCCGCCCGGCGACCGGGTCCCGAGCCGGGCCATCGCCCCGGGGACCTCCTGGAGGTACCACCCGAGGTCCTCGCCCCCCATGGACTGCTTGGTGGCCTGCACCGACCCCGCCCCCAGCAGCATCATGCCCGCCTTGGACAGCGCGACGACCGAGGCGTTCTCGTTGTCCACCGGCGGCACGCCCTTGGTGTACTCGACGCTCGCGCTCACCCCGTAGGGGGCGACCACCGCCTCGACGGTCTCGGTGAAGATGGGCTCGACGACGTCCCACAGCTCGGCGTCGAGCATGCGCAGGGTGCCCAGGGCCTCGCCGCGCGCCGGGATGACGTTGGCCGCGGCCCCCGCCCGCACCACGCCCCAGACGAGGATCGCGGCCGCGCGGGGGTCCAGCCGGCGGGTCAGCGCCGCGGGCACCTCGGTGACGACCTTGCCCAACGCGTAGGTGATGTCCTGGGTCAGGTGGGGCCGCGAGGTGTGTCCGCCACGGCCCGTGATGACGACGCGCACCTCGTCGGACGCCGCGGTGATCGGCCCGACGCGCAGGCCGACGCGGCCGACGTCGACGGAGGGGTCGCAGTGCACCGCGAGCATCCGGTCGACCCCCTCGAGCCCACCCTGCTCCATGACCTTGAGCGCGCCCCCGGGATGGGTCTCCTCGGCGGGCTGGAAGACCAACCGGACGGCGGCCTGCCGCGCGACCAGCTCCTCGGACAGCGCGTGCAGGGCCAGCCCGGCCCCGATCAGCCCGACCGTGTGCACGTCGTGACCGCAGGCGTGGCAGACGCCCGCGGTGGTGGAGGCGAAGGGGAGCCCGGTCACCTCGTCGATGGGCAGGGCGTCGAGGTCCGCGCGCAGGGCGATGCGGGTGCGCGGCTCGGGGTGGCCGATGTCGACCAGGGCACCGGTGCCCGGCAGGGTGCGGACCTGCGCACCGGCCTGCGACAGCACGCCCGCGACGAGCTCGGTGGTCCGGTGCTCGGTCCAGCACACCTCCGGGTTCTGGTGCACCTGGCGCCGCCAGGCCAGCAGCTCCTCGGCGCGACCCTCGACCACGGCCTCGATCCGTCGCATCACCTCGGCGAGAGGGCGGGGTCCGGGCCGCTCCCCCTGGCCGGGGTCGGGGGCGGCGGTCTCGCGCTGGGTGCGGGCGTCGGTGGTCAACGGCTCTCTCCGGACGGGGCTGGGGGGCATCCTCGAGCATACGCGCGGCTCCCCCGCCACCCCCTCACCCCCACCGGGCGTCGAGCGGGGGGCGTCCTCACCCCGACCGGTCGCCGCGCGGGGTCGTCGCCGCGACGGCGTCGGCGACGAGGCCGGGCCCGGCGTACACCAGGCCCGTGTAGAGCTGGACCAGGTCCGCCCCGGCGTCGACCATCGCGGCGGCGTCCGCCCCGGTCAGCACGCCACCCACGCCGATGACCGGCAGGTCGGTCAGCCGGCGCACCTGGCCGACGACCTCCCTGGCCCGCAGCGTCAGCGGTGCTCCGGACAACCCGCCGCTCTCGGCCGCCGCGCGGGCCGCGTCCACGGCGGCGACCCACTCCCGGGACAGGGTCGTGTTGGTGGCGATGATCCCGCGCACCCCGGCGTCCACCGCCACGCCGACCGCCTGCTCCAGGGCCGGCGCGGTGAGGTCGGGCGCCACCTTGACGAGGACCGGGACGTCCGCCGCCCGCACGACGGCGGTGAGGAGCTCCCCCAGCGGACCGGCGTCCTGCAGCGAGCGCAGGCCCGGGGTGTTGGGCGAGGACACGTTGACCGCCAGGTAGTCGGCGAGCCCGGTGAGCGCCCGCACCGAGGCGAGGTAGTCCTCCACCGCCTCGTCCACGGGGGTGACCTTGCTCTTGCCGATGCTCACCCCGACGGGCAGCCGCACGGACCCCGCCTGCCGCGCGGCGCGGAGGCGGGCGGCGAGCGCCTCGACGCCCTCGTTGTTGAAGCCCATCCGGTTGATGACGGCACGGCTGGCCGGCAGCCGCACCAGGCGCGGGCGGGGGTTGCCCGGCTGCGGCCGCGCGGTGACGGTGCCCAGCTCGACGTGCCCGAACCCGAGGGCCCCCCAGCCCGCCACCGCCCGGCCGTCCTTGTCCATCCCGGCGGCCAGGCCGACCCGGTGGGCCAGACGCAGCCCCAGCACCTCGACCCCCCGGCCCCGGGGCACCGCCGTGCCGCCTGCTGCCAGCAGCGCCCGGGTGAGCGGGCTGCGGCCCAGCGCGTCCACGCCACGGACGGTGAGGTGGTGGGCCTGCTCGGCGTCGAGCCGCCAGGCCACGGGGCGCACCACCCCGCGGTAGCCGAGGCGTTGCGCGGCGCCGAGCACCCGGCGCGCGGCACCGGCGGACGGCGGGGACGAAGCCATGAGGGCAACCCTAGACTGGCGGAGATGATCACCTCCAGCCGCGCCGACGACGCCTTCGCCGACCTCACGGCCGTCGTCCCGGCCGGGGGCTCGGGGACCCGGCTGTGGCCGCTCTCGCGCAGCGCCGCCCCGAAGTTCCTCCAGGACCTCACCGGCTCGGGCCGGTCGATGCTGCAGGAGACGGTCGACCGCGTGGGCCGGCTGATCGGCGGACGGGTGCTTGTCGTCACCGGTCGGGCCCACGCGTCGGCCGTCCGGCGGCAGCTGGCCGGGCTCCCCCAGGACCGGCTGCTGCTCGAGCCCTCGCCGCGGGACTCCATGCCGGCGATCGGGTGGGCCGCGGCGGTGCTCGAGCGGGAGGACCCGCAGTCCGTGCTGGGCTCGTTCGCGGCCGACCACGTCATCGAGGACGAGACGGCCTTCGCGGACTGCGTGCGCCAGGCCGTGGTCGCCGCCCGGGGCGGCGCCCTGGTCACCCTGGGCATCCAGCCTCGACACCCCGCCACGGGGTTCGGCTACATCGAGGTGGGCCGGCGGCGGTCCTACCCCACCGCCCCGGACGTCCACGAGGTCGTCTCCTTCGTGGAGAAGCCGGACCGCGGCGTCGCCGAGCGCTACCTCGCGGGCGGGCGGCACCTGTGGAACGCCGGCATCTTCGTCGTCCGGGCCGGGGTGCTGCTGGACCTCCTCGCCGTCCAGCACCCGGAGATGGTGCGCAGCCTGCGGCTGCTGGCCCGGGACCCGGGTCGGCTGGACGAGGTCTGGGGCTCGTTGCCGGCGGTGGCCATCGACCGGGCCGTCGCCGAGCCGGCCGCCCGCAGCGGCCTGGTGGAGGTGGTCCCCGCCGAGCTGGGCTGGGACGACGTCGGCGACTTCGCCTCCCTGGCCACCCTGCTCCAGGAGCACCCCCGCCACCCCGGCGTGCGGGTGCTCGGCAGCCCCGACGACGTGCTCGCGCAGGACTCCACGGGCCTCGTCGCCGCCCGCGGAGGACGGACCGTGGTGACCCTGGGCGTGGAGGGGGTCGTGGTCGTCGACACCCCCGACGCCCTGCTGGTCACCACCCGCGAGCACTGCCAGGACGTGCGCTCGGTCGTGGCCGCCCTGCAGCAGCTCGGCCACGAGGACCTGACGTGACGGCGCGACCCGGCACCGCACGCTCGCCCCGGCGTGCCCTGCGCGACGGGATCGGGCACCATCTGGTCACCCGTCGGCCACCCGACACACCCCCAGGGTCCGCCGACGACATACCCGACGCGCCGAGGATGGACCACGTGCGCGTCGCCATCGTCACCGAGTCCTTCCTCCCCGCCCTCAACGGCGTCACCACGAGCGTCTGCAAGGTGCTGGAGTGCCTGCGCGAGCAGGGGCACGAGGCGCTCGTCATCGCTCCCGGCACCAGCCCGTGGAGCCCGGTCATGACCCCGGAGCACTACGCCGGCTTCCCGGTGCACACCGTCACGAGCCTGCCCGTGCGCAAGTTCCGCGTCGGGCTCCCCTCCTACGAGCTCGAGACCGTCCTGCACCGCTTCGGGCCCGACGTCGTCCACGTCGCCTCGCCCTTCGTGCTCGGCGTGCGCGGCCTCGTCGCCGCCCGCGCCCTCGGCCTGCCGTCGGTGGCGATCTACCAGACCGACATGCCCTCCTACATCCGCCAGCACGCCGGCCCCGCGGGCGACCTGACCGCGCGGGCCGCCTGGCGCTGGATCCGCCGCATCCACGAGCAGGCCGACCTCACGCTGGCCCCGTCCACCTCGGCCCTGGCCGACCTGGCCGCCCACGACGTCCCCCGCGTGGCGCTCTGGGGCCGGGGCGTCGACAGCGACCTCTTCCACCCGGGGCGTCGCGACGACCCCGACGCGGGCGCGCTGCACGCCACGCTGGCACCGCGCGGGGAGACCGTCCTGGGCTACGTCGGTCGGCTCGCCCCGGAGAAGGAGCTGCACCGGTTGACCGAGCTCGCCTCCCTGCCGGGCACCCGGCTCGTCCTCGTCGGTGAGGGGCCCAGCCGGGAGATCCTGCAGGCCCAGCTGCCCGAGGCGGTCTTCCTGGGCCGCCGTGAGGGCGCCGAGCTGGCGCGCGCCTACGCCGCCTTCGACGTCTTCGTGCACACCGGCACCCGCGAGACCTTCGGCCAGACGCTGCAGGAGGCCTCGGCGGCCGGGCTGCCGGTCGTCGCGCCGGCACGCGGCGGCCCCGTCGACCTCATCGAGCCCGGGGTGACCGGTGCGCTGTTCGACCCCGACGTGCGGGGGGCGTTGCGGGAGGCGGTCCTGCCGCTGGTCGGGCCGGGGCCCGAGGAGCAGCAGCTGCGCCGACGGCTGGGCGCGGCAGGGCGGCTGCGGGTGGAGGAGCGTTCCTGGCCGGCGCTGGTGGACCAGCTCGTCGGGCACTACTCGCGGGTCGTGCACAAGGCTGCCCGCTCGGTGGCCTGAGCACGTCCCCAGGGCGCCGGGCGGTGCCGAGTAAGGTGTGCCGATGACCAGCGGCCCCTCGTCCGACCCCGTGGTCGACCCGGCCGTGGTCGGCGTGGCCATCCCCGTCCCGGAGCCGTGGGGAGCGCACCTGCAGCGCCTGCGGATCGGCTACGGCGAGGAGCGGGCCGCGCGGATCCCCACCCACATCACGCTGCTGCCGCCGACCGAGGTCGCGTCGGGCGTGGTGGACGACCTGGAGGCACACCTGCACCGGGTGGCCGCCGAGCACGCGGCGTTCGAGGTCCTGCTGCGCGGCACCGGGACCTTCCGCCCCGTGTCGGACGTCGTCTTCGTGCAGGTGGCCAAGGGGGTCGCGACCTGCGAGCGGCTGGAGCAGGCGGTGCGGTCGGGGCCGGTGCAGCGCCGGATCGACTTCCCCTACCACCCGCACGTCACCCTGGCGCACGACATCCCCGGGCCGGCCATGGACCGCGCGTTCAGCGACCTGGCCGCCTTCAGCTGCACCTTCACCGCGGACGTCGTCCGGCTCTACGTCCACGACGGCGACGGGCTGTGGCGCACGCGCGCCGACCACCCGCTGACCGGCGGATGAGCCCGCGGGCCTCCGGGCGTCAGGCCGGGTCGCGGGGCAGCCGGAAGACCTGACCCGCGAAGATCAGCTCCGGGTCCGGTATGCCGTTGAGGCGCACGATGCCCTCCTCGTCCACGCCGTGCCGGGCCGCGAGGTCGGCCAGGGTGTCCCCCGGCTGGACGGTGGCCGTGGGGTGACGCCCCTCGGACGGTGCGGACGTGCTGGTCGGCTCCGCCGCGGCCTGGTCGGGGGTGGCCCCCGCTGCCGCGTCGTCGGGTGCCGCCGCGGGACGCGCGCTCTCCGGTCGGGCCCCGCTGTCCGCCGCGGCGCCGGCCGCGCCGGGGCGCCGACCGCGCAACGCCCCCCTGATCCGGTCGATGAGTCCCATGCTCCACTCCGTTCCTGCGGCCGGGCGGGTCGGGCGCCCCGCACGCGACGGCCGTCGTGCCCGCGCACCGTAGCCCACCACCGCCGACCCCGGCCACTCGGACGCGGTGGCCTCCGGGCAGGGTGCTAGCGTCGGCCGCATCAGCCGTCCGGCGGCGCGGCGCTGCCCCACACCGGGCGTGCACGGCGCCGGTCCATGTGCACCCGAAGGAAGGTCCCGTTCGTGAACACTCCCGTCAAGGTCGCCGTCACCGGAGCCGCCGGTCAGATCGGCTACAGCCTGCTCTTCCGCATCGCCTCCGGCGAGCTGCTGGGTCCGGACACCCCCGTCGAGCTGCGTCTGCTGGAGATCACCCCGGCGCTGGGCGCGCTCGAGGGCGTCGTCATGGAGCTCGACGACTGCGCCTTCCCGCTGCTGAGCGCCGTGCAGACCGGTGACGACCCCGACGTCGTCTTCGACGGCGTCAACGTCGCGCTGCTCGTCGGCGCCCGCCCGCGCACCAAGGGGATGGAGCGCGGCGACCTGCTGGAGGCCAACGGCGCCATCTTCACCGCCCAGGGCAAGGCGCTCAACGGGCACGCCGCCGACGACGTGCGGATCACGGTGACGGGCAACCCGGCCAACACCAACGCCCTCATCGCCATGAGCAACGCCCCCGACATCCCGGCCGAGCGCTTCTCGGCGCTCACCCGCCTGGACCACAACCGGGCGATCGCCCAGCTCGCGGCCAAGGTCGGCGCCCCGGTCACCGACGTCTCGCACATGACGATCTGGGGCAACCACAGCGCCACCCAGTACCCCGACCTCTTCCACGCCCAGGTCGGCGGGCGCAACGCCGCCGAGGCCGTCGGGGACCAGCAGTGGATCGAGGACACCTTCATCCCCACCGTCGCCAAGCGCGGCGCCGCCATCATCGAGGCCCGCGGCTCCTCCTCGGCCGCCTCGGCGGCGTCCGCCACCATCGACCACGCGCGTGACTGGCTGCGCGGCTCGCCGGAGGGCGACTGGGTGTCGATGGCGGTCCGCTCGGACGGCTCCTACGGCGTCGAGGAGGGACTCATCAGCTCCTTCCCGGTGACCACCCGCGACGGGTCCTACGAGATCGTCCAGGGCCTGGACATCGACGACTTCTCCCGGGGCCGGATCGACGCCACGGTGGCCGAGCTGTCCGAGGAGAAGGCCGCCGTCACCCAGCTCGGCCTCATCTAGCCCGCTCCCCCGCACCACCACCGCCCCTCCTCGCACGCCGAGGAGGGGCGGTTCTCGTGCCGCGGCTCAGCCCAGGCGCAGGGTCGCGGCGACGGCCACCGTCGCGGCGCCGAGGAGGACCAGCGTCGCGACGTCCGTGAGCCGGCTGCGCACCTCCAGGCCGCCCGCCCGGCCGGGCGGCAGGAACGCCCGGAGCAGGGCGAGCACGCCCAGGGTGGCCCCGAGGGCGTAGCCGTAGGCGCGCAGGTTCGAGGAGGTCAGCAGCACGCCGGAGACCACCAGGCCGAGGACACCCACCCACCAGGCCCCGAGCGGCTGCGTCGAGGCGCCGGACTCCCGCCGCTCCTGCTCCCCCGGCGCGCCGTCCATCACGCGGCGTCGAGGGTGCGTTCCGCGGCCTCCACGACATTGCTCAGCAGCATGGCCCGCGTCATGGGCCCCACGCCGCCGGGGTTCGGGGTCAACCAGCCGGCCACCTCGGCGACGTCCGGGTGCACGTCGCCGGCGATCTTGCCGTCCCGACGGGCGACGCCCACGTCCATGACGGCCGCTCCCGGCTTGACCATGTCCGGGGTGATCATGTCCGGCACGCCGGCCGCCGAGATGACGATGTCGGCCCGCCGCGTGTGCGCGGCGAGGTCCCGGGTGCCGGTATGGCACAGGGTCACCGTCGCGTTCTCGCTGCGCCGCGTGAGGATGAGGCCCAGCGGTCGGCCCACGGTGAGGCCGCGCCCCACCACCACGACCTCGGCACCGGCGATCGGCACGTCGTACCGGCGCAGCAGCTCCACGCACCCCACGGGGGTGCACGGCAGCGGCGCCGGTTCGCCCAGCACGAGAGCCCCGAGGTTCCTGGGGTGCAGCCCGTCGACGTCCTTGGCCGGGTCGACCCGCGAGAGGATCGCGAACTCGTCGAGGCCCGTGGGCTGCTGGACGAGGAAGGCGGTCACGGCGGGGTCGGCGTTGAGCTCGTCGACGGTCGCGAGGACGTCGGCGAGGCCGGAGCCCGCGGGCAGCTCGCGCCGCACCGAGGTGACGCCGATGGCGGCGCAGTCCTTGTGCTTCGCCCCGACGTACCACCGGCTGGCCGGGTCGTCACCCACGAGGACGGTGGCCAGCCCGGGGACGACCCCACGCCGGGCCAGGGCCTCGACCCGGGTGCGCAGCTCGTCCTGGATCGTCGCGTGCACGGCCTTGCCGTCAAGGATCGTCGCGGTCATGGCGTCGAGTCTAGGGACGTGCGGGCGGCGGGTCTCACTCCCACTCCGGCTGGTCGTCCGCGTCGAAGCTGATGTCCACGAGGAGCTCGGCGGCCAGGTCCTCCAGGGCCCGCCGCAGGGCCGACAGGTCGGTCTCCGCGGGCGCGCGCAGGCGGACCTTGGCGGCGAAGAGGTCCCCGCCGGCCTGGGGTGCCGGCACGACCTTCGTCTGGAGGTCCTCCACGGACACCTGCTGCCCGGCCAGGATGCCGGTGATCTCCTTGACGATGCCGGGTCGGTCGTTGCCGACGAGGTCCAGGTGCAGCAGGTCGCCCGCGGGGCGGGCCGGTCCGGTGGCGGCGTCGTCGCCCACGAGGTGCACGGTCGTCTCCAGCACCCCGCCGAGCCCGCCGAGGGCCTCGGCCAGGGCCTGCGACCGGCTGTCGGGGACGTCCACGGTGACGATGCCGGCGAACTTGCCGGCGAGCTCGGCCAGCTGGCTGCGCTCCCAGCTCCCGCCGTGCTCGGCCACCACGTCGGCCAGCACGTTGACCAGCCCGGGCCGGTCGTCGCCGATGACGGTGATCACGAGGGTCGCCATGTCCGGGAGCCTACCGGTGCGTGAGGGCCGCGGGCGAGGGTGCGCGCCGACCTCGCGCAGGTCGGGCCAGCGCGGCCCAGACCGAGGCCGTGAGGGCCAGCGCGACGCCGAGGAGCAGCTGGGGGCCCAGCGCCGCACGGCCGACCGGGTCCAGGGCGTCGAGCAGCACACCCACCACCAGCTGGGTCGTGATGGTGACGAGGGCGAAGACGAGGACGGGCACGTGCTGCACCGCGTAGGCCGCCAGGGCGATGAAGACGATGCCCATCACCCCGCCGGTCCACGCCCACCAGGGCAGACCGGCGCCGACGGGGCTGGGCCGCAGCCCGCCCGCGAGCGAGGCCACCAGGCCGAGGAGCACCAGGGTCAGCGTGCCGGTGAGGAAGTTGACCCAGGCGGTCGCGACCGGCGCCCTGCTCACCGTGGTGACCACGCCGTTGAGCGCCTGCTGCACCGAGGTGAGGGCGCCGGCGGCGCAGACCAGCACGAGCGCGAGGGCGAAGCCCACCCCGGCACCGACCGCGGCACCGCCCTGGTCCGGTCGGGCCGTGGCCGCCACCGCGACGCCGACGACGGCGAGCGCCGCCGCCCCGACCCGCCCGGCCCGCCACGGCTGCGCCGGCCCGGGGCCCAGGCCGGCGCGGTCGACGAGCAGCGCGCTGACCGACTGCCCGCCGATCACCGCGACGAGGAAGGCGGTGACGCCCACCAGC
This sequence comes from Serinicoccus chungangensis, assembly GCF_006337125.1. GTDB lineage: Bacteria > Actinomycetota > Actinomycetes > Actinomycetales > Dermatophilaceae > Ornithinicoccus > Ornithinicoccus chungangensis. The sequence goes on from NZ_CP040887.1 coordinate 2,301,667, forward strand.
GGCACGGCATACGTCTGGCTGGCGACGAGGAGGGCGCCCCCGACACCCCCGACGACCTGCCAGGGGCGCAGGGACCCGGCCCGCACCGCCGCCCAGACGGCGGCGGCGCGTCGGCGCAACGGGGCGAGCCCGAGCAGCAGGGTGAGCACGACGAGGCCGCTGCCGAACGACAGCGTGGCCGCCGGGAGCGCGCCCACCTGCTCCGAGAGCACCCCGTTGACCCGGGACTGGACCGGCAGCACGGCCCCGCAGGCCCCCGCCGCGAGCAGCGGCAGGAGGGTCGCCACCAGGGGGCTCCCCCCGGTCGAGGGCTCCGGACCCGGGTCAGTGGGCAAAGTGCCGGGTGCCGGTGAAGTACGTCGTCACGCCCGCACGCTCGGCCGCGGCGACGACCTCCTCGTCCCGGATCGACCCACCGGGTGCCACCACCGCCCGGACCCCCGCGTCGAGCAGCACCTGCAGGCCGTCGGCGAAGGGGAAGAACGCGTCCGAGGCAGCCACCGCGCCCTGGGCCCGCTCCCCCGCCCGGCTGACCGCCAGGTGACAGGAGTCGACCCGGTTCACCTGCCCCATCCCGACCCCGATCGAGGCGCCGTCCTGGGCGAGCAGGATGGCGTTGGACTTCGTCGCGCGGACCGCACGCCAGGCGAACTGCAGGTCGGCGAGCGTGGCCTCGTCCGCGGGATCGCCGGCCACCAGGCGCCAGCGCGAGGCGTCGTCGCCGCCGCCCTCGACCTCGGCGTCGACCGCGTCGACCGCCTGCACGAGCAGCCCCCCGGAGATCGGCCGGGTCTCGACCCCACCGGCCTGCGGCGAGGCGACCCGGAGCAGGCGCAGGTTCTTCTTCGCCGAGAGCACGTCCAGCGCGCCCGGCTCGAAGTCGGGGGCCACCACCACCTCGGTGAAGACCTCCGCGACCTGCCGCGCCATCGCCTCGGTCACCGGCTGGTTGGTCGCGACGATCCCGCCGAACGCGGACACCGGGTCGCAGGCGTGCGCCTTGGCGTGGGCGTCGGCGATGTCGCGACCGACCGCGATCCCGCACGGGTTGGCGTGCTTGATGATCGCCACGGTCGGCTGGTCACCGTGGTCGTGCGCGGCCCGCCGGGCGGCGTCGGCGTCGACGTAGTTGTTGAACGACATCTCCTTGCCGCCCAGCTGCTCGGCCTGGGCCAGGCCGGGGGTCGGGGCGAAGCCGTCGGCGTAGAGGGCGGCGCGCTGGTGCGGGTTCTCGCCGTAGCGCAGGACCGCCGCCCGGTCCCAGGTGGCACCGACCCACGCGGGGAACCCGGTCCCGTCGCCGCTGTCGGTGAGCGCGTTGCCCATCCACGAGGCGACGTGCACGTCGTAGGTCGCGGTGTGCACGAAGGCGGCGGCGGCCAGCCGCTGCCGCTGCGCGAGCGTGAACCCGCCGGCGGCGACGGCCTCCAGCACCTCCGGGTATGCCGTGGGGCTGGTGACGACGGCGACGCTGCGGTGGTTCTTGGCCGCGGCCCGGACCATGGACGGACCGCCGATGTCGATCTGCTCGACGCACGCGTCCTGGTCCGCCCCGGAGGCCACCGTGTCGGCGAACGGGTAGAGGTTGCCGACGACGAGGTCGAAGCCGTCGACGCCCAGCTCCTCCAGCTGCCGCACGTGCTCGGGGTTGGTGGTGTCGGCGAGCAGCCCGGCGTGCACCCGCGGGTGCAGGGTCTTGACCCTCCCGTCGAGGCACTCGGGGAAGCCGGTGAGCTCCTCGACCCGGGTGACCGGCAGGCCCAGGCTCTCGATCCGGGCGGCCGACCCGCCCGTGGAGACGAGGGCGACCCCGGCCTCGGCCAGCCCGGTGACGAGCTCGTCGAGACCGGCCTTGTCGTAGACCGAGACGAGGGCGCGGCGGACCGGCCGGCGCCCGTCGGGCAGGGTGTCGCTGGAGGGGGTCGGGGTGCTCACGGATCGCTCCTCTGGTGCGGGTCCGGCAGCCGGTGGAGGCGCCGGACGGACGGTGCGGGCACCCAGGCGGGCGATACCCACGCGTGCACTCCCCGGTGGTGTCCCACCCGCGCCAGTCGTGTGCCGCCAGTCTACCCGCGCCCGCTCCGACCCCGGGGCCGGTAGGTTCGCTGCGTGGACGCACGGCACGCCCGGCACGCACGGCACTGGGACCGGCTCGCCGACCGGTACGACGAGGTGTCGGCGGGCGTGGAACGCCGCCTCCTCGCGGCCAGCCGTCCCTGGGTGGCCGGCCGGGCCCACGGACGCGTGCTCGAGGTGGGGGTGGGGACCGGGGCCAACCTGCCCTTCTACCCGCCGGGCGTCGAGCTCGTGTGCCTCGAGCGCAGCGCGCCCATGCTCGTCCAGGCCCGTCGGCGCGCGGCCGCGCTGGGCCTGCCGGTGACCTTCGTGCTGGGCGACGCCGGTGCCCTGCCGGCGGGCACGGGCTCGATGGACACGGTCGTCTCGACCTTCACCCTCTGCTGCGTGCCCGACCTCGGGGTCGCGCTCGCGGAGATGGTCCGCGTGCTGCGACCCGGCGGGTCGCTGCTGCTGGCCGACCACGTGGCCTCCGACCGCTGGTGGGTGCGGGCGCCGCAGGCGCTGGTGGACGCGGTCACCGTGCCGCTGGCCGGCGAGCACCTCGGGCGTCGCCCCGCGGCCCGCCTGGCCGCCCTCGGCCTGGAGGTGGTGGAGGCGCGGCGGACGATGTTAGGCGTCATCGAGCGGGTGCACGCGCGCCAGCCGGGGTAGGGCTGCGACGAGCATCTCCCGCTCGGCGACCTTGATCCGCTCGTGCAGGCTCTCCTCGGTGTCCCCGTCCAGCACCGGGACGGCCCGCTGGTCGAGGATCGGGCCGGTGTCGACCCCGGCGTCCACCTCGTGCAGCGTGCACCCGCTGACCCGGACGCCGTGGGCCAGGGCGTCCCGGACGGCGTGCGCCCCCGGGAACGACGGCAGCAGCGCCGGGTGGGTGTTGACGACACGGTGCTCCGCCAGCACGGCGGGCCCGAGGATCCTCATGAACCCCGCGCTGAGCACGAGGTCGGGGTGGTGGGCGCCGATCCGTCCGGCCAGCGCGACGTCCCAGGCTGCCCGGTCCGGGTGGGCGGCCACCGGCTCGACGAAGGTCGGCAGACCGCGGCGACGCGCGCGCTCCAGACCCTCGATGCCGTCCCGGTCGGCCCCCACGGCCACCACGTCCACGGCGTAGGCGGGGTCCGCGCACGCCTCGAGCACGGCCTCCAGGAGGGTGCCGCTGCCGGAGACCAGGGCCAGCACGCGAGGTCGAGGGAGCCCGCTCACGGGCGCCCGGCCGGACTCACCGGCGGCTCCGCAGCCGTCGCCGGCTCAGGTGCAGCGTGGTGACGACCACCGACCCGCCCACGGCCAGCTCGAGGAGCAGCATCCCGGAGACCCGCCACGGCTCGACGCCGACGGTCCCCAGCAGACCGGGGGTGAGCCCGCCGGTGGCCAGCCAGGACAGCACGAGGACGACGCCCGCGACCGCCACGCAGGAGGCCAGCATGATCTGCGCCTTGGTCCACCAGGAGGCCAGCCGGGAGGCCGAGCCGACGGCGCGGTAGCCGAGCCAGCCACCGGCGACGAGAGGGACCAGCGCCAGCGCCCACATCCCGGGCGGCATCGCCCCCGGCTCGGGCAGCGCCCCGAGGACGGGCAGCATGGGCAGGTCGCCCGCGGTGGTGTCGGTCCACCCCACGTGCACGGTGCCGACGGTGACCCCGGCCCCCGTCATCCAGGCCAGGGCCCACACCATGAGGTTGGGCAGCGCCAGGAGCTGCCCGACGGTCAGCAACGACGTGCCGACCAGCCCGGCGTCCAGGGAGCCGTAGAGGGTGACGATCCGCTCCCCCCGCAGCACCAGCAGCCCCAGGACGAGGAGCAGGGCGACGGTGACGAGCCCGACCAGCACCTCGCCGACCGGCGGGAGGGCGCGGCGCACGAGCACCGGGGTGCGCGCCTCGAGGAACGCCAGCCCGGCCCCGACGGTGGGGTGCTGCTCCCGGCGGTGCTCCCCCAGCCAGACGAGCCCGAGGGCCACCAGCGGCACCAGGACGGCACCGGGGACGAGCGTGAGCACCCGCACCGGCGCCAGCCCGAAGCTCGCCGTGTGGGCCACGAGCAGGCCGGTGCCGAGGTAGCCGATGACGAAGGCCGTGCCGTCGGAGCCGCCCAGCGCGCTCCACGCCGTGCGCCACCCGCCGATCCGCGGGACCCGCGCCGTGAGGTGGTGCCGGCTCAGGACGACCTGGCGGGCGGCATACCAGCAGAGCCCGAGGAAGAGCAGGGTGAGCAGGAGCGGCGCGAGGACCAGCTCCGCCGCGGGGGTGACGACGCTCGCGCGGTGCGCGAGCGCCCAGACGTCCACCCCCACACCGACGGTCTGCCAGAACGTGGCCGTGCTGCGCTCCTCCACGACCCAGGCGAGCACCGTGGGGAGGACCACGACGAGCAGCCCCACCAGGACGCAGACGACACCGGCGACGCCGGCGACGAGGAACTCGCCGAGCCGGCGGACGGTGAGGACCGGCCCCCGCCCGGGCACACCCTCGTGCGCCGCCTCCGGGGACCTTCTGCCGCTCGTCCGCTCCACCACAGTCATCCCCACCATGGTCGGGGACGGGAGGGAGCGGCGACGGGAGGCGCGCCGGTCCGACGTGGGCAGGACGGTCGGACCGGCGGGCACCCCGCGGGTCTCAGCCCAGACCCGCGACGATCTCGCGCATGAGCTCGGCGGTCTCGGACGGGGTCTTGCCGACCTTGACCCCGGCGGCCTCCAGGGCCTCCTTCTTGGCCGCGGCCGTGCCGGAGGAGCCGGAGACGATGGCGCCCGCGTGGCCCATGGTCTTGCCCTCGGGCGCGGTGAACCCGGCGACGTAGCCGACGACCGGCTTGGTGACGTGCTCCTTGATGTAGGCGGCCGCCCGCTCCTCGGCGTCGCCGCCGATCTCCCCGATCATGACGATCGCGTCGGTGTCCGGGTCGTCCTGGAAGGCCTGCAGGCAGTCGATGTGGGTGGTGCCGATGATGGGGTCACCACCGATGCCGACGGCCGTGGAGAAGCCGATCTCGCGCAGCTCGTACATCATCTGGTAGGTCAGGGTGCCCGACTTGGACACCAGACCGATGCGGCCGGGGCCGGTGATGTCGGCGGGGATGATGCCGGCGTTGGACTGCTCGGGGCTGATGAGCCCGGGGCAGTTGGGGCCGATGATGCGCGTGGTGCCCTTGGCCTGGGCGTAGGCGAAGAACTCGGCCGTGTCCTGCACCGGCACGCCCTCGGTGATGACGACGGCCAGCGGCATGCCCGCGTCCACCGCCTCGACGACGGCGGCCTTGGTGAAGGCGGGCGGCACGAAGAGGACGGACACGTCGGCGCCGGTCGCCTCCATCGCCTCGGCGACGGAGCCGAAGACCGGCACCTGCACGCCGTCCTCGAAGTCGACCGTCTGCCCGGCCTTGCGCGGGTTGACGCCGCCGACGACCTGGGTGCCCGAGCGCAGCATGCGCTGGGTGTGCTTCATGCCCTCGGAGCCGGTCATGCCCTGAACGATGACGTGGGAGTCGTGGGTGAGGAAGATCGCCATGGTGGTCTCTAGATTCCTTCGGTATGTCGTGTCGTCGGGGTCAGTTCGCGGCCAGCTCGGCGGCCCGCCGGGCGGCGCCGTCCATGGTGTCCTCGATGGTCACCAGCGGGTGGTCGGCCCGGGCGAGGATGGCGCGCCCCTCCTCGACGTTGTTGCCGTCGAGCCGGACGACGAGCGGCTTGGTGGCCTCGTCCCCGAGGATCTCCAGCGCCGAGACGATCCCGGTGGCGACCGCGTCGCAGGCGGTGATCCCGCCGAAGACGTTGACGAAGACCGACCTCACCTGGTCGTCGCCCAGGATGACGTCGAGGCCGTTGGACATGACCTCGGCCGAGGCGCCGCCACCGATGTCGAGGAAGTTGGCCGGCTTCGCCCGCCCCCCGGTGTGGTCCTCGCCGGCGTAGGCGACGACGTCGAGCGTGGACATGACCAGCCCCGCACCGTTGCCGATGATCCCGACGTTGCCGTCCAGCTTGACGTAGTTGAGACCCATCTCCTTGGCCTTGGCCTCGAGCGGGTCGGCGGCCGCGGTGTCGGCGAGCGCCGCGTGGTCCTCGTGCCGGAAGTCGGCGTTGTCGTCCAGGGTGACCTTGCCGTCCAGGGCCAGCACCTGGCCGTCCTCGGTCTTGACCATCGGGTTGACCTCGACGAGGGTCGCGTCCTCACCCTTGTAGACGTCCCAGAGGCGCACGAGCGCCGGGGCGATGGCGTCGACGTCGGCGGTGTCGAAGCCCGCCTGCTCGAGGATGGTGCGCGCCGTGGCGTCGTCGATGCCGGTCCCGGCGTCGACGGACACCCGGGCCAGGGCCTCGGGCCGCTCCTCGGCGAGGGTCTCGATGTCCACCCCGCCCTCCTTGCTGCACATCGCGAGCAGCGAGCGGTTGGTCCGGTCCAGGAGCAGGGAGAAGTAGTACTCCTCCGCGATCCGGGCGCCCTGGGCGATCATCACGGCACCGACGGTATGGCCCTTGATGTCCATGCCGAGGATCTGCTCGGCGGCCTCCACGGCCTCCTGCGGGCTGCGGGCGAGCTTGACGCCACCGGCCTTGCCGCGCCCCCCGACCTTGACCTGGGCCTTGACGACCACGACGCCGCCGCTGTCGGCGCCGACGCGCTCGGCCGCCGGACCGGCGTCGGCCGCCTCGGTGACGACCTCGGCGGCGAGCACGGGCACCCCGTGCTTCTCGAAGAGGTCACGTGCCTGGTACTCGAACAGATCCACAGTTGCGGTTCCCGTCTGTCGATGAGGGCCGGAGGATCTCCGGCCTGCCGGTGATCACCGCACGACCGCACGCAAGGGGCGCCGTCGGCGGCACTGCGAGGCAGACTATCGCAGCCCCTGTCAGAGCTTGACCAGCGGAGCCACGCGCACCAGGAGCCGCTTGAGACCGGCCTCGCCGAAGTCCACGTGCGCCATCGCGTGCTTGCCGGTGCCCTCCACGAGCACCACCGTGCCCATGCCGAAGCTGTCGTGGCTGACCTTGTCTCCCGCAGCCAGGCCGGCCAGCTCGGTCTCCTGCTCCGGGGTGCGGTCACGCCGCGGCGCACTGCCCCGCGGGTCGAGCCGCACGGCCGCCGGACGGCCACCGGTCGACCCTGCGCGCCCCCCGGCATACCCGCCGGACCAGCTCAGCCCCATGCCCTCGGCGGCCGACCGACGACCGCCCATGCTCATCCGGTCGGCGTCGGTGCGCTCCCAGGTGACGAGGTCCTCGGGGATCTCGTCGAGGAAGCGGGAGGCGGGGAACCACTGCGGCGCGCCGAAGGCCGCCCGGCTCCCGGCCCGGGAGAGGTGCAGCTGCTCCCGCGCCCGGGTGATCCCGACGTAGGCCAGGCGCCGCTCCTCCTCGAGCTCGTCGGGGTCGTCGAGGCTGCGCTGGTGCGGGAACGTGCCGTCCTCCAGCCCGGTGAGGAAGACCACCGGGAACTCCAGCCCCTTGGCGGTGTGCAGCGTCATCAGCGTGACGACGCCCTGGTCCTCCCCCCGGCCGGCCGCCCCGTCCCCGCCCTCCTCGGGGATCTCGTCCGCGTCGGCGACGAGCGAGACCTGCTCGAGGAAGTCGACGAGACCTCCCTCCGGGTAGTTGTCGTCGAACTCGCGCGCGACGGTCACCAGCTCGGTGAGGTTCTCCACCCGCGTCTCGTCCTGGGGGTCGTGGCTGGCGCGGAGCTCGGCGAGGTATCCGGTGCGGTCCAGGATCGCCTCGAGCAGCCGACCGATGCCCGACCCGTCCTCGGCCGCCAGGTCGCCCAGCTCCTCGAGCAGCGCCGTGAAGCCGGAGATCGCGGCGACCGAGCGCGAGGCGATGCCCGGCGCGTCCCCGGCCCGGCCCAGGGCGGCGACGAACGGGATGCGCTCGCGCTCGGCCAGCGCCGTGACGGCGGCCACGGCACGGTCGCCGATGCCCCGCTTGGGGGTGTTGAGGATGCGCCGGAGGTTGACGTCGTCGGCGGGGTTGGCGATGACGCGCAGGTAGGCCAGGGCGTCCTTGATCTCCCGACGCTCGTAGAAGCGGGTGCCCCCGACGACCTTGTAGGGCAGCCCGGTGCGGACCAGCACCTCCTCCAGGGCCCGGGACTGGGCGTTGGTGCGGTAGAACACCGCGACGTCACCGGGTCGGACCCCCCGCTCGTCGGCGAGCTCGTCGATCCGGCGGGCCACGAAGGAGGCCTCGTCGTGCTCGCTGTCGGCGACGTAGCCGACGATGCGGTGCCCCTCCCCCTGGTCGGTCCACAGCCGCTTGTCGCGGCGCCGCGGGTTGCGGGCGATGACCGCGTTGGCCGCGGTGAGGATGGTGCTGGTCGAGCGGTAGTTCTGCTCGAGCAGGATGGTGCGGGCCTGCGGGTAGTCCTGCTCGAACTCGACGATGTTGCGGATGGTCGCGCCACGGAAGGCGTAGATCGACTGGTCGGCGTCACCGACGACGCACAGCTCGGCGGGCGGCAGCTCGCGGCTGCCGCCGTCGACGATGTCCCCGGCGAACCCGACGAGCTCGCGGACGAGGGCGTACTGGGCGTGGTTGGTGTCCTGGTACTCGTCGACCATGACGTGCCGGAAGCGTCGACGGTAGTGCTCGCGCACCGCCGGGAAGGCCCGGAGCAGGTGGACGGTGGTGGAGATGATGTCGTCGAAGTCCAGGGCGTTGGCCGCCCGGAGCCGGCGCTGGTACATCGTGTAGGCCTCGGACACCTTGGCCTCGTAGCTGTTGGCGCCGACGGTGGCCGCGAACGCCTCCTCGTCGACGAGCTCGTTCTTGGCGTTCGAGACCTTGGCCAGGAAGGCCCGGGCCGGGTAGCGCTTCGGGTCCAGGTCGAGGTCGCGGATGACCATCCCCATGAGGCGCTGGCTGTCGGCCGCGTCGTAGATGGAGAACGAGCTCCGCAGCCCCGCGGTCTGGGCCTCCCGGCGCAGGATCCGCACGCAGGCGGAGTGGAAGGTGGAGACCCACATCGCCTTGGCCCGCGGACCCACCAGCGCCTCGACGCGTTCGCGCATCTCGGCCGCGGCCTTGTTGGTGAAGGTGATCGCCAGGATCTGGCCGGGGTGGACGTGCCGCTCGGCCAGCAGGTAGGCGATGCGGTGGGTGAGCACCCGGGTCTTGCCCGAGCCCGCCCCCGCCACGATGAGCAGCGGGCTCCCGTGGTGGCGCACCGCCTCCGCCTGGGGCTCGTTGAGCCCCGCCAGCAGCTCCTCGACGGAGGGTCCCGCATGGCCCCGGGGGGCGCCCTGCGCGGCCGGCGGCGCATCGCCGGACACGGCCCAGGCGGGCACGCCGCGGTCGTCGACGGACCCGCCGCCCCGGTGGTCGTCCGCGTGCCCGCTGGCCGCGGCCGCGCTCATCGAGGGGACCGGGTCGTCGAAGGGGAGGTGGTCGAAGAGGCCGCTCATCGTCCTCCATCCTAGGCAGCCGCACCGACGTGCCCACCCAGGTCGTCCACAACCGGGAGCCCTACCCTGGTGGCGTGACCCCCCGCCGACCGCGCCGCCGGTGCCTGCCGTGACGACCGGCTCCTCGGCATACCTCGACCCCCCGACCCTCGCCGTGCTGGTAGGAGGCCTGGCCATCGCCGTCGCCTGCCTCGTGGCCGGGCTGAACGGACGGTCCCCCGGCAGGGTGACCGTCGGGCTCACCCTGCTGCTCCAGGCCGGGGTGGTCGCCTACTGCGGGAGCTACCTGGGGCGCCAGCTGGGCGGTGGCGACCCGGTCGGGCCGGGCTGGGAGCTCTGGGCCTACCTCGTGACGATCCTCATGCTTCCCGCCCTCGCGCTGGTGTGGGCCCAGCAGGAGCCCACGCGGTGGAGCACCTTCGTGCTCGCGGTCGCCTCCTTCACCGTCGCGGTCATGGCCGCGCGCAGCGCGCAGATCTGGTACGGCGTGGGGACGCTCGCGTGAGCCGCGTCGTCGCCGACGCGGGAGACCGTCGCCACGGCCCGGGTCGCGTCATCCTGGCGCTCTACCTCGTCTTCGTCATCGGGACGGTCTCCCGCTCGGCGGCCCAGATCTCCACCCGCTTCGAGCAGGCGCCGCTCGCCTACTCCCTGTCGGCGGTCGCCGCGGCCGTCTACGTCGTCGCGCTGGTCTCCCTCTCGCTGCGCGGGCGCGCCGCGTGGTGGGTGAGCCTGGTGGCGCTGACCGTCGAGCTGGCCGGGGTGCTGGCGGTCGGGACCTGGAGCTACCTCGCCCCCTCGATGTTCCCGGACCAGACGGTGTGGAGCCACTACGGGCAGGGCTACCTCTTCATCCCGCTCGTGCTGCCGGCGGCCGGCCTGTGGTGGCTGCTGTCCGCGAGGGGAGCCCGTGCCGTGTCGCAGCCGGCGCCGGACGCGGAGTCTGCCAGCATGAAGGGCATGCCCCGGGGACCGTCGTGAGCGTGGAGGGCCAGGAGCCCGCGCTGCGGCGGCTGACCTGGAAGGACGCCGCCGGCTCGGTGCTGGGCACCACGGCGGCCGTGCTGCTCATCGCCGTCGGGCTGCCGTACTTCCTCGACACCTCGTGGGCGCAGATCGGCGCCCAGCTGGGGCGCATCCGCCCGGGCACCGCGGTCGTCATGGCCGGGCTGCTCCTCGGCGGTCTGTTCAGCTACACCTGGGTGCTCATGGGGTCGTTGCCCGGCCTGGGGCACGTGCAGGCGCTCAAGGTCAACGCCGTCTCCGCGACCGCCGCCAACCTGCTGCCCCTCGGCGGGGCGCTCGGGGTAGGCCTCATGGTCCTCATGCTGCGCACCTGGGGCTTCACCCGGAGGGCCCTGTCCTCCAGCGTCGCCGTCGTGGGGCTCTGGAACCTCCTGGCCCGGGTCGCGCTCCCGGTCATCGGGTGCCTGGTCCTCGTCGCCGGACCCATCGACGCCCCCGACGTGGTGGTCCGCGGTGGGTGGGTGGCGGTCGCCGCGGGCACCGCCCTGGTCCTGGTCGCGAGCCTGGTCGTCCTCTCGGACCGGGTGGCGGACGTGCTGACCGCCCTGGGGCGCCCGGTGCTGGCCCGGGTCCTGCCCGCGCGCGACGGACGCCCGCCGGTGGACCAGCTGCTGACCGACCAGCGGCGCCGGGTGGCCGAGGTCGTGCGCACCGGCGGGGTGACGATGACGCTGGGGATGGTCGGCCAGTTCGTGCTGCTCTTCGGGCTCTACTGGTATGCCGCGCGCGTGGTCGGCCTGGACCTGCCGCTGGCCGAGCTGGTCTGCGCCTACACGTTCCGCCAGTTCCTCACCGTCGTGGCGGTCACCCCCGGGGGCCTGGGGGTGACCGAGGTCGGCACGGCAGGGTTGCTCGTGCTCCTCGGGGGCGATCCCGGCGCGGCGTCCGCGACGGCCCTGCTCTACGCCATCTACGCGCACGTGGTCATCGTGCCCTTCGGCGTGGCCGCCGGCGCCGCGTGGTGGCTCTCCCCCCAGCGCACCGGCGGCACCGGACTCGCGGCTCAGGAGCCGAGCAGCCTGCGCACCTGAGCCTGGTGGGCCCGCTCGGCCACGGTGTCGTCGACCTCCGCGGGGTCCCACCCGCCGGTGGCCCGGCGGGCGGCGACCTCCAGGAGCCCGTCCGCCAGCGCCGGGTTGGCGGGCAGGACCGGGCCGTGCAGGTAGGACCCCACGACGTTGGCGGTCCGGGCACCCTCGTGGCCGTCGGACCCGTTGTTGCCGCTGCCGTGCCTCACCCGGCCGAAGGGCTGCTGGCCCTGCCCCAGCACGGTGGACCCCGAGTGGTTCTCGTAGCCGACGACCGAGCCGAAGTCGGTGTCGAGCACGACCGGGCCGATCATCCGGGTGGCGTTGCCGCGGGTGGTGACGTCGAGGATGCCCAGGCCGGGGAGACGCCGGCCCTCCACGGTGATGAAGGCCTCGCCGAAGAGCTGGTACATCCCGCAGATCATGAGCATGGGCAGCCCGTCGAGGGCGAGCTCGCGCAGCCGGTCCGTGTGCCGGGCCAGGTCCTCGGTCACCCGGACCTGGCCGCTGTCCTGCCCACCGCCGCCGAGGATGATGTCGGCACGCCCGGGCCAGGGCGCGCCGGGGTGGTGGTCGTGCACGACCGGGCGGTAGCCGTGCCAGCGCAGGCGGGCCGCCAGGCAGCGGGTGTTGCCGAGGTCGCCGTAGATGCTCATCTCGCGCGGGTAGAGGTGGACGACGTGCACCTCGCCCTTGTCGGCGGGCACGTCGGCCAGCGCCGCCACGTCGTCCGGCAGGGCCTGCGCCACTCCCCTGTCCTCGCTCATGCGTCGGGGTCCTCTCCGAAGCGGGCCAGGGCGAACCGGTCGGCCAGCCGGCGACGCAGGTGCATCATGGCGGTGTAGGTGCAGAAGATGCGCATCGGCCGGCCCCGGTGGTCGGTGAGGAACCGGTCCAGGCCGAGGTCGAGGTCCTGCTCCACGTGGCCCACCTCGACGCCGTCGTAGCGCAGCCGCAGCGCCATGTCCCACGCCCGGACCCCCGAGGTGAGGGCCACCCCCCGCTCGCGGAGGGAGTCGAAGGACACGTCGTACAGCCAGGAAACGTCGCGCCCGTCGGCGTAGTTGTCGTTGATCGCGACCATCGTCGCGACCGGCTCGGTGCCGTAGGTGCCGAGCGCCACCGTGAACCCGGCCGGGTTCTTGACCAGGACGAGCTCGAGGGGTGCGCCGTCGACGTCGATGACCTCGCCCCGCCCGAACGGCGGGGCGACGGCCGCCAGCGCCCGGGCCGCGGTCGGGGCGGAGAAGGACCCCCCGAGCAGGTGGCGGGCGGTGGCCGTGGCGGCGGTGGCGTTGATCATCGCGGCGAGGCCGCGCTGGCGCAGCGTCAACGGACCGACGTCAGCGTCCGGGTCGCCGACGAACCGGACGGTGAAGGCGCGGCCGTCCTCCTCCGGCAGCAGCAGCCCGTCGCCGGGACCCGGCTCCCGGGCCGCCTGCGCGTCCTCGAAGCGGACGTCGGCCTCCTGCAGCTCGGGCAACCGGTCCGCGATGCTGGGGTCCACCCCGAACCACCGCACCTGGACCCCCTCGCCGACGTGGCCGCTGATCCTCGAGACGAAGGAGTCGTCGGCGTTGAGGACGACCCCGCCCGTCGTCTGCTCCGCCAGCGTGGTCAGCAGACGCGCGGTGTGGTCGATCTCGGCGAACCGGTCGAGCTGGTCCCGCGCGACGTTGAGCAGCAGGGCGTGGGTCGGCGGCACCTGTGCGCTGAAGTGCAGGGCGTGCGCCTCGTCCAGCTCCACGACCGCGACGTCCGCGTCGAGGCGGCCGGAGAGGCCGACCTCGGCCAGGAGGGAGGAGATGACCCCGCGGGTGAAGTTGGAGCCGGTGGGGTTGGTGAAGACGCGCAGGCCGTGCGCCCGCAGCAGGGCAACGAGCATCTTGGTGGTCGTCGTCTTGCCGTTGGTGCCGCTCACCACGACCACGCCCTGCGGCAGCGCGCCGAGGGTATGCCGCAGCACGGCCGGGTCGAGGCGCTCGGTGACGAGGCCGGGCAGCGCCGACCCCCCGCCCCGGAGCCGGGACACGGCACGCGTCCCCTTGCCGGCCGCCAGGGCCAGGCTGGTCCTCACTCCCATTCGATCGTCCCCGGCGGCTTGCTCGTGACGTCCAGGGTGACCCGGTTGATCTCCTCGACCTCGTTGGTGACCCGGGAGGAGATGCGCGCCAGCACGTCGTAGGGCAGCCGGGTCCAGTCCGCCGTCATGGCGTCCTCGGAGGACACGGGCCGCAGCACCACGGGGTGGCCGTAGGTGCGACCGTCGCCCTGGACCCCGACCGAGCGGACGTCCGCGAGCAGGACCACGGGGCACTGCCAGATCTCCCGGTCCAGGCCGGCGGCGGTGAGCTCCTCCCGGGCGATGGCGTCGGCGCGACGCAGGATCGCGAGCCGGTCGGCGGTCACCTCGCCGATGATGCGGATGCCGAGGCCGGGCCCGGGGAACGGCTGGCGCCAGACGATGCCCTCCGGCACCCCCAGCTCCAGCCCGACCTGGCGCACCTCGTCCTTGAAGAGGGTGCGCAGCGGCTCCACGAGGGAGAACTGCAGGTCCTCCGGCAGGCCGCCGACGTTGTGGTGGCTCTTGATGTTGGCGGCACCGGTGCCGCCGCCGGACTCGACGACGTCGGGGTAGAGCGTGCCCTGCACCAGCCAGCGCACGGGGTGCTCACCTGCGTCGTGGGAGCCGCCCTGGTGCGCCCGGACCACGTCGCGGGCGGCCTGCTCGAACACCCGGATGAACTGCCGGCCGATGATCTTGCGCTTGGTCTCGGGGTCGGTGACCCCGGCGAGGGCGTCGAGGAAGCGCTGGCGGGCGTCGACGACGACGAGGTCCACCCCGGTCGCGGCGACGAAGTCGGTCTCGACCTGCTCGGCCTCCCCCTCCCGCAGCAGCCCGTGGTCGACGAAGACGCACGTCAGCTGGTCCCCCACGGCCCGCTGGACCAGGGCGGCGGCGACCGAGGAGTCGACGCCGCCGGAGAGGCCGCAGATGACGCGGTCCGCCCCGATCTGTGCCCGGACCTGCTCGACGAGCTGGTCGGCGACGTTCTCGCTCGTCCAGGAGGGCGTGATCCCGGCGCCCCGGGTGAGGAAGTTGCGCAGGACCTGCTGGCCGTAGGTCGAGTGCAGGACCTCGGGGTGCCACTGGACGCCGTAGAGCCGGCGCTCGTCGTCCTCGAAGGCCGCCACCGGCGCCCCCGAGGTCCGTGCGGTGACCGCGCACCCCTGGGGTGGGGCCGTCACGGCGTCGCCGTGCGACATCCAGACGACCTGCTGCTCGGGCTGGTCGGTGAACAACGTGCTCGGAGGGCCGGCGACGGTGGCGTCGCTCTGGCCGTACTCCCGGCGCCCGGTGCGCTCCACCGTGCCGCCCAGGGCCTGGGCCATGGCCTGGAACCCGTAGCAGATGCCCAGCACGGGGACCCCGGCCGTCACCACCGCGGGGTCGAGCGCGGGGGCGCCGTCGGCATACACCGACGCGGGCCCGCCCGAGAGGATGATGGCCGCCGGGTCCCGGGCGAGCATCTCCTCGACCGGCATGGTGTGCGGCACGATCTCGCTGTAGCAGTCCGCCTCGCGGACCCGTCGGGCGATGAGCTGGGCGTACTGCGCGCCGAAGTCGACGACGAGTACCGGGCGGGCGTCCAGAGAGGGGGCCGAGGTCACGCCGTCACCCTACCGGCGGCGGCCCCCGCGGCCTCGTCACCCTCGATCTGCGCGAGGGCCTGCCGGGCGACGCGGTGCTCCACGTAGAAGGACAGGAAGGGCACGCATCCGGCCAGCATCACGCCCACCATCCGGCCCAGGCCCCAGCGCAGCTGGAAGCCCAGCAGCGCGGTCGCCACGAGGTAGACCATGTAGACCCACCCGTGCGGGGAGGGCCACCAGGCCAGGGCGTGGTTGCCGAAGCCGTAGCGCAGCACCATGTGCAGGACCAGCAGGAGCAGTCCCACACCGACGACGAAGGCCATCACGCGGAAGAACAGCAGCTTGGCGCGGGGGGTCATGGACGGAGCTCCTTCACGGGCGGGGCAGGGGTCGAGGGTGCGGGTGAGGCGTCGGGCGGCGACGGCCGCCGGCGGGACGCGTCATGCAGGAAACGGAGGTACATGTAGACGGCGAAGCCGGCGAAGACGAACCACTGGAGGCCGTAGCCGACGTTGCGCCAGACCACCCCTGACTCCCCGAAGGTCGGCGGGGGCACCCGGCGCACCGCCGCGGCGGTGAGGTCGGGCCGCTCCTCCACGAGGAACACGAAGGCGTCGTAGATCGGCGCGTCCCAGTCGTTGACGAGCTCGGCGGTGTCGATGGAGCCGCGCTGCCCCTCGGGCAGGCCCCCGGGGCCCGGGGCCTCCCCCGGGGCCAGCGTCCCGGTGAGCTCGACGGGGGTCTGCTCCGGCCGGTCCGCCTGGGCGGGCTCCGTGACGAACCCCCGCACGACCGGCAGCAGCGCCCCGGTGTCCGCGACCTGCACCGGGGTCACGACCCAGTAGCCCTCCTCGCCCTCCAGCAGCCGCCGGGGCACGAGGAACTGCTCCTCGGGCAGGTAGCTGCCGGACACCAGGACCGAGCGTCCCGCCCCGTCCTCGGGGAACGTGGTCTGGGGGCGCACGGCCTCCGACAGGGGCACCGTCGGCCGGGCCGCCTGCTCGGCGGCGAACTCCCGCGAGGCGGCGCTCGAGCTCACCCCGAGCTGCCACATCCCGAGCTGGTAGAAGACCACCACGACGACCAGGAGCAGCGCGAGCAGCGCCAGCCAGGCCGGTCGGAGGGCGGTGCGGATCACGTCACCAGGGTAGGTGGTGGCCGAGGACTGGTGTCAGAGCAGGCTGTCCTGGTCGTCGAAGACGTAGATCGACCCGCCGTAGCAGGCCACCCAGACGGTGTGGGTGACCGGGTCGTAGTCGATGCCGATCGGGTTGGCGTCCACGCCGACCGTGTCGATGACCTCCATGTCGGAGGTCCGGACCTTGGAGACGCTCGCCTCGTCGTAGTTGACGACGTAGAGCGCCTTCTCGTCCGGGCTGAGCGCCACGCTGCGGGGCTCGGCCCCCGGCGCCGCCTCGTCGACCACCTCGTCGGTGGCGGTGTCGATCTTGAGGATGGCGTTGCCGCCGCTCGTGGTGAGGTAGAGGGTCCGGCCCTCGTCGGCGAGGTTGAGGTGGCGGGGCCGGGGCGGGGTCTGCATGACCACCTCGGCGGTGCCCTCCGCCAGGTCCACCTTGTAGAGCTCGTCGGCGTACATCGCCACGGCGTAGACCGTGCGGTTGTCCGGCATGATCGCCAGCCCGCGCGGCGCGGCGGCCAGCTCGACGGTGCCGGTCTCCTCGCCCTTCTCGGTGTCGACGACGCTGAGGGTGGCGTCGCACCAGTTGCTGACGAGCAGCGTGCGCTGGTCGGGGCTCAGCGCGAGGTACTTCGGGACCGCTCCCACCCGGAAGACCTGGTCCCACGCCATCTCCTGGGCGTCGAAGCGGTAGACGAAGGACGCGCCCACACCGCTGTCCCGGGTGCAGGCGTCGAAGCCCTCCACGCCGAAGTTCTGGCCGTACATCGTGTACTGGGAGACGTAGGCGTAGCGGCCGTCCTCGGTCCACACCGCCTCGACCGGGGAGCCCTGCGACACCCCGGGGTGGCCCTCGATGCCGAAGGCCGCGAGGTCCACGCCGTCGTCGAGCACCTGGACCTGCTCCCGGGTGGTGCTGTCGAAGACCGTCGAGGTGTGGGAGTACATCATGTTGTTGGCGATCATCAGGCCGTGCCCGGACGCCATGACCGACTTGGGGGTCAGCCCACCGGTGAGGTAGTCGACCTGCTCCAGCGCCGTGGTGTCGCTGGCGTGCTCGGCCGCTGCGGCCTCCCGCTGCCACACCTGGTCGGCGTCGTCCTCGCCCCCTGCCGGGTCGTCGGCCGCGTCGGCCGACTCCTCGGCCGACTCCTCGGGTGCCTCGTCCGGCGCGGAGGACTCCTCCGAGGACGCGTCCCCCTCGCCGTCCCCCGACCCGTCGCCACCGGCCGACCCCTGCTGCGGGGCGGTGGCCTCCGTGGGGCCGGCCACGGACTCACCCTGACCCGCCGAGGAGTCGTCGCCGCCGAACACCTGGGCCATGCCCCAGCCGCCGAGGAGGACCGCACCCAGCAGGGCTCCGGCGGCCAGCCGCCGGCGGCGCACGTGCACCGGGTCCTTGCTGACGCTCACCTCGGGCACCCCGGCCGGACGAGCGCGTCCGTCGGTCCCGAGACCCTGGTCATCGCTCGCCATACGGCGCCACCACCACATCCACGCGCTGGAACTCCTTGAGCTCGGTATAGCCGGTCGTCGCCATGGCGCGCCGCAGGGCGCCCATCATGTTGGTCGTGCCGTCCGCCGTGCGGGCCGGACCCACGAGGACCTCCTCCAGGGTGCCGACCGTCCCGACGTGCACCTTCTCCCCTCGCGGCAGCTCCGGGTGGTGGGCCTCGCTGCCCCAGTGGTAACCGGCACCCGGGGCCTCCTGCGCCCTGGCAAGCGCCGCCCCGAGCATGACGGCGTCCGCACCGCAGGCCACCGCCTTGACGATCTCGCCGGACACGCTGGTCCCCCCGTCAGAGATGACGTGGACGTAGCGCCCGCCGGACTCGTCGAGGTAGTCGCGCCGCGCGGCCGCGACGTCGGCGATGGCGGTCGCCGACGGCGCGTGGATGCCGAGCGCGGTCCGCGTCCGGTGCGTCGACCCGCCGCCGAAGCCGACGAGCACGCCGGCCGCGCCGGTGCGCATGAGGTGCAGCGCCGCGGTGTAGGTGCCCGCCCCACCGACGATGACCGGGACGTCGAGCTCGTAGATGAAGCGCTTGAGGTTGAGCGGCTCGGCCTGGCTGGACACGTGCTCGGCCGAGACCGTCGTGCCCCGGATGACGAAGAGGTCGACGCCGGCGTCCACGACGGACTTCCAGAACTGCTGCGTGCGCTGCGGCGACAGGGCCCCGGCGACGGTGACGCCGGCCTCCCGGACCTCCCGCAGCCGGGCGGTGATGAGCTCCGGGCGGATCGGGGCGGCATACAGCTCCCGCATCCGGGCCGTCGCCTCCTCGCCGTCCAGCCGGGCGATCTCGGCCAGCGGTGCCGAGGGGTCGTCGTAGCGGGTCCAGAGACCCTCGAGGTCGAGCACCCCCACGCCCCCGAGCCGCCCCAGCGCGATGGCGGTCTCCGGCGAGACGACCGAGTCCATGGGGGCCCCGAGGATGGGGAGGTCGAAGTGGTAGGCGTCGATCTGCCAGCTGATCGACACGTCCTCGGGGTCCCTGGTGCGGCGGGAGGGGACGACGGCGACGTCGTCGAAGGAGTAGGCGCGACGGCCCCGTTTGCCTCGTCCGATCTCGATCTCGCTCACCACGTCAGGCTACCGTCCGGGACGGACGCTCCCGTCCCGCGCCACGCGCCCGGCGTGCTGCTCAGCCGTAGTTCGGCGCCTGGGCGGTCATCTCGATGTCGTGCGGGTGCGACTCCTGCAGGCTGGCCTGGGTGATCCTCACGAAGCGTCCCCGGGAGCGCAGCTCGGGCACCGTGCGCGCGCCGACGTAGAACATGGCCTGGCGCAGGCCGCCGGCCATCTGGTGGACCACGGCGCTCGCCGCGCCGCGGTAGGCGACCTTGCCCTCCACCCCCTCGGGCACCAGCTGGTCGTCGCTCGCGACCTCCGCCTGGAAGTAGCGGTCCTTGGAGTAGGAGGCCTTGCCGCGCGAGCTCATGGCGGCCAGGGACCCCATGCCCCGGTAGCTCTTGAACTGCTTGCCGTTGACGAAGATCAGCTCGCCCGGGCTCTCCTCGCACCCCGCGAGCATCGAGCCCATCATCACCGCCTCGGCGCCGGCGACCAGGGCCTTGGGGATGTCGCCGGAGTACTTCATCCCGCCGTCGGCGATGACGGGGACCCCGGCCGGTCCGCACACCTGGGCGGCATCGTGCACCGCGGACAGCTGCGGCACCCCGACCCCCGTCACCACCCGCGTGGTGCAGATCGCGCCCGGCCCGACGCCCACCTTGACGGCGTCCGCCCCCGCGTCGACGAAGGCCCGGGCCCCGGCACCCGTGGCGACGTTGCCGCCGACGACCTGCACGTGCCGGGTGGCGGGGTCCTGCTTCAACCGGGCGACCATGTCCAGCAGCAGGCGCACGTGCCCGTGCGCGGTGTCGGCGACGAGGACGTCGACGCCCGCCTCGACCAGCGTGGTGGCGCGCACCCAGGAGTCCCCGAAGTAGCCGATGGCCGCCCCCACCAGCAGCCGCCCGTCGCCGTCCTTGGAGGCGTGCGGGAACTGCTCGCTCTTGACGAAGTCCTTGACCGTGATGAGCCCCGACAGCCGACCCTCGTCGTCCACCAGCGGGAGCCGCTCGCGCTTGTGCGCCCGGAGGATGGCGGTCGCCTCCTCCCGCGACACGTCGGCGGGCGCCGTCACCAGCGGCATCGGAGTCATGACGTCGCTCACCAGGGTGCGGTCCCACTCGGCGACCGGCGTGAACCGGAGGTCGCGGTTGGTGCAGATGCCCATGAGGACGCCGTGCTCGTCGACGACCGGGAGACCGGAGACGCGGTACTGGCCGCAGATGCGGTCCAGGTCCTCGAGCGTGGCCCCCGGGCCGATGGTGACCGGGTTGGTGATGCGGCCGGTCTGGGTGCGCTTGACCAGGTCGACCTGGAGGGCCTGGTCCTCGACCGAGAGGTTGCGGTGCAGGATGCCGATGCCGCCCTGGCGGGCCATGGCGATCGCCATCCGGGCCTCGGTGACGGTGTCCATCGCCGCCGACACCAGGGGCAGCCGCAGGGAGATCTCCCTGGTCAGCCGGCTGCTCGTGTCGATCTGGTCCGGTGACATGTCGGTCTCGCCCGGCAGGAGCAGGACGTCGTCGTAGGTCAGCCCGAGCCGGGCGAACGGGTCGGTGGGGCCCTCGAGATCACCAGCGCTCATGACGGCATTCTAGGCGCGCCCCCGCGTGCCCCTCCGCGCGGCACCCGGCGCTATGCCGTGCGCGGTCCACGACGTAGAGTGACGGCACGACGAGGTACTCGTCACGCCCGACCCCTGCTGCTCGCGGCCCCTGACGGGGCGGCCCGGCGGGACCGGGCACCGCCCTCGAGAGGAGGAATCGCGTGGCCGAGACCGCTCATCAGCCCGGCCCGGTGGCCGACCTGTGGGAGTGGCAGTTCGAGGGGGCCTGCCGCACCACCAGCCCTGAGGTCTTCTTCCACCCCGAGGGGGAACGCGGTCCGGCGCGACGCCGGCGCGACGAGCGCGCCAAGCAGGTGTGCGCCAGCTGTCCCGTCCTCGAGCAGTGCCGCACCCACGCGCTGGCCGTCCGGGAGCCCTACGGCGTCTGGGGTGGCATGACCGAGGAGGAGCGCGTCGCCCACTACGAGCAGGTGGACGCCGCCCGCCCCCACCGCAAGCGCTGAACCGCCGGCACGACCGCGACCGGTCGCGCCCCCACCGACACGACACACACGACGACGCCCCTCCGGGAGATCCCGGGGGGGCGTCGTCGTCTCACGGCCCGGGGAGTCGTCGCCGATCCCCGGCGCCGGCCTCAGTGCGAGTGGCCGTGGCCGTCCTCGTCGTCGTCCTCCGGCTTGTCCACGACCAGGGTGTCGGTGGTGAGCACCATGGAGGCGATGGAGGCGGCGTTGCGCAGCGCCGACCGGGTGACCTTGACCGGGTCGATGACCCCGGCGGAGAACAGGTCGCCGTACTCGCCGGTGGCGGCGTTGAGGCCCTGGCCGGGGCTCATCTCCGCCACCCGCGTGGTCGCGACGTAGCCCTGCAGGCCGGCGTTCTCGGCGATCCAGCGCAGCGGCTCCGCGGCGGACTTGCGCACGATGGCGGCACCGACCGCCTCGTCACCCTCGAGCTGGAGCTCCTCCGCGGCACCGGCGGCGTGCACGAGGGCCGAGCCACCGCCGGCGACGATGCCCTCCTCGATGGCCGCGCGGGTCGCCGAGACGGCGTCCTCGATGCGGTGCTTCTTCTCCTTGAGCTCGACCTCGGTGTGCGCGCCGACCTTGATGACGCAGACGCCGCCGGCGAGCTTGGCGATGCGCTCCTGGAGCTTCTCGCGGTCCCAGTCGGAGTCGGTGGCGGCGGCCTCGGCCTGCAGCTGCGCGACCCGGTCGGAGACCGCCTGGGCGTCGCCGTTGCCCTCGACGATCGTCGTGGTGTCCTTGGTCGCGACGACGCGGCGCGCGGTGCCGAGCACCTCGAGACCGACCGAGTCCAGGGACAGGCCGACCTCCTCGGCGACGACCTGGCCACCGGTGAGGATCGCCATGTCCTGGAGCATCGCCTTGCGGCGGTCCCCGAAGCCGGGGGCCTTGACGGCGACCGCGTTGAAGGTGCCGCGCACCTTGTTGACGACCAGCGTCGACAGCGCCTCGGCCTCGACGTCCTCGGCGATGATCATGAGCGGCTTGCTCTCGCCGACGACCTTCTCCAGCAGCGGCAGCAGGTCGGCGACCTTGGAGATCTTGCCCTGCACCAGCAGCACGTAGGCGTCCTCGAGGACGGCCTCCATGCGCTCGCTGTCCGTGACGAAGTAGGGCGAGAGGTAGCCCTTGTCGAACTGCATCCCCTCGGTGAACTCGAGCTCCATCGCGGTGGTGGAGGACTCCTCGACGGTGATGACCCCGTCCTTGCCCACCTTGTCGAAGGCGTCGGCGATGAGCTCGCCGATCTGCGGGTCCTGGGCCGACAGCGCGGCCACCTGGGCGATCTCGTCGCGGCCCTCGAGCTCGCGGGCGGTCTCCAGGAGGCGGTCGTTGATGGCGGTGACCGCGGCGTCGATGCCCCGCTTCAGCCCGGAGGGGGCGGCGCCGGCGGCGACGTTGCGCAGGCCCTCCTTGACCATGGCCTGCGCCAGCACCGTGGCGGTCGTGGTGCCGTCACCGGCGATGTCGTTGGTCTTGGTCGCGACCTCCTTGGCGAGCTGGGCGCCGAGGTTCTCGTAGGGGTCCTCCAGCTCCACCTCCCGGGCGATGGTCACGCCGTCGTTGGTGATGGTGGGGGCGCCCCACTTCTTGTCGAGGACGACGTTGCGGCCCTTGGGGCCGAGCGTCACCTTGACCGCGTTGGCCAGGGCGTCGACGCCCCGCTCCAACGCCTTGCGGGCGTCGTCGTTGAACTGCAGCTGCTTCGCCATGGGCGAGCGCTCCTTTCAGGTATGTCATGCGGGGGCGTGCGCCGGTGCCGCGCGGCACGCCCCGGTCACCACCGGACGTGGTGACCGGGGCGTGCGGTGCGCGGCGGGTCGGGTCGGACGTCAGCCGACGACGGCCAGGACGTCGCGCGCCGAGAGGATGAGGAACTCCTCGCCGGAGTACTTCACCTCGGTGCCGCCGTACTTGCTGTAGATGACGCGGTCACCCACGGTGACGTCCATGGGCACGCGGTTGCCGTTGTCGTCGACGCGACCCGGACCGACCGCCAGGACCTCGCCCTCCTGGGGCTTCTCCTTCGCGGTGTCCGGGATGACCAGGCCGGAGGCCGTGGTCTGCTCGGCCTCGACGGCCTTGACGACGATGCGGTCCTCGAGCGGCTTGATGGAAACCGACACGGTTACCTTCCTTCTCGTTCAGGTGACGGGCCTGAGCGGCCCGCCAGGTGGTCTTGTGCTGGCCGTCACTCCCCCGCGATCACCCACCGCCGTCGCGGGGGTCGGTCGGCTCTCGCGGCTGGCACTGACGTGCCGAGAGTGCTAGGGACGAATCTAGGCACCGGGTTAGCACTCGGTCAAGCCGAGTGCCAACACGCCGACCGCTCCCGACCGTTCCCGACCGGTCCCCGGGCCCTGGCACCGGTACGCCGGTCCGGCCCCGTCCGCGCTAGAGCAGCACCTGGAGCGGCTGCAGGACCCGCTCGACCACCCGTGTCCCGACGCCCCGCTGCGCCCACTCCTCCAGGGTCAGCTCCTCGCACCGCTCGAGGTCGGCACGGAAGATGTCCTCCATGTGGCCGGCCTGGTCCTCGTCGACGATCTCCAGGTTGATCTCGTAGTTGCCCTGCATCGAGAGCCGGTCGATGTTGGCGGTGCCGATGGTCGCCCACCGGCCGTCCACGGTCATGGTCTTCGCGTGGACCATGACGTCCTGGTAGAGGAAGATCCGCACCCCGCCCTCGAGCAGGGTCTCGTAGTAGGACTGGGCGACGACGTCGGCCAGGACGTGGTTGGAGGCCTCCGGCAGGACCACCCGCACGTCGACCCCCCGCGCGGCGGCGGTGAGCAGGCCGTGCAGGATCTCCCGGTCGGGGATGAAGTAGCCCTGGGTGATCCAGATGCGGTGGACGGCGCGGTCCATGGCCTCGAGGTAGAGGGCACGCACCGGGTAGACCACCCGGCTGGGCTCGTTGCGCGCCGCCCGGACGGAGGTGTGCCAGTCCACGGTGCCGCTGTCGAGCAGCCGGGGGCGGCGCGATCCCTTGTGCCGGTTCCAGAAGTCGGCGAAGGCGTTCTGCAGCTCCCACACGCCGGGCCCCTCGACCCGGACGTGGGTGTCCCTCCAGCTGGTGGCGTAGAGGGACCCGATGTTGTAGCCGCCGACGAAGCCCACGCGACCGTCCACGACGAGGATCTTGCGGTGGTCGCGCCCCGAGGCGCGGACGTCGATGATCGGCAGCGGGGTGCGCAGCACCGGGAAGCGCAGCATGTGCACGCCGTCCGGGAAGCGGAGGAAGTCCCGGGGCACCACGATGTTGGCGAAGCCGTCGACGACGAGGCAGACGAGCACGCCACGCTCCGCCGCGCGCACCACCGCGTCCTTGAAGGCGTGCCCCACGTCGTCGGCCTTCCAGATGTAGGACGCCAGGTAGACGAAGTCCTCCGCCTCGTCGATCGCGGCGATCATGTCGTCGTAGAGGTACTGGCCGTAGGTGTAGGTGGTCAGCCGCGACCCCTTGACCGTGGTGCTCACCGGGTCCTGGGCCGGGGCGTCCCGGTCGACGTGGTCGCGTCGCTTGCGGACCGCGTCCACGGCCACCACCCCGGCCGCGAGGGTGAGCTGGCCGGCGAGGGCGACGCCGGCGGCGCCGAACGCCAGCCTGCGCCCACGGCGCACCAGTCGGTGGACCTTGCGGCTGAAGACGCGGGGCATGCATCCCAATCTACTGCCGCAGAATGGGGGGATGACCGCCGATCCCGCCGCCGACCTGCTGCGACGGCTCGCCGAGGGTCCCGGAGCCCGTCTGCTCGACGCCCTGCCGGCCTACGACGAGCGGGAGACGATCGCCCTGCTCGACCGGTTGCGCGCCGACGGGCACGACCCGGCGCTGGTCTCCGCCGCGCTGACCCAGTCGCGGCTGCGGACGCGCGGCCGGGCCCGGCTCGGACCTGACGTCGAGCGCCTGCTGCTCACCCAGGACGGCCTCGAGCAGGCCACCCGACCCGCGGTGGCCGCCCGACGCGCCGAGCGGCTGGTGCGGACCGGGGTCCGGCACGTGCTGGACCTCGGGTGCGGGCTCGGGCTCGACGCCATCGCCTTCGCCCGCGCCGGACTGGAGGTGACGGCGGTCGAGCGGGACCCGGTGGTGGCCGCCGCCGCCCGGGCCAACCTCGCCCCGTGGCCCGGGGCCCGGGTCCTCACGGGGGACGCGCTCGCGCAGCCCGTCGCGGCCGACGACGGGGCCTTCCTGGACCCGGCGCGCCGCGTCCCGGGGGTGGCGGACTCCCGGGGCCGCACCCGTCGGGTGCGCGGGCTCGAGGGCCTGTCCCCCTCCTTCGAGCAGGTCCAGGACGTGGCGCTCCGGGCCCGCGCGACCGTCGCCAAGCTGGGTCCGTCCTTCGCCCCCGGTGACGTGCCGGTCGGCGCGGCCGCCGAGTGGGTGTCCCTCGACGGCGACCTGCTCGAGTGCGCCCTGTGGTGGGGGTCCGGACCACCCGGGCGCCGTGCCGTGGTCGGTCGCAGCGCACCAGACGCGGCCGCCGGCGAGGAGGTCGTCTGGGCGGAGGTCGTCGAGGCCCCGGACGTGCCGGCACCGATGTCGGACGCGGACGGGTTGCTCGGCCACCTGGCCGAGGTGGACGACGCGGTGGCCGCCGCCGGTCTCACCGGCTCCCTGGCCGCCGCGGTCGACGGGCGCGAGACCGCCCCCGGGACCGGCTACGTCACGGCCGCCGGCCTGGTCGACCACCCGGCGCTGCGCTGGTTCGCCGTCCGTGAGGTCCTCCCGCTGCGGCCCGCCGTGGTGCGCGCCTGGCTGCGCGGCCACCACGACCCGGCCGGACCGGTCACCCTCAAGAAGAGCGGGGTCCGGCTGGACCCGGACGCCTTCCGCAGGGAGCTGCGTCTCCCGAGGAGGTCGCGGGGCGGGGACGAGGTCGTCCTCGTGCTGACGACCGTCGCCGACTCCCCCCGAGCCCTCGTCGTGGAGCGGCTCCCGTCGCCGTCAGCGGTCGAGGACTGATCGGCGCTGCGGGGTGCGCGGGAGGGCGATGAAGCGCTCCACGTCGGCGATGCGCCCCGAGACCACCAGCTCGTCCCCCTCGTCGACCACGGTCTCGGGCACGGCGTACGTGAACTCCTCCCCGGGCCGCTTGCGCCCGACGACGGTGATCGTGTGCCGGGTCCGGACCCCGGACTCGGCCAGGGTCCGGCCCCACGTCTCGGCCGGCGCCGTGCAGCGGGCGATGGCGAACTCGTCGTCGAACTCCAGGTAGTCGGCCACCCCGTCGGTGACCATGTGGGCGACCCGCTGGCCCATGACGTACTCCGGGTAGATGACGTGGTGCGCCCCGATGCTCGCCAGGATCTTGCCGTGCTTGCGGGTGATGGCCTTCGCGTAGATGCGCTCCACCCCCGCCTCGTGCAGCGTGATGACCGACAGGACGCTGGCCTCGATGTCGGATCCGATCGCGACCACGGCCCGGCTCACGGAGCCGACGCCGAGCTGACGCATGGCCTCACCGTCCGTGGCGTCGGCCACGACGGTGTGCGTGAGCTCGTCGGCGTACTTCTGCACGCGCCGCTCGTCGGTGTCGATCGCCAGCACCTCGACGCCCTGACGGACGAGCGACTCGCAGACCGCGGTGAACCGCCCCAGGCCCACGACGAGCACGGTGTAGGCGCCGCTGTCGGCGGGACGCCTTCTCTTAGCCAACAATGGGTCTCTCCTCCGGGAGTCGGTAGTGACGGTGTCGGGTGTTGAGCGCGAGGGCGGCGGCCACGGTGATGGGTCCGAGGCGGCCGAGGAACATGAGGGCCATGAGCACGAGCTTGGGCGGCGGGAGGGAGGCTGGCCGTGATCCCGGTGGACAGGCCCACCGTCGCGAACGCCGAGATCACCTCGAAGCCGAGGTCGAGCGGCGGCAGGTCGGTGAGGATCATCAGGGTGATGGTGCTCGCGATGACGAGGCCCACCGCGAGGAGCGCCACCGAGAGCGCCTGGCGGACCACCGGCATACCCACGCGACGCCGGCCGATGACGACGTCGGGCTCCCCCCTGACCTCCGACCAGATGACCGCGGCCAGGAGCAGGAAGGTGGTGACCTTGATGCCACCGGCCGTCCCGGCGCTGCCCCCGCCGACGAACATCAGGGCCATGGTGATGGCCTCCGTCTCGTCGGTCACCGCCGCGTAGTCGACCGAGTTGAAGCCCGCCGTGCGGGGGAACAGCCCGCCCCCGAGCGCGCCGACCAGCTGCTCCTGCGGTCCCAGCGCCGCCAGCGTGCCTCCCTGCTGGGCCTCGAAGAGCCAGAAGGCCGCGACCCCGAGGACCATGAGCACGGCCGAGCCCCAGACGGTGAGGCGGGTGTGGATGGTCCACGTCCCGGGCCGGCGGGCGCGCAGCAGCTCGCGCAGCACGGGGAAGCCGAGCCCCCCGAGGACCAGCGCCGCACAGATCGGTCCGATGATCCACAGGTCCCCCACGAAGCCCATGAGGCTGTCCTGGTAGAGCGCGAAGCCGGCGTTGTTGAACGCGGACACGGCGTGGAACAGGCCGTGCCAGAGGGCGGTCCCCCAGTCGTAGCCGTAGCCGAGGTGGAAGCGCAGGGTGAGCGCCGCCCAGGTCACCGCCTCGATGAGCAGCATCAGCTGCAGCATGCGGCGCAGGATGCCGCGGACGTCCCCCAGGGAGCGGCTGCGGGTGTCCGCCTGGGCGGCCAGCGAGGTGCTCAGCCGCAGCTTCCCGCGGACGACGAGCGCGATGAGGGTGGCCAGGGTCATCACCCCGAACCCACCGATCTGGATGAGCACGAGCAGGATCACCTGCCCGAACGGCGACCAGTAGCTCGCGGTGTCCACGGTGATGAGGCCGGTGACGCAGGTGGCCGACACGGTGGTGAAGGCCGCGACCATGAGGTCGGCCTCGGCCCCCGGTCCCCGGGAGACGGGAAGCATGAGCAGCGTCGTCCCCGCGAGCACCACCAGGACGAAACCGAGGGTCACCGAGCGGGCCGGGTGGGCCCAGAAGACGCGCACGAGGGTACATGGTGCGCCTCGCTCCCCCGCTGAGCAAGCCGCCGGGCCGCCGGCGGGTCGCGCACCCGGGGACGTCGGCTCAGGCCCGGACCTGCTCCACCGGCTGCGAGGAGTCGGCCGGGAGGTCCAGCCGGGACTCCGGGCGGCCCTTCATCACCATCTGCGCGCCCAGGGCGGCCACCATCGCCCCGTTGTCGGTGCACAACCCGGGCCGCGGGACCCGCAGCCGGATGCCGGCGGCGTCGCAGCGCTCCTGCGCCAGCGCGCGCAGGCGGCTGTTGGCCGCCACGCCGCCGCCGATGAGCAGGTCCTCCACCCCGTGCTCGGCGCACGCCAGCACGGCCTTGCGGGTGAGGACGTCCACGACGGCCTCCTGGAAGCTCGCCGCGACGTCCGCGACCGGCACCGGCTGGCCCGTCGCCTCACGGGCCTGCACCCAGCGGGCGACGGCGGTCTTGAGACCGGAGAAGGAGTAGTCGAAGCGGTGCCGCTGCAGGTCCCGGCCGGAGGTGAGGCCCCGCGGGAAGTCGATGGCGACCTGGTCCCCCTCGCGGGCGACCCGGTCGATGTGCGGGCCACCCGGGAAGGGCAGACCCAGGACACGGGCCACCTTGTCGAAGGCCTCCCCGGCCGCGTCGTCGATCGTGGCACCGAGGGAGCGGATGTCGTCGGTGACGTCCGGCACGAGCAGGAGGTTGGAGTGTCCCCCGCTCACGAGCAGCCCCATGGTCGGCTCGGGGAGCGGGCCGTGCTCCACCACGTCGACCGCGACGTGCGCGGCCAGGTGGTTGACGCCGTAGAGCGGCACGCCGAGGGCGAGCGCCAGCGCCTTCGCGGACGCCACGCCGACCAGCAGCGCACCGGCCAGACCGGGCCCGGCGGTGACCGACACGGCGTCGACGTCGGCGAGGCGCACCCCGGCCTCGCGGCAGGCGCGCTCCACGGTCGGCACCATGGCCTCGAGGTGGGCACGGCTGGCCACCTCGGGCACCACACCACCGAACCGCGCGTGCTCCTCCACGCTGCTCGCGATGGCGTCGTGGAGCAACGTCCGGCCGCGGACGAGCCCGACACCCGTCTCGTCGCAGCTGGTCTCGATACCCAGGACGAGAGGTCCGCTCATGCGTCGAGCTCCTTCCTCAGGACGAGGGCGTCCTCGCCGGACCGGTAGTACCGCTCCCGGGTCCGCACCGGCTCGTAGCCCCGGGCGGCGTAGAGCCGACGCGCGACCTCGTTGCCGCTGCGGACCTCCAGCAGGACCGTCCTGGCCCCGGCGTCCCGGGCCAGGTCGTGCAGGCGCTCCAGCAACGCGCCCCCCAGGCCCCGTCCCCGGGAGCCGGGGTCCACGGCGAGGGTCATGACGTCGGCGACGTCGCCGGCCACGTCCAGGCCGGCATACCCCTGGATCCCGTCGTGGCCCTCCGGCGCGGCGACCACGTAGGCACGTCGCGGGCGGGCCGCCAGCTCGGCCCACAGGCCGGCCTCGTCCCAGGGCTCCTCCGGGAAGGCGGCCCGCTCCACGGCGAGCATGGCCGGGATGTCCCGCCACGTGGCGGGGCGCAGC
Source organism: Serinicoccus chungangensis (assembly GCF_006337125.1). Lineage (GTDB taxonomy): Bacteria > Actinomycetota > Actinomycetes > Actinomycetales > Dermatophilaceae > Ornithinicoccus > Ornithinicoccus chungangensis. The sequence goes on from NZ_CP040887.1 coordinate 2,331,204, forward strand.
GACGCCGGTGCGGCCCCGCTCATCGTGCCCTCGTCTCCACCGCGTCCGGCCGGCGCAGGTAGAGCGGCTCGGGCGGCAGCAGACCGGTCGCGCTGTCCGGGTGCGTGCCCGCGCGCAGGCGGACGGCGAGGTCGGCCAGGGCCCCGGGGGACACGTCCAGCGGGGCGTCCTCGAGCTGCCCCGTGAGGGACTCCGGGTAGAGCAGCCCGCCCCGGCCCACGGCGGGCAGGAGCCGGACCTCCTCGGCAGCCCCGAGGCCGGGCCGACCCCCGGTCCCCCGACCCGGCGGGCGCCGGTCGGCGTCATCTCGTAGCGCGCCCAGTACACCTCGCGCCGACGCGCGTCCGTCGCCACCAGCAGCCCGTCAGGAGCGGGTATGTCCCCGCCTCCCCCCAGGTGCACGGCATGGGCCAGGGCGTCGAGCGAGCACACGCCCTGAGGTGTCGGCAGGTCACGGCCGAGGGCCAGCACGAGGGCGGTGACGACGCCGACCCGCAGCCCGGTGAACGGACCGGGTCCCACCCCGCAGACCACCGCGGTGACGTCGCGCATCCCCAGCCCCGCCGCGTCGAGGACCTCGCTGACCGCCGGGGCGAGCAGCTCTCCGTGGCGTCGGACGTCGTGCCGGACCACCTCGGCGCGGACGCCGTCGCCGTCGTGGAGGGCGGCACCGACGGTCCCGGTGGCGGTGTCGATCGCGAGCAGCACCCGCTCAGGCTAACGTGGTGGGTGTTGGAGCCCCCTCCCGACCGACTGCAAAGGATGGCCGATGTTCACCAGGTTCTTCGCCCCCACCATCGAGGTCAGCGCGCACTGCGACCTGCCGTGCGGCGTCTACGACCCCGCCCAGGCGCGGATCGAGGCCGAGTCCGTCAAGAAGATCTGCGAGAAGGTCGCGGACAACGACGACGCGGACTTCCGCATGCGCGCCATGATCATCAAGGAGCAGCGCTCCGAGCTCGTCAAGCACCACCTGTGGGTGCTGTGGACCGACTACTTCAAGCCGCCGCACTTCGAGCAGTTCCCCGAGCTGCACGTCCTCGTCAACGAGGCCACCAAGCTCGCGGGTGCCTCGGGCACCAAGGGCAGCTTCGACGTGGCCACGGCCGACGAGCTGCTGGGCAAGATCGAGCGCATCGCGGAGATCTACGCCGAGACCAAGAAGGGCTGACCTCCCCGCACCGACGAGGGCCGCCCCGCCGTTCCCGGCGGGGCGGCCCTCGTCGCGTCGGTCAGCGGCTCAGCGACTCCGCCTGCCCGGCGGACAGCGACCCCCGGCGCTCCAGCTGGTGGACGAGGACCTTGACCACCTCCGGGTCGTACTCGTGCGGGGTGCTGCGCAGGAGGCGCTCCAGTGCCTCGACGGGCGCGCTGCTGCCGGCCAGCCTCGTGCCCCGGCCGGTGAGGTCGTCGTAGGCCGACGCCACCCGGACGATGCGGGAGGCGAGGGCCACGTCGCCCCGCTCGACGGCGCGGTGGTGCGCGAGCCCGACGTCGGCGACGACGGACGCCAGCCGGGACAGCTCGGCCGTGCGTCCGAGGATCGAGGATCCGGTCGAGGCGATCTGCCGCTGGTCGCGGGCGGAGAGCTCCACCGTCGCCCCTCCGGGGACGGGTCGGCTGAGGCCCACCTGACCGATGTCGTGGAGCAGCGCCGCCGCCTCCACGTCACGCAGGTCGGCCGCCTCGACGCCCATGTCGCGGGCGATGGGCACGGCCAGCTCGGCCACCCGGGCGGCGTGGCCCGTCATGGCGAGCCCGGCCTCCTCCGGCAACCGGGCGAGCGCGAAGATCGTCTGCCGCTGGGCCCGCCGGATCCGGCGCTGGCGGTTGACCGCGGGCTGCAGCACCAGGAGAGGCACCAGGAACAGGACCAGGCTCAGGGGGCCGAGCTCGGTCAGGGCCAGGGCCATGACGACCGCGGTCGAGGCCCCGGCCAACGAGACGGGACCCTGCCGCTCGAACTCCCCGCTGAGCGTGGCCCAGGCCATGGTCCTGCTCCGCACCGAGGCGCGGACCCCGCGCCACACCAGCGGGGCGGCGGCGGCGAGGACCGCGACCAGCAGGAGCATGATCGCGATGGGCACGGTGGCGTCCTCGGTGTGCCAGACGCTCTCGAGCAGCGTGTCGCCCCCGGGTCCGGGGATGCGCACCAGCACCCCCGCCACGACCACGGAGGTCCCCAGCCGCATGAGCTCGCGTGCCGTGGAGCGCACGCGTCGACGCCAACCGGCGACGAGGAGCACCGCGCCCGTCGACAGCAGCAGGGGGCCGAGCATGCCCAGCAGGTGGCCTGCCTCGCCGGCGGTGAGGGGCCAGGCCGTCGCCATGGCCAGGGCCGTGGCCGTCGCCTGGGTCAGCGGCGCGTCGCGCGCCGGCCCGGAGGAGGTCTGGCGCCAGCCCTCGCTGAGGACCATGACCGCCAGTCCCACCACCGCCGTCTCCCAGGTCAGGATCACCGCGCCTCACCCGTGCCCGGGAAGAGCAGGTCCGTCGACTCGGGCTGCCAGTCGGCGAAGGCGTCGCTGATGCTGGGGTGGTCGTGGTCCGGGAGCAGCCGACCGGTGCTGCCGGCGGCCAGCCGCCGGCCCCCGAGCCACGGGCTGCCCGCGCGGGCGAGCACCCCTCCCAGCGCCTCGACGACCTGCGGGTCCAGGTGGCTTCCCGCCCGTCGACGCAGGTCCTGGAGAGCCTCGGGGGCGCTGACCGCCTCGTCCTCCGGTGCGGCCGTCAGGGCGTCGAAGGCATCCGCCACGGCGATGATGCGCGCGGCGAGCGGGATCTCCTCGGCGCGCAGGCCGGCGGGGTAGCCGCGGCCGTCCCAGCGCTCGTGGTGGTGGGCGATGGCGGGCAGCGAGTCCTCCAGGAAGTCCAGGCCCTCGAGGACGTTGACCCCCGCGAGGGGGTGTGCGCTGAGGGCGCTGAGGTAGGCGATCTCGTCCTGCGGGTCGGTCGGCAGGTCCGCGCGCACCACCATCATGCCGATGTCGTGCAGCAGCGCCGCGTAGCGCAGGTCCTCGGCCTCGGAGGCCACGACCCCCAGCTGTTCGGCCAGCGCGTCCGCCAGGTCCGCCACCCGGGCGCTGTGGCCGACCGACGAGGGGTCGGCCTCCTCCAGCGCCGCGACGAAGGTGGTGACCGTCTCCTGGTGCTCACGGCGCGCGAGCGCGTCCCGCCCGATGGCCCAGTGCGCGATGAGGAGCGGGCCCAGCACGAAGAGCGCCGACCCCGGCCCGAGGCCGACCGGGCCCCAGAGGACCACGAAGAGGAAGCCGATGGCGGCGTGCGACAGATACCCCCAGCCCAGGCTGCGCAGGACGGACTCCGCGACGGGCAGCACCCGGGTCCCCCGGCTCACCGCCGACACCAGCCCGATGCACAGGACGTTGACCGCGATCATCACCACGTAGGCCACCAGCAGCGGCGCCCCCACCCGCAGGAGCAACCCCGTCGGGCCTGCCGGGATGTCGTCGACGAGCACCCCGCCGGTGACCAGGTACGCGAGGGAGCCGGCCGCCGCCATCGTGGCCGTCATCCCGCAGTTGAAGAAGCGGGTGCGCCAGTTGCGGCTGCGGAAGTCGGTGAGATACGGCAGCCCCGCAGCCACGGTGGTGCCCACGGGGCCCGCGATGGGGATGGCGGCGGCCAGGACGACGGTGGAGACCGACACGCTCCAGTGACTCATCCCCCGCTCGTGGATCTGCACCCCCAGCGTGACCAGGGCCATGAGCAGGAGCGTCACGCCCACTCCCGCACCCCGGTCGGGGAGCCGCAGCACTCCCCCCACCGCGGCCAGCACCGCCGCGAGGAGGATGAGCGAGCCCGCCAGCATCACGACGGGCATGAACGAGGGGCGCGGATCGTTGCGATCCGCGCCCCTCGAGTGGTGAGTGGGTCGGCTCAGCCGTTCCACTGCACGACGTCGATGACGCGGAACAGGGCGTCGAATGCCCCCGCGCTGAAGAGGTCGGCGATGAGCTGCAACATGATGGTGTCCTTCCGTAGAGCCGCTCCCGACGGGTAGGAGCGATGGCCGGTGAGACCTCCGGCTTGTCCCTAATATGCCACACGCGTCACACGCCAGTCGCGTCGAGAACCACCCGGATGGACAAAATTGAACAAACCTTTACCATACCCGTGACGGCAGTCACACGCCGGTCACCCGCGACCCGGCACGGACAGCCTGTGGGACACTGGGACCATCACCGATCGTCGGGAGGACGAGATGAGCAAGCGAGCCCGCAAGCGTCGCGACCGCAAGAAGAAGGCCGCCAACCACGGCCGCAAGCCGAACGCCTGAGCGTCGACAGCACGAGGGCCGCCCCGACCGGGGCGGCCCTCGTGCTGTCCGGGTCGTGACCTGCGCCTACGTGTCGCGGCGACGCACGACGGTGACCTGGGTGCTGGTGATCCGGGTGAGGATCTGGCTGCGCAGCTCGGGCGGCGCGCTCTGGCGGGCGCACGCCCGCCGGACCAGCGCCTTGAGCAGCAGGTCGCGGTCGTACTCGGCCAGGCAGGACCCGCAGTCGTCCAGGTGGGCCTGGATCCGGGCCCGGTCCACCGGTCCGGTCTCGTTGTCGACGAACTCGAACAGGCGCAGCAGGACGCCGGCGCAGTCGACGGCGTCCCCGTCGGCCTCGTGACCCTGAGCCATCACGACCCCTCCCCTGCGCGCGTGATGCCGCGCTCCGCGGCGTAGTCGGTCAGGAGCTCCCGCAGCTGCTTGCGACCCCGGTGCAGCCGGGACATCACGGTGCCGATCGGGGTGTCCATGATGTCGGCGATCTCCTTGTAGGAGAAACCCTCGACGTCGGCGAGGTACACCGCCATGCGGAAGTCCTCACCGATGCTCGCGAGGGCTCGCGTGACGTCGCTGTCCGGGAGGTGGTCCAGCGCCTCCGCCTCGGCCGAGCGCAGCCCCACCGATGTGTGGGAGGCGGCCCGCGCCAGCTGGTAGTCCTCGACCTCCGCCGCATCCGACTGCAGCGGCTGGCGCTGCTTCTTGCGGTAGCTGTTGATGTAGGAGTTGGTGAGGATGCGGTACATCCAGGCGCGCAGGTTGGTCCCGGGCCGGTACTGATGGAAGGCCGCGAACGCCTTGGCGTAGGTCTCCTGCACCAGGTCCTCGGCGTCGGTCGGGTTCCTCGTGGTCCGCAGCGCCGCGCTGTACATCTGGTCCAGCAACGGCATGGCCTCGCGCTCGAAGCGCGCGGACCGTTCCTGCGGGCTCTCGGTCGCGACGTCGACGGTCGCATCTGCCGCTGCCTGGGCGTCGATCTCCTCGACGGCCGGCTGGTCAGTACTCATCGCCGTCCAGCCTAGCCCGTGCGGGCTCGCCAGGGCGAAGCCGCCAGCCGCCTCACCCGGAGCGGTCGTGGTTCTCAGCACTCTCGTTTCCTCCGCAGTGTCGTCGCAACTGGGGGGTCAACGTGGGGATCGGGCGCGCGCATTCCCGGCTCCCGGGTGGGCGGGAGGAGAATGGGACGATGGGCGGGTGAACCCGAGCGCGCGCCCCGACCGACTCCGTCCGCTGACCCAGCCGGCGAAGCTGCAGAACGTCCTCTACGAGATCCGCGGTCCGGTGGCGGCCCGGGCGGCGGCCCTGGAGGCGGAGGGGCACCGCATCCTCAAGCTCAACATCGGCAACCCCGCGCCGTTCGGCTTCGAGGCCCCCGACATCATCCTGCAGGACATGATCGCGGCGCTGCCCGGTGCGCAGGGCTACTCGGAGTCCAAGGGCATCCTCCCCGCCCGCCGCGCCGTCGTCTCCCGCTACCAGGACGAGCCGGACTTCCCCCCGCTCGACGTCGACCACGTCTACCTCGGCAACGGCGTCTCCGAGCTCATCATGATGACGCTCAACGCCCTTCTCGACCCCGGCGACGAGGTGCTCGTCCCCGCACCGGACTACCCCCTGTGGACCGCTGCGACGAGCCTGGCCGGCGGCATACCGCGCCACTACCTGTGCGACGAGACGGACGGCTGGAACCCGCAGGTGGAGGACATCCGGGCCAAGATCACCCCGCGCACCAAGGCCCTGGTCGTCATCAACCCGAACAACCCCACCGGGGCGGTCTACTCGCGCGAGGTGCTCGAGCAGGTCGTCGAGCTGGCGCGCGAGCACTCCCTGCTGCTGCTGGCCGACGAGATCTACGACCGCATCGTCTACGACGACGCCCGGCACGTGTCGATCGCCTCGTTGGCGCCCGACCTGCTCTGCCTGACCTTCAACGGCCTGTCCAAGACCTACCGGGTGGCCGGCTACCGGGCCGGCTGGGTCGCCATCACCGGGCCCACCGCGCACGCCAGGGGCTTCCTCGAGGGCATCGAGCTGCTCGCCTCCACCCGGCTGTGCCCCAACGTGCCGGCCCAGCACGCGATCCAGGTGGCGGTGTCCGGCCACCAGAGCATCGAGGAGCTGGTCGCGCCGGGAGGTCGCCTCGCCGAGCAGCGCGACATCGCCACCGGCATGCTGAACGCCATGGAGGGGGTGAGCTGCGTGGAGCCGCGGGGGGCCCTCTACGTCTTCCCCCGCCTCGATCCCGAGGTCCACGAGATCCACGACGACGTGCAGCTGTGCCTCGACCTGCTGGAGCGCGAGAAGATCCTCGTCGTGCACGGGACCGGGTTCAACTGGCCCACCCCCGACCACCTGCGCGTCGTGACCCTCCCCTGGGGGGCGGACCTGCGAGCGGCCCTGGAGCGGATGGGCAACTTCCTGTCCGCCTACCGCCAGTGAGAGGCCGGAGCTGCTGATGTGCGGACGGTATGCCGCGAGCGCCCACCCGGACGAGCTCGTCGAGGCCTACGACGTCGAGCTCGACGCCACCGGTGAGCGGTCGCTCAGCCTGCTGAAGAACCCACAGACGCCGGCGCCGGGCGAGCCCGACTACAACGTGGCACCCAGCAAGCAGGCCCCCGTGGTGCTGACCCGCGCGCCTCGGACCGCCACGGAGGCCGCGGACCCCGACGACGCCGCCCCGGCCCCGGTCCGGCAGCTGCGGCTGCTCACCTGGGGCCTGGTGCCGTCCTGGGCCAAGGACCCCTCCGTCGGGGCACGCATGATCAACGCGCGTCAGGAGACCCTGCTGGAGAAGCCGGCCTTCTCCCGCGCGGCCCTGGCCCGGCGCGCCCTCGTGCCCGTCAGCGGGTGGTACGAGTGGCAGGCCAGCCCGGTGGCGAAGGACACCAGAGGCAAGCCCCGCAAGCAGCCCTTCTACGTCAGTCGCGCAGACGGCCTGCCGCTGGCGCTGGCCGGCGTCTACGAGTTCTGGCGCAACCCGCAGTCCCCGCCCGACGACGAGGACGCCTGGCTGGTGACCTACGCGGTCATCACCACCGCTGCGGAGCCGGGCCTGGACCGCATCCACGAGCGCCAGCCGCTCGCCCTCGAGCCCGACCAGTGGCGCGACTGGCTCGACCCCGGCCTCACGGACGCCGACGACGTCCGGTCGATGGTCGCGGCGGCGCACGTGCCGGGCCGCTTCACGGCCTGGCCCGTGAGCCGGGCCGTGGGCAGTGCCGGCAGCAACGGAGCGGGCCTGGTGGAGCCCCTCCCGGCCACCGAGCTGGTGGGGGCGGTCGACCCCGTCAGCGGAGAGGTGATCGGCGGGTGACCCCACGATGAGGGTGGTGGTGGCGGCCATCGGCAGCCGGGGCGACGTCCTTCCCTTCACCCACCTCGCGGGGCGCTTCGCGGCGGCCGGGCACGACGTCACCCTCGTCACGCACGGGACGCTCGTGGACGGCGCCCACCCCGGCCTGCGCGTGGCGGAGGTCTCCAGCGACCCCGAGGAGCTGCTCGCCGGCCCGGCGGCCCGGGCTGTGCGTCGCGGCAGCCCCCGACAGCTGAGCCGTACCCGGCAGCTCTTCGCGGACTTCATCGACTCCGCGCGGCAACCGGCCCTGGAGGCCCTGGAGGGCGCGGACGTCCTGGTGGCGTCCACCTTCGCCATCGCCGCGGTGCACGAGGCCCTGGACCGCTCCGTCCCGGTGGTCCGGGCGCACATGTGGCCGGAGCACGCCGACCTCCGGGGGCCCATGCCCCTCCTCCCCTACTCGTGGCTGCTGCCCGGGCCGCTGCGACGGCTCGCCCGGCGCGGGCTGCGCGGCGTCGAGAGCTACCTGGGCGGGGTCGACGGCCGGTGGCGGCGCGGTCGGCTGCACCTCGTCGCCCGCCATCCGGTGACCCTGACGACCTCGACGCACGGCTCCCTCTACGCCTTCAGCCGCGAGCTCGTCCCCGACAGCCCGGAGCACGGCACCGTGACCGGGTGGTGGACGGCTCAGGGCGGCTCGCGGCCGCTCTCGGCGCCGGTGGCGCGAGCCCTGGACGACGGCCACGAGTGGATCTACGTCGGCTTCGGATCGATGCACCAGCGCGACCCGGACGCCCTGCTGCACCGCCTGGAGGAGGTCTGCGCCCGCCTCGGGGTCCACGCCCTCGTCCAGGTGGCGGGTGGGGACACCAGCGCCCACCCCCACCTGCTGGCCGTCGCCGGGGAACCGCACGACGCGCTGTTCGGGAAGGTGCGCGCGGTCGTGCACCACGGCGGCGCGGGCACGACGGGCGCCGCGGTCCGGGCGGGCACCCCCTCGGTCGTGGTGCCGCACCTGGCCGACCAGTTCTACTGGGGCCGGCGGCTGCACCTCCTGGGGGTGGCGCCGCGCCCGGTCCCCCGCACGGTGGCGTCCACCAGCAGGCTCACCCGGGCGCTGTCCGAGGCCCTGTCGCCACCGGTGCGACGACGGGCCGCCGACCTCGCCCGCCGGGTCGAGGGCGAGGACGGGTGCGGCGTCGCGGTCCGACAGGTCGAGGAGTGGCTGGCCCGCGCGGAGAGCCGGTGAGGTCGGCCGTCCCGGTCCGGGTCGACCCCAGCCCGCTCCGGGTGGCCGCGCCACCCATGCTGGCGGTGGCCCTGGTGCTGCTCGTCGTCGCACCTCGCTACGGGCCGCACTGGGACGAGCTGTACTTCGGCATGCTGCCGCCCCGGTGGTGGTACGAGGACCAGCCTCCCCTGACCGTCTGGATCACGTGGGCGCTCGGCCGGGTCAGCGACGACCTGTGGGTGCAGCGTCTGCCCGCCGTCGCGGCCGCCGTCGCGGGCGCGTTCGTGGCGACCCTCTACCCCCGCACCCTGGGTGCCTCCCCGCGGGTCCAGCGTCTGGCGGGGTGGGCGCACGCCTTCACGGTCTACCCCCTCATCATGGGTCACCTCTTCACCACGTCGAGCCTCGACCTGCTGGCCTGGCAGGTCGTCGTCCTGTGCGTCCTGCGCGCGACCACGGGCCACCCGCACGGGCTGTTCTGGGCGGGGACGGTCGCCGGCGTGGCGTGCTGGAACAAGCTGCTCGTCGTCGTCCTCGCAGCGGCCCTGCTCGTCGGCCTGCTGGTGGCCCGACGCGGCGTGCTGCTCACCCGGGACGCCCTGCACGGCTCGCTGGCCCTCGTCGTCCTCGGTGCTCCGCAGGTGCTGCTGCAGCTCGTCCACGGCATACCGATGACCCAGGTCTCCAGCGGCCTGGTCGACCAGCAGGGGGATCTCGTCCGCCTCCTCCTGCTGCCCGCCCTCGCGCTCTTCCTCGGACCCCCGCTGCTGCTCGTCTGGGTGGGCGGGCTCCTCGGCCCCTGGCGCAGCGACCACCCCGCCCGCTTCCTGCTGCCGACGGCCGTCGTCGTCGTCCTCTGGACCCTCGCCCACCCCTCGCAGCCCTACTACCCGGTCGGCGTGCTGCTGCCCGCCCTGGCCGTGGGGTGGGTGACCTCGGGGGTGGCGCGACGGTGGAGCCCGCGCAGGAGCTCCCTGGTGGTCGCCGCCAACGGGGTCGTCGCCTGTCTCCTCTGCCTGCCTCTCCTGCCACCGTCCGAGCCCTGGCTGTCGACGCTGTCGCGGGTCGACCCGACGATCCGCGACCAGGTCGGCTGGCCGGGGTACGCCGAGCAGATCAGCTCCCTGAGGGCGCCGGGGGAGGACGTCGTCGTCGACACCTACGCCCTGGCCGGAGCGGTGCACCGCTACGGCACCCCCGAGGACCGCGCGGCCGTGTACTCCGGCCACAACGCGCTCTGGGACCTCGGTCCCCCCACGAGCGACCGGGTGCTGCTCGTCGGCGAGGACGCCGTGCAGCAGCGCGACGCCTTCGCCGGCTGTCGGTCGGCGGGGTCGCTGCAGACGGGTCCGGTCGTCCACCCGGAGCTCGCGCACGTCCCCCTGCTGCACTGCACCGGGCCGGTCACGGACTGGCCGACCCTCTGGCCCCGCTTCCGTCGGCTGACCGGCTGACCCCGGGCACGCTCAGCCCGACCTCGAGGTCAGCAGCCGCACCGACTCCACCAGCAGCGCGAGGAGCAGGCAGGAGACGATGATCATCTGCCCGGTGCCCTCCTGGACCAGGGCCGGGGGCACGCGGTTCTCGGCGCAGAAGAGCAGCGCCACCGTCGCCAGCACGCCCCGGGTCGGCCGACCGCGCTCCAGCCACGCCGTCTCCGGCCGCACGGCGGAGAGCAGGAGACCTCCTGCCGGGACCACCAGCGCCAGGATCACACCCGCCAGGTGCACGGCCCCGGTGTCCCCGGCGGGGAAGACCGCGGCGACCACCAGGCCCAGGCCCATGACCGCCACGCTGCCGGCGAGCCAGCGGCCCCACCGGGCGGTCAGGCAGAGCGCTGACGCCGTCAGCAGCACCCCGGTGAGCAGCAGCCCGACATTGAACGCCGTCGCGCCGGGCGAGCAGATCCACCGCCCGTCCCGGGGCCGGCAGGCGCCGTCCCCCAGGTCGCTGATCATGTTCACCGACCAGACGAAGGTCGTGCCCGTGGTATGGATCGCCGCCCCGACCGTGGCGGCGAACAGCAGCATGGCGGCCAGCACCCCCGCACCGCCGAGCACCGCCCGACGGTTCGACACCGGGGAGCGAGTCATCTCGGGCGGTCCTTCGGCCTCGGGCAGCCAGGGGTGCGTCGGACAGGTCCGCCGGTCCGGGACGGACCGAGCCTGCTCGACCTGGACCAGGAGGAGCGGACGGCACCCACCGACCGACGCGGGAACGGTAGCACCGAAGGTCCCGGGCGGCGGTGGAGGCGCTAGGTTTGACCCGGGACCGAGACCACGACGAGGGAGCCACCTGCGATGACCGACGCGCCGACCTGGGCCGCGCCCCTCGCCGACGGCCCGATCGACGCCCGGGTCCGCGTGCCGGGCAGCAAGTCGCTCACCAACCGCTGGCTGGTGCTCGCCCTGCTGGCGGACGGGCCGAGCACCCTGCGTCACCCGCTGCGGTCCGACGACAGCCTGCACATGGTCGGCGCGCTGCGGGCCCTCGGTGCGGAAGTGGACGACGAGGACCCGGAGGCCTGGGTGGTCCGGCCGCCGGAGGGAGGACCTCGGGGTGGGGTGGACGTCGACTGCGGGCAGGCCGGCACGGTCATGCGCTTCGTCCCACCGGTCGCGGCCCTGGCCGACGGCATGGTCCGCTTCGACGGGCACCCGAGCGCCCGTGCCCGGCCGGTCGGGCCGGTGCTCCGGGCGCTCGCCGACATCGGGGTCGACGTCCACGACGGTGGGAGGGGGACCCTGCCCTTCGAGGTCCTCGGCCCGCTGCGCGACGACGGCTCCGGCCGCGCCCCGCACGTCCGCATGGACGCCTCCGCCAGCTCGCAGTTCGTCTCCGCGCTGCTGCTCGCGGGTGCGGCATACCCGGCCGGCCTCCGGCTGGAGCACACCGGGACGACGCTGCCGAGCCTGCCGCACATCGAGATGACGCTGGACGTCCTGGGCGCGGTCGGCGTCCACGTCCAGCGCCCGGACCCGACGAGCTGGCTGGTCCCTCCCGGCCCGGTGCGCGCGTTCGACGTGGCCGTGGAGCCCGACCTGTCCTCGGCCGCCCCCTTCCTCGCCCTGGCGGCGGCCACGGGAGGATCGGTCCTGGTGCCGGGCTGGCCGGAGCGGACCACCCAGCCGGGTGCGCGGATGCGCGAGGTCCTGGAGGCCGTCGGAGCCCGCACCGAGACCACCGCCGAAGGGCTGCTCGCGACCGGTGCCGCGGACGGGCGGCTGTCCGGCGTCGACCTGGACCTGTCCGAGGTGGGGGAGCTCACCCCCGTGGTCGCCGCACTCTGCGCGCTGGCCGACTCCCCCAGCCGGCTGCGCGGGGTGGCGCACCTCCGGGGGCACGAGACCGACCGCCTCGCCGCCCTGGCTGCCGAGCTGGGACGCCTGGGCGCCCACGCGCAGGAGCTGCCCGACGGCCTCGCCATCGAGCCCGGCGACCTCGTGGGCACCCGGCTGCGCACCTACCACGACCACCGGATGGTGATGTTCGGCGCGGTGGTCGGGTCCGTGGTGCCCGACGTCGTGCTCGAGGACCCGGGGGCGGCGGGCAAGACCTTCCCCGGCTTCGACCTGGCCTGGGAGCAGGCCCTCGGCGCTGCCGGCGGGGACGAGGGATGAGCCCCGCATGAGCGGTCGCTACGACCACCTCGACGAGTCGGACGTGCGCGTCCGGCCCTCCCGCAAGGGGTCGCGGCCCCGCACCAAGGACCGGCCCTCCCACGACGACGCCGTCCGCGGGGTGGTCACCACGGTCGACCGGGGGCGCTACACCGCCAGGGTGGCGGACCGGACGGTCGTCGCCATGAGGGCCCGCGAGCTGGGGCGCAGCCGCATCGTCGTCGGCGACCGGGTCGGGATGGTGGGCGACACGACCGGGCGACCCGACTCGCTGGCCCGCATCGTGCGGGTCGAGGAACGGCGCACCGTGCTGCGGCGCAGCGCGGACGACTCGGACACCGTGGAGCGGGTCATCGTCGCCAACGCCGACCAGCTGGTCGTCGTGACCGCCCTCGCCGACCCCGAGCCGCGCGAGCGCATGGTGGACCGGTGCCTGGTCGCCGCCTACGACGCGGGCCTCGACCCGCTGCTGGTCCTCACCAAGGCCGACCTGGCCTCCCCCGACGCCTTCCTGCGCCACTACGCGGCGCTCGACGTGCCCTCCGTCGTGACGGCCACGGTGCCCGGCGAGGGCGGCGGCGCCGTCGACCCGGCCGCCGTCGAGCGGGTGCGCGAGGCCCTGCTCGGCCGCACCAGCGTGCTCGTCGGCCACTCGGGGGTGGGCAAGTCGACCCTCGTCAACGCCCTCGTGCCCGACGCCGCCCGCTCGACGGGTGCGGTCAACGCGGTCACGGGACGGGGGCGGCACACCTCCACCTCGGCCGTCGCCCTGGAGCTGGCCGGAGGCGGGTGGGTGGTCGACACCCCCGGTGTGCGCTCGTTCGGCCTCGGGCACGTCGACCCGGCCAGCTTCGTGGAGCACTTCGAGGACCTCGCCGCGGGGACCGCGGGGTGCCCACGCGGCTGCAGCCACGACGAGCCGGACTGCGCCCTGGACGCCTGGGTGGACGAGGGGCGCGCGGGGCCGGCCGGTGCCGCCCGGCTGGAGTCGTTGCGCCGGTTGCTGCGCAGCCGGACCGGTGAGGACCACGGCTGAACGCTGACCAGCGGTTACGGTGAACGGGTGCCTGGCTACGACGACGACCTCAGACTCGCCCACGTCCTCGCGGACGCGGTCGAGCGCACCTCCCTCGAGCTCTTCGGGGCGCTGCAGGACGAGGTCGAGGTGGACGCGGACGGGGCGCTCGTCACGCCGGCCGCCCAGCGGCTGGAGGAGCTGCTGCGCCACCAGCTGCACCGCACCCGCCCGCGCGACCGGGTCGAGGGGCGCACCATGGAGCCGGCGGGGCACGGCGCCCGGCGGTGGGTGGTCGACGCCATCGACGGCACGGCCAACTACGTGCGGGGCGTGCCGGTCTGGGCCACCCTCATCAGCCTGGTCGTCGAGGACGAGCCGGTGCTGGGTCTCGTCGCCGCGCCCCTGCTCGCGCGGCGCTGGTGGGCCGGCGTCGGTTCGGGAGCGTGGACCGGCCGGACGCTGTCCCGGGCGCGACGGATCGAGGTGTCCGAGACCGAGGTGCTCGACCACGCCTCCCTGTCGACCGACGACGTGGCGGGGTGGGTGCACGGCGACCACGGCGCCGGGTTCGCCGCGCTGACCGACCGGGTGTGGCGCACGCGCGCCTACGGCGAGTTCTGGAGCCACGCCCTGGTCGCCGAGGGCGCGGTGGACCTCGCCCTCGCCGCGTGGGCCGACGGCTACCAGCTGGCGACGCTCGCACCGCTGCTGCGCGAGGCGGGTGGCACCGTCACCGACCTGGCCGGCGCCCCGGCCGCCTCGCCGCTGAGCCCGACGGCTCAGGCCCACCCGGTGGTGGCCACCAACGGGAGGGTGCACGAGGAGGTGCTCACGATGCTGGGCCAGGCGGGCGGGACGGCCGAGGGCTGACCTGCGGCGGCTCGGCCGTCCGCACGGTCCCGAGACCGGCCTGCGCGACCGGGGCGATGGCCTCGGGGTCGCCGACGACGACCACCGTCCACCCCGGCCCGGTCCGGACCTCGTCCCACGCCTGCGCCGCCCCGGACGGCGTCAGGTCGCGCACCTGCTGCAGGGTCCTGGTCACCGTCTCCGGGCCGAGCCCGTCGCCCACGAGCGAGACGAGCTCGTCGGCGATGCTGTCCGCGGTGAGGTAGCGGGCCGGCGCGGTCATGGCGACGAAGTCGGCCGCCTCGCGGACCTCGCGCCCGGTCAGGTCCTCCCCCGGCGTGTCGAGGATGCGCAGCGTCTCCTCCAGGGCCGGCAGGGTCGCGTCCGCGCGGACCGCACCCCCGACCACGCACTGCCCTCCGACCTGCCGCGGCCGGAAACCGAGCCGCATCCCGTAGGTCCAGCCACGCTGCTCCCGCAGGACGCGGTCCAGACGTGCGTGCGGAGCGCCGCCGAAGAGCATCGAGAGGGTCTGGTAGGTGCCCCACCCGTGGGGCGTCCGCCGGTCCGGTCCGGGGCGCGCGAGGAGCAGCTCGGTCTGGCCAGCGCCGGGTCGGGGCACCAGCACCACCTGGTCGGCGTCGGCCGCTCGCTCCGCCCGGCGCGGCCGCCCGACGGACCCGGGCGGGGAGGACGGCTGCCACGACCCCAGCGTGCCGGACAGCAGCCGGACCGGGTCCCCGACCGCCGAGAGGTCCCCGGCCAGGACGACCACCCCTCCCTGCGGCCCCAGCGTGCCGTGCCGGGACCGCAGGACGTCCGGCGTGAGGGAGGCGACGGAGGCGGTCGTCCCCCCGAAGGGCACGCGCGCCCGCTCCCCGGCCGCGTAGTAGGCCTGGCGCAGCTCGTGGTGGGCCCGGCCGGTGGGGTCCGCCAGCTCGTGGGCGACGTCGGTCAGGCGGTGGCGCACCTGGCGCGCCACCTCGGCCTCGGGGAAGGTCGGCTCCCCCAGGCACTCGACGAGCAGGTCCAGGGCCGTGCCGAGGTGCCGCGCGGTCACCTCGAGCCCGAGGTGGACGACGTGCTCCCCGGCCCCGGCGCCCAGCGCGATGCCGTGACGCTCGAGGAGCTCGGCGAGCTCGGTCGCCGGGCGTGCGGCCGTGCCCTCGTCGAGGCAGCGAGCCATCATGAGGGTCGAGCCCTCGCTGCCCGGCTCCTCGCGGCTGATCGGCGCGGGGAGCGCGACGCGCAGCGAGAGCACGTGCTGGCCGGGCCGGTCGACGACCAGGAGGTCCAGGCCGTTCGGCAGCCGGGTCCGGGCGGGCTCGGGGAAGCGCCAGAGCGCGGGCTCCCCCACCTCCGGGCGTCGGCGGACGCGGGCGGGCGGCGTCATCCCTCCTCCTCCCAGCGGTAGACCAGCGTGGCCATGGCCTCCGGGACGAGGTGACGCGCCGCGGCACGGCCCACCTGCTCCGGCGTCACGGCGAGCACCTCGTCGACGTAGCGGGCGACCTGAGCCGGGTCGTCGAAGAGGAGCGTCGCCCTGCTGAGCAGGTCGGCCCGCTCGTCGTGACCGGAGAGGGCCTCCAGCCACGACCGCTCCGTGTCCGCCGCCGACGCCTCCACCTCGACCGGCCTCGGCCCACCGTCGGCGAAGTCCACCAGGATCTCGCCGAGCTCCTCCTCGACCGTCCGGGGGTCCACACCCTCGGTCACGTCGAGGACCAGGAGTCCGAGGGACGTGCCGTCCCGCAGCCCCAGCGCGCTCGCGGACGCGCCGCTGACGACGTCGGCTCCCCTCACCAGCCGTTCGTGGACCCGGGAGACGGACGAGGAGACCAGCGCGTCCAGAGCCATGGCGCAGGGCAGGAAGTCCGGCTCGGTGACCCCGGGGAGACGGGCCGCGAGGTAGATGCGCTCGGAGGGCAGCTCCGGCCCGCCCACGACGACCTCACGCACCGGGCCGGTCAGCGGTGGGAGCGCAGGGCTCCGTGGCGGCCGCGGCGCCGTGGCGTCCTGCAGGTGGCCGAAGTAGGTGTCGACGAGGTCGAACCCCTCCTCGACACCCACGTCGCCGACGAGGCTGAGCACGCTGGTGCGCGGACCGTAGTGCGCCGGGTAGAACGCCCGGACGTCGTCGAGGGTCGCGGCCCGCAGGTCCGTCATCGAGCCGATGGTCGGGTGGTGGTAGGGGTGACCGGGAGGGAACACGAGCTCACCCAGCCGGGAGAGCGCGGTGCCGTACGGCACGCTGTCGTAGCGCTGGCGCTTCTCCTCCACCACGACGTCGCGCTGGTTGTCCAGGGTGCCCTGGGTGAGCGCCGGCAGCAGGTGCCCCTGCCGGTCCGCCTCCATCCACAGCGCGAGCTCGAGCGCGTTGCGCGGGACGGAGGCGACGTAGGACGTGCGGTCGAAGCTCGTCGTCGCGTTGGCCCGCCCCCCGCGCGCCATGAGCGCCGCCATGTGCTCGCCCTCGGCGACCAGCTCGCTGCCCTGGAACATGAGGTGCTCCAACAGGTGCGCCAGCCCGGTCCGCCCCGGCTCCTCGTGGCGCGACCCCACATCGACCCAGAGGTTCAGGCTGACGCTCGGGACGGCGTGGTCCTCGCTGACGACGACCTGCAGGCCGTTGGCCAGGGTCCGGCGGGCGACAGGCAGGTCCAGGGGCATAGGGACGCCAGCCTATGCGCCTCGTCCCCGGGCGGGTGCACCCCGTCGGGGCCCGGTCGACGCGACGGCGGACGCACCGGGAGCTCCTGGGGACGCATGAGGGAACGCCTGGGGGACGACGAAGGGCCGGACCGTGTGGTCCGGGCCTTCGTGCGCGTCCGACGCGATGCGTAGCGGGGGCAGGATTTGAACCTGCGACCTCCGGGTTATGAGCCCGGCGAGCTACCGAACTGCTCCACCCCGCGTCGTGGTGAGCACCACCTTACGTGATGGTGAGCCACCCACCAAATCCCGGTCGCGGGCCGGGCTCAGGGCTCCTGCGTCTGCGCCGCTCCGTCGTCGCTCGCGTCGTCGTCGCCGCCGACGCTCACCGAGCCGCCGGAGGGGTCGGCCTCGACCGCACGGTCGATGGCCTCCCGCAGCCGCTCCTGGGCCTGGCCGTAGGCCTCCCAGTCGCTCTCCGCGAGCGCGGCCTGGCCGTCGTCGTAGGCGGCCTGGATGTCGGCCAGCGCCTGCGCCAGCGCGTCCTGGTCCACCTCGCCGGACCCGCCGTCGCCCTCGCCACCGGACGCGCCGTCCCCGTCGTCCGGAGCCTCGCCGTCGGCGGGGCGGCCGGCGTCCCCGGCGTCCCCGGCCGTCGCTCCGGAGTCACCACCGAAGAGCTCGTCCAGCGCCCCGTCGAGGGTGTCGGACCAGGCGAGGTCGTTGCCGAAGGCCACGACGACGATGCGCTGCAGCGGGAAGGCGTTGCCACCCTGGGCCTGCACGTAGACGGGCTCCACGTAGAGCAGCCCGCCTCCGACCGGGAGGGTGAGCAGGTTGCCCATGAGGACCTCCGACGCCTCGGCGTTCCGGTTCAGGTTGAGGAACTGGGACAGCGTCTGACCGAAGGCCTCGGAGTTGGCGTCCGAGGAGTTGATGTCGTTCTGGAACTGCCCGGGTCCGCGCACCGTGGTGTCGCGGGGAAGCACGAGCATGCGCATCTGCCCGTAGCCCTCGCGCCGTTCGCCGGAGGTCGTGCCCGCCTCAGCGTCCACGGCGACGTACCCGGTGAGGTTCTGCCGCTCGTCGCCGCGCGGGATGTAAGTCGTGGTGAGGCTGAAGGTCGGCTCCTCCTGACCGGGCATCGTCACCGACAGGTAGTAGGGAGGCATGTCCGGCTGGTTCTCGCCCGAGACGGTCGGGTCCTCGGAGACCGCCCAGAAGTCTTGCCCGGTGAAGAAGGACCCGGCGTCGTCCACGTGGTAGCGGGCGAGCACCTCACGCTGCACCTTGAAGAGGTCCTCCGGGTAGCGCAGGTGCGCCATCAGCTCCCCGTCGATCTCGGACAGCGGCTGCACGGTGTTGTCGAAGGCCGCAGACCAGGCCCGCAGCAGCGGGTCCTCTTCGTCCCAGGCATACAGGTCGACGCTGCCGTCGTAGGCGTCGACGGTGGCCTTGACCGAGTTGCGGATGTAGTTGACCTGGCCACCTCCGATCGAGGTGACGTTGTCGGCCGTCGCCTGCACCGAGTCGACGGTGACCTCGCCCAGCTCCTCCATCTGGCTGTAGGGGTAGCGGTCGCTGACGGTGTAGCCGTCGACGATCCACTTCACCCGGCCGCCGACCACCGCCGGGTAGGGGTTGCCGTCCAGCCGCAGCCACGGCGCCACCCGCGCTACACGCTCGCGCGGATCGCGGTGGTCGAGCATGCGCGACTCGCTGTTGACCGAGTCCGACAGCATGATCTCGACCTGCCGGTACTTGATCGCGTAGGCCGCCCGGCGCGCGAAGGTGCCCATGGCCACCCCGCCGCCACCGCTGTAGGTGTTGCGCACCTCACCGGTGTCCTGCCCGCTGACCGGGTAGTCCAGTTCACGCGGGGGCTCGTCCGCGGGTGCCCCGACGATGGAGTACTCGGGCGAGGACTCGCCGAAGTAGATCCGCGGCTCGTACTCCCCCAGCTCGCCGACCGGCGGGATGTTCTGCTCGAAGAAGATCGGCTCGCCCTCGGGCGAGCGACGGTTGCCATAGCTGGCCACGACCCCGAACCCGTGCGTGTAGACCGTGTGGTCGTTCACCCAGTTGCGCTGGTCCGCGGAAATGCCACCCAGGTTCAGCTCGCGGACCGCTATGACGGTGTCGACCAGCTCGCCGTCGACCTCGTAGCGATCGACGTCGAGGGCCTCGGGGAACTGGTAGTAGTTGCGGACACCCTGCAGCTGCCGGAACGTCGGGGAGACGATGGAGGGGTCCACGATGCGGATGCCGGGGATGGTCTCGGCGTCGCTGCGCAGCTGGCCCGGCTCGGCCTCGGTCACGGCGTTGTAGTCGGTCTTCTCGATGTCCTCCAGCTCGTAGGCGCGGAGGGTCGAGTCGATCGCCCGCTGGATGTAGGGCGCCTCCAGCTGGGCCTCCGAGGGGTTCACCCGGAACTGCTGCACCAGCGAGGGGTACACGCCGCCCAGCACCAGCGCGATGACCAGGAGGCCGGCCAGCCCGACGATGGGCAGCCGCCACGTCCTCGTCCAGATGGTCGCGATGAAGAAGGCCGCGCAGAGCAGCGCGGCCACCGCCAGGATGCTGCGGGTCGGCAGCAGCGCGTTGACGTCGGTGTAGGTCATGCCGGTGATGCGGGCGTGCTGGGTCATCGACAGCGAGAAGCGCTCGACCCAGTAGCCGGCGGCCCGCACGACGAGGATGAGCGCGAGGAGCACCGCGAGGTGGATGCGCGCCGCGGTCGTCGTGCGCCGGCCTCGGCTGCCCCCCTGCAGCTGGATGCCGCCGTAGATGTAGTGGGTGAGGAGGGCCCCGATGAGGCTGAGCCCCAGGACCAGAGTGGCGAAGGAGATGGCCATCTGCCAGAACGGGAGGCTGAAGACGAAGAACCCGACATCCATCCCGAACTCGGGGTCGACCTCACCGAAGGGCTGACGGTGGATGAAGAGCAGGACCGTCTGCCACTGGGCGGCGGCGGCGGTGCCGGCGAACAGCCCGAGCACCGCGGGCACGGCGATGAAGACGAGCCGGCGCACCGGGTCCAGCGCGCTGCGGTAACGGTCGAGGGCGGCCTGCTCCGGGGTCGAGGGTGCGTAGATCGGCCGGTGCCGCCAACCGAGCCAGAGACCGGACCACACGACGCCTGCCGTGACCACCGCCGCCAGGACGAACAACCCGACCTGGGTGAGGAGCCGCGTGACCAGCACCTCGCGGAAACCCAGCGCCTGGAACCACAGCAGGTCGGTCCACAGCGTCGCGCCCCAGCCCAGCAGGCTGAGCAGCGCGAGCACGATGAGCACGGTCGGCAGGACCCGTCCTCGGGGAAGCCCCCTGCCGCCGCGGCCCGAGCGACCCCTGCCGCCCCCTCCCCCGCTCCCGGAGGCCGGACGACCGGGTCCACCGCCGCGGGCTCCGGGATCGGCGCCGGCGCGCTCTTGGCGTCCTCCAGACCAGCCCTGACCGGCGGGTCCGCCGCCGTTACCGGCAGCTCCACCGCCGCTCTCGTCCGGGTCCGGGCCGGGCTCTGGCTCGCGCTCGCTCACCGTGGCAGCGTAACTGCCGTCTCTGTGCGTCCCCACGGCGACCCGGATGCGACGATGGGCGACGTGTCCCCCATCGACCCTGATGCCCCTGCGGCCACCGACCCGTCCCGCCCGAGCGCCCTGCTGCGGGCTGCCGTCGACACCGAGAAGCATGTCGCGCGCTCGGGGTGGGACCAGCCGCCCCGGCTGTTCGCGCTCGTGCGCACCGCGCTGCTGCGCGAGCGGGAGCCCTCCCTCGCCGGCCAGCTCGCCGATCCCGAGGACGACGGGTTCACGGCCGTCGAGCAGGAGCGGCTGCCCCCGACCGCCGACCTGGAGTCGCTGCTGGGCCGGATGGCCTGGCCGCCGGACGTCGAGGGCGTGGCGCTGTCGGTCGAGCGCATCGTCGTGCCACCGGAGGCCGAGCGCGAGCTCCCGCAGGGGCCGCGGGAGGCGACGGACGCCCTGATGGCCCACCCCGACCGCAAGGACGTCCGGCTGCTGGCCGCCTGCCTGCGGGACGGCTCACGCACCTGCCTGCTGCGGCAGCGTGACTTCGACGAGGACGACGCCGTGGCCGTGGGGCCGGACATCGCCCCCGGGCTGACCCACGCGCTGGCCTCGACCCTCGTCGACGGGTCGGACTAGGTCAGCCGGTCTGCTCGGCCTGGTCCTCGAGCTCCTCGGCGCAGGTGGGGAGGGACAGGTCGTCCGCCGCTGTGCCGGAGGACGCCTCGAGCTCGTCGATGACCGCCAACGCGTCGTCGAAGGTCCCGACGGGCACCACCGTGAGCCCGCCCGGGTCGCTCTCGACGACCTCGGTGCAGTTGTCGCTGGGGGCGAAGAAGACCTCGGCGCCCGCCTCGCGGGCGGCATACATCTTCTGCGTGATCCCCCCGATGCCCCCGACCGTCCCGTCACCCGTGATCGTCCCGGTGCCGGCGATGGAGCGTCCCCCGGTGAGGGCACCCGGCGTGATCTCGTCGTAGACCGCCAGCGAGAACATCAGGCCCGCGCTGGGTCCACCCACGTTGCCGGCGTCGATGGTGACCTCGTAGGGGTTGTCGTAGACCGGCGCGAGGTAGACGCCCACGATCGTGCGCCCGCTCTCCTCGTCCAGGCGGGTGGGCACGTCGAGCTCGACCTCCTCGCCGCCGCGCAGGACCGTGACCGGGACCTCCTGCCCGGGCTCGACGGCCTGGATCTGGTCGCGGACGGCCGTCGTGTCGCTGACCTCCTGGCCGGCCACCCGGACGATCTCGTCCTCGACCTCGAGCACCCCGTCGGCGGGGGCATCGGCGATGACCTGGGCCACGACGACGTTCTCGTCGATCTGCACCCCCTGCGCCCGCAGCGCCACCACGGCCGCGTCGTCCTGGGAGTGCTGCATGAGCTCGGTGTTCTGCTCCCGCACCTGCTCGGCGGTGACGTCCTCGGGGAAGACCTCCTCGCGCGGCACCACGGTGGTGGAGGGGTCGATGCTCGCCCGCAGCGCCTCCCACGCCGAGACGGTGTCACCCGGCCCGCCCTGGAGCCGGATGGTCGTGAAGTAGAGATGACCCTCGGTGTCGTCGTAGGTGGGGAGCTCGTCGTCCACGCTGACGATGTCGGCGCCGTCGATCTGCCCGAGGGTGTCGTAGACGGGGCCAGGCACGTAGATGACCCGCTGCACCGTGACGAGGTTGAGCACCGACCCGGTGAGCACGCCCGCGGCGACCACGACGAGCAGCACGGCGGCGCTGACCCCGACGCGCGTGTGCGGGGGCTGGCCCGTCCGTCCCTCGGTCCCGGTCGGCACGTCCGCGCTCACAGGCCCACCCACTCGTGCTCGTGACCGTCGAACTCCTGCCGCTTCCAGATGGGTATGCCGCTCTTCAGCTCCTCGATGAGCCGGCGGCCCGCCTCGAAGGCCTCGGCACGGTGCTCGGCCGCGACGGCGCACACCACGGCGAGGTCGCCGACCTCCAGCGCACCGACCCGGTGCACGGCATACACCCCGTGCACCTGGTCCTGCTGCGCCACCGACGTCGCCAGCGCCGTCAGCCGCTCGCCGGCCTCCGGGTGCGCCGAGTAGTCGAGACGGGTCACCCCGGCGCGTCCGGAGTCGTGGTCGCGGACCGTCCCGACGAAGATGGTCACCGCGCCCGCCCTCGGGTGCCGCACGGCGCTCAGGGCCTCGTCGACGGACAACGGCGCGTCACGCACCCCCGCGACGATGGACTGGTCCTCGCTCATCGCGTCATCATGCCTGATCTCCCTGACGGCTCCCGGACCGCCCCGCAGGCGGCGGGAACTCTGCCGCCCCCGCCGTTGTTGAGACCAGGGAAGGGACGGCCCGCACGACCGGCGCCCGGCGTCGCCGTCCGTCTCGTGACAGGCTGGGGCGCCGGCACCCCCGAAGGAGAAGGACGAGGACCGTGGCAGATCAGGACAACCCGGAGCGTCGCGACGAGCCCGACCCGCTCGAGGCGCTGTTCGGCGGGCCCGTCCCGCCCGAGCTGCGCGAGACCCTCAGCTCCATGGGGCTGGGCGACCTCGGCCCCGACCAGGTGGCGCAGATGCGCTCCCAGCTCGAGATGCTCATGGGCGGCGGCGGTGGTGACGACGGCCCGGTCAACTCCGAGCTCGCCCGCGACGTCGCCCGCCAGGCGGTCGCCGAGGACGACTCGTCGATCAGCGAGAGCACCCGGCGCGACGTCGAGCAGGTGGTCCAGGTGGCGACGCTGTGGATCGACCAGGTGACCGACCTCCCCCGGCCGGAGGGCGCCGCCCTGGCGCTGAGCCGGGCCGAGTGGGTGGAGCGCACCCTCCCCCTGTGGGAGCGGTTGACCGCACCCGTGGCCGAGGGTCTGCAGTCCGCGATGACCGCCGCCATGGAGCAGCAGCTGGGTCAGCTGGGCGAGGAGGGGGCACCCCCCATCCCGGGCCTTCCCCCCGGGATGAACCCGGCGGCGATGATGGGCCAGATGGCCCCCATGGTGCGGCGCATGTCGGCCAGCATGTTCGGCGGCCAGGTCGGACAGGCCGTCGGCACCCTGGCCGGCGAGGTGCTCTCCGGCACCGAGGTGGGTCTGCCGATCCTCGGCGACGAGAGCGTGGCGATCCTGCCGGCCAACGTCGCCGACTTCGCCGACGGCCTCGAGGTGGACGCCGGCGAGCTGCACCTCTACCTCGCCGTGCGCGAGGCGGCCCGGGTGCGGCTCTTCGCCGGGGCGCCCTGGCTCGGGCCGCAGCTGCTGACGGCGGTCGAGGAGTACGCCCGTGACATCCGGATCAACACCGAGGGCATCGAGGAGGCGGTCCGTCACGTCGACCCGCAGGATCCGGGGTCGCTCCAGGACGCCCTCGGGGACAGCCTGTTCTCCAACGACCACAGCCCCGCGCAGCAGGCCGCGCTGACCCGGCTCGAGACGCTGCTCGCCCTCGTCGAGGGCTGGGTCGACGTCGTGGCCGCCCAGGCGGTCGGCCCGCACCTTCCCCACGCCGAGGCGCTCGCGGAGGCGGTCCGCCGCCGACGGGCGACCGGTGGTCCCGCAGAACGGACCTTCGCCTCGCTGGTGGGGCTGGAGCTGAGGCCGCGTCGGCTGCGGGACGCCGCCAACCTGTGGGCGGCGCTGGAGTCCCGCCACGGACGCGACGCCCGGGACGAGGCCTGGGGACACCCCGACGTCGCACCCACCGGCGCCGACCTCGACGACCCGCTGGGCTTCGTGGAGCGGCACGGTGCGCTGGCGGCCGGGCTGACGGTCACCGACGAGGACATCGAGCGGCTGCTGAGCGATGGCGAGGATCCCGGTCCGCAGGGCCGCGACGACGCCTGAGGGCTGAGGCCCGGCCCTGTGGACAGCCGGCCGACCCCCGCCCTGCGCGTGGCAGGGTCGGTCCATGACGGACGGGCGGACGGCCGACGGCGGACACCACTGGTGGCCTCCCGGCCCGGACGGCGCCCTCCAGCTCGGTGTGGGTCCCGGTGCGTGGGCGGTGTCGGGCGGACTCCCCACGGGGCCTGCACCGACCCTGGGGTGGAGGGTGGTCGAGCGGCTCGCGGCCACCCCGGCGCGTCGGGACCGTGACGTCACCGCCACCGACGTCCGTGGGCCTGGTCACCTGGTCGGCAGGCTGCGCGCCTGCCTCACGGACGGCGCGGCGCCGCGCCCCGACGTCCCTGCGGACCGGCACGGGCAGCCCGGGGTGCCCCCGGAACGGCCGACCACGACCGGGCGCGCCGTCGTGAGCGTGCACGACCACCTCGTGCCCGTCGGGACGGCCCGGCAGCCCGGGCTGGTCGGCCGGGCGGTGCTCCCGGTGGTGGCGCAGAGCGCCCGGGTGGTCATCGGGCCGTGGACGGGCCTGCCCGGCGGACCGTGCCTGCACTGCCTCGACCTGCACCGCCGTGACCACGACCCGACCTGGCCCGCCCGGGCCGCCGCGCTCGAGGACCCGCTCACCGCACCGCTGCCACCGGAGGTGTCCGACGAGGTGGTCCGCGTGGTGGTCGCGCTGGTCGCGCTGCTCACCGCCCGCGTCCCTCCCACGGCCACCGGGGCCGCCCACGAGGTGGGCCCCTGGCACCCGCACCTCGTCACCCGCCGCTGGTCCCGGCACGTCGCCTGTCCGTGGCACGGGGCCGCCGGGGTCGGCTGAGCGCCGACCCCGGTGCACCGCTCAGGCCGCCACCTCGTCCTTGCGGGGCCGGCCCCGGGGCCGCTTGCGCGGCACCACCCGGCCCTGCAGCAGCAGCTGTCCGCCCCACACGCCCCAGGGTTCGCGCCGCTCGAGGGCCCCGGCGAGGCACTGCTCGCGCACCGGGCAGGGACCGCAGAGCTCCTTGGCGTGCTCGACCTCCGCGGGGAGCTCGGCGAACCACAGGTCCGCCGGGTGCTCGTGGCACGGCACTGCCGCACGTCCGGGCACCAGCTGGGGTCCGAGGAGTGCGTGGGTGGTGTCGTGCTCTCGACGCGCTGCGGGATACACGGTGGTTCCTTCCTGATGTCGGTGCTGCTGGGGTCGGGGGCTGGTCGTCATGGCGTCTGTCTTCCGAGGTGGTCGGATCCAGGACCGCCGATGACGCCGGCGTGACCGGCGAGCAACGAGAACGGCCGCGGATCCTCTGGCGAGGACTCGCGGCCGGAACGGGAAGGAAAGCCTTCTACGGTGTCCGTGCTGAGCCCAGGCCCTGGGAGGGGTCGGCAACGTGCGGGAACGACGTCTGCGCGCTTCCGGAGCCGAACGGCTCGGTGGCGGACGTCTCCACGAGGACCGTGGCGCGGGGGCGGACGGTCCGGAGGGTGGACGCGGCGTGAGTCGCTCGGGCGGGGAAGCCGCCGGTGACGATCGTGTTCTCCATCGTGATCCACCCTCCTCTCTCGGTGCGCGTGACCCCAGGGCACCAGGGCCGTGGGCTTGACTCGGTCACTGTATGCCCCCCTCGAGCGCGGCGCAACGCTTTTTCGGGGACCGGCCTCAGCCGGCGGCGGGAGGCGTGTCCGAGAGGATCGCCAGCACCGCGTCGCCGTACATCTCCAGCTTGCGCTCCCCCACCCCCGAGATCTGCGACAGCGCGCCGCGGTCGGCCGGCACCTGCTCGGCGATCGCGACCAGGGTGGCGTCGGTGAAGACGACGTAGGCAGGCACGGCGCCCTGCGCCGCCACGCCGCGTCGCCACTCCCTCAGCGCGGTGAAGGTCGCCTCGTCGTAGGTGGGTGGGCACGCGGCGCACCGGCCGATCTTGCGCTCCCCCGCCCCCGCGAGGACGGCGCCGCAGGACCGGCAGGTCCGGGGTGGCCGGGGCGCGCGCCGACCACCCTCGCGACGGCCGCCTCCCCTGCGCCCGGACTGCGCCCCCGAGCCGAGGACCCCGGCGGCCGAGGCCAGGAAGGGTGAGACCGAGCGGCTCGCCCGTCCGCCCGGGCTGCGGGCGCCGGCCCAGCTCACGGTGAGCCGGTGTCGGGCCCGGGTGAGCCCGACGTAGAGGAGGCGTCGTTCCTCCTCCACCCGCTCGGGCGTGTCGGCGAGGGTGATGGGCAGCAGCCCGTCGCTGGCCCCGATGAGGAAGACCGCGTCCCACTCCAGGCCCTTCGCGGCGTGCAACGAGGCCAGCGTGATGCCCTGGACGGTCGGGGCGTGCTGCTCCTGAGCGCGTCGGTCCAGCTCGGCGACGAGGTCCGCGGTCCGCGCAGCCGGGGTCTGCTCGACCAGGGAGTCCGCCAGGAGAGCGAGCGCCTGGAGGCTCTCCCAGCGCTCCCTCACCGCGCCCGAGCCCTCGGGCGGCCTCGGCGCCCACCCGGCGCCCGCCAGGACGTGCCGGACCGACTCGCCCAGCGGTCGGCTGCCGTCGTCGGAGCGCACCGCGGCCCGCAGCAGCACGATCGCGTTGCGCACCTCGGCGCGGGAGAAGAAGCGCTCGCCACCGCGCACGAGGTAGGGGATCCCGGCCCGGGCGAGGGCGCTCTCCAGCACCTCCGACTGGCTGTTGGTGCGGTAGAGCACCGCGATCTCGCTGGCCTCCTGCCCGGCGTCCAGCAGCGCCCGGACGCCGTCGGCGACCCCGGCGGCCTCCGCCTCGTCGTCGGGGTAGGAGGTGAGGACGGGGGCTGGGCCGTCGGCCGCCTGCGCCACCAGGTCGCCCGAGGTGTCCCGCTGCCGGCCGCCCGAGGCCAGCACCAGGTTGGCCAGGTGCACGATCTGCGGGGTGCTCCGGTAGTTGCGGACGAGGCGCACACGGCGCGCCTGCGGGTGCAGCGTGGAGAAGCCCAGCAGGTGGTCGGCGCTCGCGCCCGTGAAGGAGTAGATCGACTGCGCGGGGTCGCCCACGACGCAGACGTCCTCGCGCCGCCCCCGCCACAGCTCGAGCAGCTGCTGCTGCAACGGGTTCACGTCCTGGTACTCGTCGACGACGAAGTGGCGGTACTGGTCGTGGATGGCGGCGGCGATCTGCGGGTGCTCGTCGAGCATGCCGACGGTGAGCAGCAGGACGTCCTCGAAGTCGATGACGTGACGCTCGGAGCACACCTCGTGGTAGGTCTCCAGCAGCCGGGCCACCGCGGTCGCGTCGAGGTCGGCCACCGACCGACGCAGGGCGCGCGCCCGCGCCGCGTAGGTCTGGGCCGTGAGCATGGAGACCTTGGCCCACTCGATCTCGGCCGCCACGTCGCGCAGTGCGGGGCGATCCAGGCGCAGCCGCAGCCGGCCGGCGGCCTCGGCCACCGCCGGTGCCTTGTGCGCGACGACGGTCGGGGGCGGACCGCCCACCGCCTGCGGCCAGAAGAACTGCAGCTGGCGCAGGGCCGCGGCGTGGAACGTCCGAGCCTGGACCCCCCGGACGCCGAGGTCGCGCAGACGGGTCCGCATCTCCCCCGCCGCGCGTGCGGTGAAGGTGACGGCGAGGAGCCGGTCGGGGGGGTAGGCGCCGCTCGCGACCCCGTAGGCGATCCGGTGGGTGATGGCCCGGGTCTTGCCGGTCCCGGCACCGGCGAGCACCACCATCGGTCCCAGGGGCGCGGCCGCCACCTCCCGCTGCTCGGGGTCGAGGCCGTCGAGGATGGTGTCGGGGTCCGGGGCTGTGCTCACCGGGGCACCGCAGGGCCGTGCCCGGGCAGCGGACCGCCGAACCACTCCTCGATGAGCCGGTGGGCGACCGAGACGCGGGAGGGCAGGGTGACGCGCCCCTCCCGGAGCCCCTCGCTCAGCTGGTCCCGGGTGTACCAGGAGGCGGACCGCAGCTCGCTCTCCTGGACGGTGAGGTGGGTCTGGCCGGTCCGGGCGCGGAAGGCGAGCATCAGCGATCCCGGGAAGGGCCACGGCTGGTTGCCGCGGTAGACCAGGCCGTCGATCTGGACGCCGACCTCCTCCTCCACCTCGCGGGCCACCGCCGCCTCCAGGGACTCGCCCGCCTCCACGAACCCGGCGAGGACGGACAACCGCCCCTCGGGCCACGGTAGGCCGGTGGCGAGCAGGAGCCGGTCGTCCGGGTCCGTGACCGCCATGATGACGGCGGGATCGGTGCGCGGGTGGTGCTCCGACCCGTCGCTCGGGCAGCGGCGCAGCCACCCTCCCTGCACCACCTCCGTCGCTGCCCCGCACCGGGGACAGTGACCGTGACGGTCGTGCCAGGCCCGCAGCGCGGTCGCCGCCGTGAGCAGCCCCGCGTCCCGGTCGTCGAGGTCGGCGCCGACCTCTCGCAGCCCGGCCCAGGTCAGGTCCTCACCCTCCTGCGTAGGGTCCTCGCCCTCGCGCGTCTCCCGCGGCGCGGTCACCGCCACGTAGTCGACCCCGGCGTCCCGGCCGAGGAACCAGGGCTCCCGCCCGGCGTCGCCCTCCCGGGGCGGGCGCAGCCGCAGCCGCGCCGGGCCCGCCAGGACCGCCACCGCGTCCCCGCGCAGCTCGAGCACGCGCGTCTGCGGGCGGTCGAGGAGCGCACCCAGCTCGGCGTCGTCGGTCCGCACGCGCGCGAGCCGGTCCACCCGGGACCGGGAGAGGGCCAGGTCCAGAAAGGTCTCGTCGGCAGCACTCACCCGGACACTGTAGGTCCCGAGGCTGACGGTCCCGCGGCGCCGGGGGCGGGCCGCTTCGGGGACGTGCCGGTGGAATGACGCCCCCGGTACGGCACACGGCATACGGTGGGGGCGTGAAGCGCACCGACCTGGCCCTCGCTGCCCTCGCGAGTGCCGCCGTCCCCGGGATGAAGCCGGTGACCGTGGCCCGGATGAGCGTCGAGAGGGGGGCCGAGAACGAGCTCGAGCAGGCCGTGGTCGAGGACGCCACCGGTCGACGGTGGCTGGTCCGCTCGCCCCTGACCGCGATGGCCGGGGCCCGGCTGCACCGCAACGACGAGCTGGTCCGTCAGCTCACCCGGCACCTGCCGTTCAAGGTGCCCGCCGCCGCCGGTTACGCCGCGGTGGGCGGGGAGGGGCACGCCGCGGTCTACCCCCACGTCGAGGGCGCCACCCTCGACTTCACCCGGCTCCCCGCGGGCGCCGGGCTCGCCCACGCCGTGGGCCGTGCCGTCGCCGCCATCCACAACATCCCCGCGGCGGTCTTCGAGGAGCAGGACGTGCCCTCGTTCGACGCCGCCGGGTGGCGACAGCGCCTCATCGCCGAGGTGGACCGGGCCGCCGAGACGGGACGCGTGCCCACCCGGCTCCTCGGCCGCTGGGAGGAGGCCTTCGACGCCTCCCCCCTGTGGCAGTTCGCGAGCACCCCCGTGCACGGGTCCTTCCGTGGCGCCACCGTGGTCGTGGCCTTCGCCGACGACGAGGCCGACAGCGGTCGCGTCGTGGCGGTCACCGACTGGGACGAGGCCATGGTGGGCGACCCTGCGGCCGACCTCGCCGAGGTCTACTCCCAGGCCTCCCCGGAGGCGTGGGAGTCGGTGCTCGACAGCTACGCGCTCGCTCGTGCCCAGCGCCCCGATCCCTACCTGCACGCCCGGGCCCGCCTCCTGTCCGAGACCGGTCGGCTGCGGGGGCTGGCGCAGCACGTGGCCTCCGGCGACGAGGAGTCGGCCCGTCGGGTCGTCGAGGTGCTGCGTCGCATGGACCGCCTCACCGAGGACGAGGACTCCCTGGTGCCGACGACCGCCCGCGGGGGTGGGGCCGCTGCCGCCGCGGTGGTGGCCGGGCGCACGGAGCGCGAGGAGGACCCCGCTCCCGTCGGCGACCCGGACCCGCACGGGGACGCGACCGGGCTCGAGGCAGGTCCGTCCTGGGGCTCCGGGGCGGCTGAGCAGGACGCGCCGGTCGAGCGGGCCGCGCCGGGCGAGCACGACGTGCCGGTCGAGCAGGCCGCGTCGGGCGAGCACGACGCACCGGTCGAGCAGGCCCACCGGTCGGAAGCGGACCCGTCCTGGTCCGATGGCCAGCCTGTGCTGACCGGTCCCCCGGAGGGCGGCGAGGAGCTGGACGAGGAGGACGACGACCACGACGGCTACGACGCCGTCCCGCGGCCCGACCCCTACCTCGACGACGGCGATCCCGACCCGCACCCTGACGACCAGGCGGCCGACCCTGGTCCTGGCCCGTCGTCCGCCGCGGCGCAGGATGCCGGTGCGGACACCGACATCACGACGGAGGTGCCGGTCGTGCGCCCCGGCGGGCCCGGCGACCAGCTCGACACCCCCCTCGACCCGGAACCCGAGCAGACGGACGGCTCGGACCCGCAGCCCGACCAGGACGACGCCCCCGAGGACGCCGAGCTCCTCGACGACGACACCCGCCTGCACGAGCTCTACGGCATGCCCTCCGAGGAGGACCCGGGCCGCTGACCGGCGCGCGGTCGTTCCTGCACCGCGGACGGGTGGCTCTCGTCCAGGAGCTGGGTGAGCTCGGCCTCCGTGGGCAGCGTCGGGCGGACGGTCGTGCCGTTCGAGGCGTAGAAGAAGGCGGCCCGCACCTGGTCCTCAGGCAGCCCTCGCAGCCGCGCGTAGGCCAGGCGGTAGACCGCCAGCTGGACCGTCCGCGCCTGCTGCTGGGCCGGGCTCCCGGGTGAGCCCGTCTTCCAGTCCACGACCGTGACACCCCCGTCGGCGTCGGGGAAGACGGCGTCGATCCTGCCGGCCACCGTGCGTCCGGCCAGGGTCGTCTGGAGGGGCACCTCCACCGCGAGCGGGACGCGGTCGGCCCACTCGCTGTCCAGGAAGTGCTGCTGGAGCGTGGCGAGACCGGAGACCTGGTCGGCGGTGTCGGGCGCCGTGGTCAGGTCGTGGAGGTCGACGAGGGTGGCCGCGGCGTAGTGCCGCTCCACCCACGCGTGGAAGGCCGTGCCCACCCGGGTCCTGGGCGTGGGCGGCACGGGCAGCGGGCGGCGGAGGTCCCGCAGGTAGGCGTCACGGTCGGTCGCCAGTGCGACCACCGCCGACGTGGACAGGTGCCCGGGGAGCTCGGGTCCGTCCCGACGGGCCTGCCGGTCGCGGCGCTCGGCGAGCAGCAGGTCGACGGTCTCGACCCAGGGGTGCCTGACCTCGCCACCCGGGTCCGCGGACGGGCGACCCACGGACCCCGCGGCGACGAGGGCGGCCGCGACGTCCCGGACGGTCTCCCGCCGGTCCCCGCGCGAGACGGGCCACGGCGCCGCCGTCTGCTCACCGAGGCGGGGGTTGAGCAGCTCCTCCCCAGGCTCGGGCATGTCGGCCCACGGGCCGACGAGGACCCCGGGCAGGTCACGGACCTCGTCGAGGAAGCGCGAGGTCACCCGGGGCTGCTTCCCCGTCGACCACACGGGGGCGGTCAGCAGCAGCCGCCGGCGCGCGCGGGTCAGGGCGACGTAGGCCAGCCGGCGCTCCTCCTGGACGGCGAAGCGTCCCTGGTCGAGGGCGAGCTGCTCCAGCGCCCCCCGCAGCGCCCGGGTGTCGGGGATCTGGGACCAGGGCAGGTCGGGCCGCCCCTCCCGGTCACCGCGCAGGGGGGTCGGGAGGCGACCGATCCCCGCGAGCCACCCGTTGTCGGTGCGCTCCTTGGTGCGCCAGCGCCCGTCCCGGTGCTCCGGGGTGACCCGCCCGGAGGGGAAGACACCCTCGACCAGCCCGGGGACCGCCACCGCGTCCCACTCCAGGCCCTTGGCCGCGTGGACGGTGAGCACCTGGACCGCCGTCGCGTCGACCGAGACCTCGGCCAGCTCGGGGGTCTCGGCATCCTCCAGCCCTCGCTGGTGCTCCCGCGCGGCGTCCAACCAGTCCAGGAAGGCGCCCAGGCTCGCGCGGTCCGCCCCGTGGTCGAACCCGGCGGCGACCTCGACGAGGGCGTCCAGCGGCGCCCGACCCCAGGTGGGGTGCAGGTCGGGGTCGGCGGCCACCTCGATGTCGAGCCCGAGCAGCCGCTCGGCCTCGGACACGAGATCGGGGAGCGGGAGACCGGCGAGGGAGCGCACCCGGTGGAGCACCTCGGCCAGCCAGGACACCCGGTCGCGGCCCTGGGCCGACAGGCGCTGGCCCTCCTGACCGGTCCAGGACTCGCCCGGGACGTGCTCGAGCGCCTCGGCCAGCACCGGCGCGTGCTCGCGCTCCCGGGCCACCACGCCCCCCGCGGCCCGGGCCAGCTCCCGCGCACGGGCCCACAGGGCGTCCAGGTCCGCGGCGCCGAGACGCCCGACCGGGCCGGCCAGCAGACGCATCACCTGGTCCCCGCGCGTGGGCTCCTGGGCCACCCACAGCAGAGCGACCAGGTCGAGGACCTCGGGCGTGTCCAGCAGCCCACCCAGGCCCACCACCTCGACCGGCAGGCCGCGCCGGCGCAGCGCGTCGACGACCGGCCCGAACTGGGCACGGGTGCGGCACAGGACGGCCGCCGTCGCCGCCCCCGCGGAGCGGTCCCGCACCCAGTCCGCCACGTGCTCCGCCTCGGCCACGTGGTCGACGAGGCGGGCCACCTCCACCGTCCCCGACCCGGCCCCTGGACGCGCGCGCAGGGTGGCCACCGGCACGGTGGTCTCCTCGCGCAACGGCCCGGACACGGCGTTGGCCGCATCCAGCACCCTCTCGTCGTTGCGCCACGAGGTGCTCAGCTGCTGCACCAGCGCCGGGCGCCCGTCGACGGCGAACTGCTCGGGGAACCGGGTGAGGGTGGTGGCGCTCGCACCCCGCCAGCCGTAGATGGACTGGTGCGGGTCACCGACCGCGGTGACCGGCATCGCCTCCCCGGCGAAGAGCGAGGTGAGCAGCACGAGCTGCGCCTCGGAGGTGTCCTGGAACTCGTCCAGCAGCACGGCGGCGTACCGGCTGCGTTCCGTGGCCCCGACGACGGGCACGTCACGGGCGAGCCGCGCGGCCAGCGCCATCTGGTCGCCGAAGTCGAGGGCCCCGCGCTCCGCCTTGGCCCGGCGGTAGGCGAGCACGAGGGGGTACAGGCAGGCCTGCTGGCGCAGGGTCGCGGCCAGGTCCCTCCCGGCCTTGAGGGGCCGACCGTCGTGGGGCAGGTCCTCGTAGCGCTCCGCCAGCTCCAGCAGCAGCTGCTCGGCGGTCCGTGGCTCCACGAGGTGCTCCCCGAGCTCGCCCGAGAGGGCGATGACCGCGCGGACCACGGTGCTGGGCGCACGGTCCACCGACGCCATGTCCCCGTCGTAGCGGGTCACCACGTCGTGCGCGAGCTGCCAGCAGGCGGCCTCGGAGAGCAGCACGGCGTCGGGCTCGACACCGAGGCGCAGCCCGTGCTCGCTCACGAGCCGGCCGGCGTAGGCGTGGTAGGTCGAGATGGTCGGCAGGTCGAAACCGTCGACGCCGCCCGGACCGGCAGGTCCGTCGGCCCGGTCGCCGAGGTCGTCCCCGGACCAGAGACCGACCTCCCGCAGCCGGCGCAGCTTGCCCGTGAGCCGGGTCGTCAGCTCGACCGAGGCCTTCCGGGTGAAGGTGAGCCCGAGGACGTCCTGGGGTGCCACCAGTCCGTTGGCCACCAGCCAGAGCACCCGCGACGCCATGGTCTCGGTCTTGCCGGAACCCGCCCCGGCGACGACGACGCCGGGGCGCAGCGGTGCCGTGACGACGGCCGCCTGCTCCGGGGTGGGTTCCGGGGTCCCCAGCGCCCGAGCCAGGTCCTGCGGGGAGAAGCGGGCCTCGGTGGAGCCGCTCACCGTGCGCGCCCCTCGGGTTGCAGCGGGCAGGCGAAACGGGCCGCGCACCGACGGCACACCCGATCCTGGTCCCGCGCCGTGAACTCGGCCCCGGCCATGCGGGTGGCGGCCCCCTGGATCGCGGTCAGCGCCCACCGGGGGTCGTCCGCGGCGTCCAGCGGTGGTTGCGACTGCTCGACCCTGCCCGGCGCCCCCAGCTGCACGAGCCGCGCGCCCCCGCTCACGGCACCCAGGTCGGCGAACGCCCCGTGCGACACCGCGACCTGGTATGCCGCGAGCTGGGCGTGCCGGTCCACCTCCCCCCGCGGGACGGCCGTGCCCCCCGTCTTGAGGTCGGCGACGACGAGGGACCCGTCGGCCTGCCGCTCGAGGCGGTCGACCGCCCCGGTCAAGCGCGGCTCCCGGGCCCCCTCGCCCTCCCCCGGCGGCAGGGCCACGGCCAGGTCGAGCTCCGCACCCACGAGCTCGCGCCCGGCCTCCCGGGCGTCCCGGACGTAGGAGGCGTAGCGCTCGAGCATGCGGTGCGCGGCCTGGCGGGTGCGGTCCGAGACCCATCCGTCGACGAGGCCCAGGTCGGGCCACCTGCGGTCCAGCTCGGTGACGAGCTCGTCGGCC
The DNA here is from genome assembly GCF_006337125.1 of Serinicoccus chungangensis. Classification (GTDB taxonomy): domain Bacteria; phylum Actinomycetota; class Actinomycetes; order Actinomycetales; family Dermatophilaceae; genus Ornithinicoccus; species Ornithinicoccus chungangensis. The sequence goes on from NZ_CP040887.1 coordinate 2,365,862, forward strand.
GGAGCGTCCGGGCGGGTGGCGACGACGTCGTGGACCAGGGTCCCCAGGGCCGCGCCGGAGGCCTCCCCGGTCTCGGCGCCCCTCGAGGTGAGGAACCACCGGAGCTCGCAGTCCAGGAAGGTCTGGAGCCGGGACGGCGAGACCCGGACCGGCCCCTCCGGCTGGACGGGGGCCGTGCTCGACAGCTCCCGCAGGTCCCACCACGCCGCCGGGTCGGCCCCCGGGACCTGCTCGCGCGCCAGGCGCACCAGCAGCTGCACGGCGGCCGTGCGGGCCTCGTGGTCGCCGTCGCGATGGGCCCGGACGGCGCCGCGGCGCAGGTCGCCGGCCAGGCCCCGCAGCGTGAGGGGAGGGGGCACCTCGACCGGGGGCCGGTCGCGGAACCCGGGGTCGACGAGGTCCAGCAGGGCGGAGGGCTGGTCGTCCGTGCTGGCCGTGGCCGTCACCAGCAGCTCCTCCCGGGCCCGGGTCACCGCCACGTGGAACTGGCGCAGCTCGTCCGAGCGCACGGCGGCCTGCGCGTGGCGCCACGCCTCGGTGCCCGTCACCGGCCGGCCCTCGACAGCGGCCACCAGCGCCTGCGACCCCAGCAGCGAGTCGCGCAGGCGCAGGTCCGGCCAGACCCCCTCCTGCACGCCGACGACCGCGACCCGACGCCACCGGCGGCCGGCCGCCGAGTGGGGGGTGAGGATCTCCACGGCCTCCGGCTGCTGCCCTCCCACCACGAGGGTGTCGGCCGCCACCTCCGCTCCCCGGACGGTGTCGAGGAACGTCCTGGCCCGAGCCCCCGGGAGGCGGTCCACGTGGTCCTCGGCGGCCGCGAACAGGACGAGGACCGCGTCGAGGTCGCGGTCGGCCCGGGCACCCAGCGGGCCCCCGGCCAGCGCCTGGCGGGACCACGTCCTCGCCAGGCCGCTGCGGGACCACAGCGCCCAGAGGATCTGGTCCGGCCCGGGAGGCCCTGGCACCGGGTCCGCCGGTCGTCGAGGCGTCGCGGGTGAGGTCTCCGGCGCCTCCTCCCCGGCGTCCGGCACCACGACGTCGCGGCCGGACTGCAGGACCTCGGCCACCCGCCGCAGGGGCTGCAGCTCGACCGGCACGTCGTGCGGAGCCTGCCGTCGCAGGTCCGGGTCGCTGAGGCGCAGGGCGAGCAGCTCGTCCGCGCCCCGGCCCCCACCCTCGGCGAGCTCGGCCGCCCGGACCTGCCTGCGGAGCCGGCGCAGCCCCACCGGGTCCAGCCCGCCCAGGGGACCGGTGAGCAGGTCGACGGCCTCCTGGGGGGCGAGCGACCAGCCCGGGTCGTCGTCGGCGCCTCGGGTCACCACGTCGAGGGCCTGGAGCAGAGGACGCACGGCGGGGTCCGACCCCAGCGGCACGGACGACCGGTCCGCCCGCACCGGGACACCACCGGACGTCAGCGCCCGCCGGAGCGCGGCCTGCTGCGCGCGGCTGCGGGCGAGCACGGCGAGCTCCTGCCACGGCACCCCGTCGAGGAGGTGCGCCTGGCGAAGCCACCGGGCCACCAGGGCCGCCTCCTGGGCCGCGCTGCGGGTGACGTGGACGTGGACCGCTCCCGGCGGCGCCCCGTCTGCCGGTCGACGGTGACCGGCCGCACCCACCACCCCGATGCGCTCGGCCACCCGGTCCGCCGCGCGTCCGACCTCGCCGGCCACGCCGTGGCGGGTGCCCAGGGTCAGGGTCGCGGGCCCCGCCGGGCCCGACCAGCGCCGGGCCAGCTCCAGGAACGCGCCCGGGACGGCACCGCGGAACCCCTGCACGGCCGAGTCGGGGTCCCCCACCAGCACGCTGTCCGTCCCCGGGGGACGCACCGCGTCGAGCAGCCGGGCGGCCGAGGCGGTGAGCTCCTGCGCGTCGTCGACCAGGAGGGCCCCCACCCGCTCGTGCACCCGGGCGCGCAGGCCGGGATCGGTCTCCAGCGCCTCCGCCGCGGCCGTGCAGATCCAGGCCGGGTCGTAGCTGCCCGGCTCCGCGAGGGCGGTGACCTGGTCGTACTCCTCCAGGACGGCACCCGCACACGCCCACTCCGGTCGACCGTGGACCTCCGCCAGGGCCTCGAGGTCCTCCCGCCCCACGCCGTGCTCGACCGCACGCATGAGCAGGTCGCGCAGCTGGGCCCGGAACCCGTCCGTGCGGCGGGCCCGGTCCAGCTCCTCGGGCCAGGGCGGGCCCCCGCCGTCCGCCTCGTGCCCGGCGAGCAGCTCGCGCAGCACGGCGTCCTGCTGGGCGCCGGAGATCAACCGCGGCATGGGTCCGTCCTCGTGCGCGGCTGCCAGCCGCAGCACGGAGAACGCCAACGACGCGGCCGTCCGGGCGAGCGGCTCGGTATGGGTGGTCGCGAGGTCCTGCCCGACGAGGGCGCGCATCCGGCTGGCCGCCTGCCGGGTCGCGGCGACGACCAGGCAGCGGTCCGGGTCGAGCCCCTCACGCAGCCGGGCCTGCGCGTGCGCGACGAGCCCGCTGGTGCGACCGGTGCCGGGGGCGCCCAGGACGAGGAGCACGCCGCCGCGGTGGTCCACGAGCCGACGCCGGTCCGGGTCGTCGCCCGGCGGTCGCCGCGGCTGCGTCTGGGGTGAGGCCATACGACCCATCACACCACCCGGTGCCGACAGGCCTCCCCCGAGCGGGTCCGTGGGCCTACGATGGGAGGATCGAGAAGGAGGGAGCGCCGTGACCAGCCCCCTGACCCCCGAACGACGCATACGCCTGCCCCGAGGAGAGCGTCGAGCCCAGCTGCTCGGCGCCGCCCTGGAGGCGTTCGCCGAGTCGGGGTACCACGCCACCGCCATGGACGACATCGCCGACCGTGCCGGGGTGAGCAAACCCGTGCTCTACCAGCACTTCGACAGCAAGCTCGACCTCTACGTCGCCATCGCGGAGTCGGTGGCCGACGACGTCGTCCGGCGGATCGAGGCTGCGCTCGCGTCCGGCGATGGCAACCACGCACGCATCTCCGGGTGCCTCAGCAGCTTCTTCGAGTTCGTCGAGCAGCCGTCGTCCGGCTACCCGGTGCTCTTCCGCTCCGACATGACGTCCGACCCCGCCGTGGCCAGCATCCTGGAGCGGACCCGGCGCGCCTGCGGCGAGTCCATGGGCAGGGTCCTGGCGGAGGAGACCGAGCTCAGCTGGGACGAGTGCGTCCTGCTCGGGACGACCATGGCCGGGATGGCGCAGGCCGCCGCCGTCGCCTGGTACGACCGGCGCGGGAGCATGACCCGCGAACGGGTCCTGGAGCTGCTCTCGACGATCGCCTGGCGCGGCTTCGGGGCGGTGCCCCCACGCGCCAGGGTGGTCTCGGTCCCGGGCTAGGCTGGGCCCCGCCCCTCATCCGGGGCACGACCCACTGCCACTCGACCTGGAGGTAACCCACCGTGGAGGTACGCATCGGAGTCCGGGACGTCGGACGCGAGGTCGCCTTCGAGTCGGCCCAGACGCCGGCCGCCGTCCGACAGTCCGTGACGGAGGCGCTCAGCAGCGGCTCCTCGTTCCTCGAGCTGGAGGACGAGAGGGGTCAGACCATCATCGTCCCCACCGCCACGATCGCCTACGTCGAGATCGGCGTCCAGGAGAAGGGGCGCGTGGGCTTCGGGAGCCACTGACGGGCCGCGGCCCGGCCGCACGGGCTCCGGGAAGGTCACGAACCGGCCTCCCCGTGTCGTGTCGGCTGGTGTTCTCGCCCTGCGATCTCTACTGTGAGGGCGATCTTCGCGGGGCAGTGCCCCTGCGGGGGTCACCCAGAGGGCTCTCTCCTCCTGGGCTGACTTGTGCGAAAGGGTCATACCCATGATCACCACCATCATCGTCGCTCTCATCGTCGGCTGCATCGTCGGCCCCCTCGCCCGGCTCATCCTGCCGGGGGACCAGAACATCTCCGTCCCCATGACCATCCTGCTGGGCGCCGTGGGCTCCCTCATCGGCTCCTGGGTCGGGGCCAGCTTCCTGGGGACCAGCGGTGCCCAGTTCAGCTTCTGGGGCCTCATCCTCGGCACGATCTTCGCGATCGTCGCCGTGATGGCCTACATCGCGGTCACCCGCCGCAAGGCGGTGCGCTGACCACGCGCTGACCCCGGCACACCGGACGGCGCGCCTCCCACGGGGGCGCGCCGTCCGGCGCGTCCGGCCCCGGAACGCCTCTCGGGTACGCTGGTGCTCGTACACCGGTGCCCGGTCGGCCGTCATGCCACGATGGTCAGACGGTTGTTCGCGGGTCGGGCGAGTCGCCCGGCCCCTTTCATCGCCCCAAGTCCCCGATCGGCCCGGACCACCCCGACGTCACCTCGTCGGGAGCTGGCCGCACTCACCCGATCAGGGAGTACCCATGCAGGAGACCCGCACCTTCGCCGACTTCGGACTGCACCCGGACATCGTCCGCGCGCTCGCCGACGGCGGCATCACCCACCCCTTCCCCATCCAGGCGATGACGCTGCCGGTCGCGCTGGCCCGGCACGACATCATCGGCCAGGCCAAGACCGGCACGGGCAAGACCCTCGGCTTCGGCCTCCCGCTGCTGCACAACGTGGTCGCCCCGCAGGACGACGCGTTCGGCGACCTGGAGAAGCCCGGCGCTCCCCAGGCCCTGGTGGTGGCCCCCACCCGCGAGCTCGCGGTCCAGGTGGCCGGTGACCTGTCCAAGGCCGCCGCCCACCGCTCGACCCGCATCCTCACGGTCTACGGCGGCCGGGCCTACGAGCCGCAGATCGAGGCGCTCAACCGCGGCGTCGAGATCGTGGTCGGGACCCCCGGACGCCTGCTCGACCTCGCCGCCAAGGGTCATCTCACCCTCGGTCACGCCCGCACCGTCGTCCTGGACGAGGCCGACGAGATGCTGGACCTCGGCTTCCTCCCGGACGTCGAGAAGCTGCTGGCCCTCACCCCGGCCGGTCGCCAGACCATGCTGTTCTCCGCGACCATGCCCGGCGCCGTCGTGTCCCTGGCCCGCAGCTACATGACCCAGCCCACCCACATCCGGGCGGTCTCGGACGACGACGACGGCCGGCAGACGGTCGCGGCCGTCGAGCAGTTCGCCTACCGGGCCCACGCCATGGACAAGGTCGAGATGCTCGCCCGCATGCTGCAGGCCGACGGGCGGGGGCTCACCATCGTCTTCGCCCGCACGAAGCGCACGGCCGCCAAGGTCGCCGACGAGCTGGGCGAGCGCGGCTTCGCGGCCGCCGCGATCCACGGCGACCTCGGGCAGGGGGCCCGGGAGCAGGCCCTCCGGGCCTTCCGCAGCGGGAAGGTCGACATCCTCGTGGCCACGGACGTCGCGGCCCGCGGCATCGACGTGGAGGCCGTGACCCACGTCATCAACTACCAGTGCCCCGAGGACGAGAAGACCTATCTGCACCGCATCGGCCGGACGGGCCGGGCCGGCGCGACGGGGGTCGCGGTGACCTTCGTGGACTGGGACGACATGCCGCGCTGGGGGCTCATCAACAAGGCGCTGGACCTGGGGTACCCCGAGCCGGAGGAGACCTACTCCTCCAGCCCGCACCTCTTCGAGCAGCTCGGCATCCCCGAGGGCACCCGCGGGACGCTCCCCCGGTCGGCCCGAACCCGGGCCGGGCTGGGCGCGGAGGTCGTGGAGGACATCGAGGGCACCTCCGGCCGCGATCGGGGCGACCGGCGCGGACGCGGCCGGGGCGGCCGCTCAGGGCGAGGCGGCCAGGACGGAGGCCGCAGCGGCGGGCGTGACGGCCACCGCGCGCGGAAGGGACCGGCCGGCGAGGGCACCGGCGACACGACGCGCCGATCCAGCTCGACCGAGTCCGCGGGCTCGGGAGGCCGTCGCCGCCGGCGTCGCCGCACGAGCGCCGGTCACGGCGAGGCCCCGAGCAGCTGACCCCCCGTCCGCTCCAGCAGGGCGGACAGGACCCCGGGCTCGGTGGTGTGCTCCCCGAGACGGTTGGGCTTGCCCGACCCGTGGTAGTCGCTGGACCCGGTCGGCAGCAGCCCGTGCCGGGAGGCGAACCGGTGGGCCAGGTCCCGCCCGGTCCCGGTGTGGTCGCGGTGGTCCACCTCGACGCCGGCCAGGCCGGCGTCGGCGAGGTCGCCCAGCAGCTCACGTGGCATCATCCGGCCCCGGGCCGAGGCGAAGGGGTGCGCGAGCACGGCGGCCCCTCCGGCACCCCGCACCAGCTCGACGGCCCGCCGCGGGTCCGGCGCGTAGTGCGCCACGTGGAAGGGGCTGCTGGAGTGGAGCACGTCCGCGAAGGCCGCGTCGCGGTCCGGGTACCTGCCGCGCAGCACGAGGACGTCGGCGATGTGCGGACGCCCCAGCGAGGCACCCGGGGCGGTCTGGCTCAGCACGTCCTCCCAGGTCACCGGGAACCCGCCGTCCGCCAGCCGGTCCACCATCCGCCGCAGGCGGTCGTCCCTGCTGCTCCGGACACGCTCGAGCTCGGCGAGCAGGTCCGGGTCGGTCGGGTCCACGAAGTAGCCGAGCAGGTGGACCGACGCGCCGCCCGCGCTGCAGGAGATCTCCAGGCCGGGGACCACCGCGACGCCGCGTTCCCGGCCGGCCCGGTCAGCCTCCTCCCAGCCCGAGACGGCATCGTGGTCGGTCAGCGCCACCACGTCCAGGCCGGCCTCCCGGGCCCGGCCCACGACCTGCGCGGGTGACTCCGTGCCGTCGCTGTGCGTGGAGTGCACGTGCAGGTCGATCCGGGCGGTCGGCGCGAGGCGGGGCATGAGCCCACCGTAGGCCGCGGCCCGGGGCGGGCATACTGGAACCCCACTCCCCCTGCGCGCCCGACGCGGCGCCACCGACACGACACCGAGGAGAAGCATGACCACGACCCGAGCCTCGCTCCGGAGCGCCGGAGCCGCGACCGTGCTCGCCGTGCTCGCCCTGGCCGGCTGCGCGGAGGAGGAGCCGGTCGCGGAACCCACGGCCACCAGCACCGCGACCGACGACGCCGCCACGAGCAGCGCCGCCGAGGACGCCCAGGAGGAGACGTCCTCCGACGACGCGGCGGCGGACACCGCCACGCAGACCGAGCAGGCGGACGCGACCAGCGCGCCCGAGGAGCCGGAGGAGCTCGAGCTCAGCGCGAGCGACGACTCCTTCTCGGTCACGTTCCCCGCAGGGTGGGAGGACGCGACCTCGACCGCGCAGGAGCAGACCGAGACGGCCGTGCTGGCCGCCCGGGACGGAGAGCGCGTCGACTCCTTCTACAGCAACATCGTCATCACCCAGGAGGAGTACGTCGGCAACCTCACCTCCGCCGTGGAGAGCTCGGCGGAGCAGCTGGCCGGCGAGGACGGCGAGTACGAGCTGCTCGAGCCGGCCGAGGTGGACGGCAACCGGGCGCCCGGCTACACCCTGGTGCGCGAGGTCCAGGACGCGACCGTGCACCAGACGCAGCGCTGGGTCTCCCACGAGGGCACGCTCTACGTCGTCACGCTCTCGGCGGTGGAGAGCCAGGCGGACGAGGCCGAGCCGGTGCTCGAGGACCTGCTCGCCAGCTGGTCCTGGAACGACTGAGCCGACGACCGGCCCCGTGGACCAGCCCCCCGTCGGGGGCTGGTCCCGGTCGACGCGTCGGGCTCAGGCCTCGGCCACGTAGGTGCCCCGGGACCGCCGACGGGCGCGCAGCGCAGCCCGGTCCAGGCCGAGCTTGCGGCGCGCGAGGTAGCCGCCGATCGCGAGTCCGCCCGCCAGGCCCAGGCCCGTGGCCATGGCCTCGACGAAGAAGATGACGGCCCTGTTCACCGTCGACGGGTCGTTCTGCATGATGACGTAGAGCGCCCGGTAGACCGCCAGCCCGGGCAGCAGCGAGACGATGCCCGCCGTGGCGACCGCCGCCTCCGGCACGTGCATGACCCGGAAGGCGACGTAGGCGAAGGCGCCCACGAGGGAGGCCGCGACGGCGACACCCGCCGGGGCCGCGAAGCCCACGAAGAGCGCGGCCTCGAGCACCAGCCACGCGGGCGCCGCGATCGCGATGCTCACCAGGATGGTGCGGGTCCCGGAGTAGGTGCTCAGGCAGAAGCCGAGCGCGATGAGCATCGCGCCGATCGTGGAGATGAACGGGGTGCCACCCAGCGCGATGATGGGTGACACCTGCATGTTCACCCCGAACCACCGGGACACCCCCAGCACCGACGCGACACCGACCGCGATGCCCAGCGTCATCATGAGCACCTCGAGGCCGCGTGCCCCGGCCGTCACGTAGTAGCCGTCGATCGCGTCCTGCGCGGCGCCCAGGACCCCGAGCCCGGCCAGGAGCACGACGATGCCCGAGATGACGACCACCGAGGGCGCCTCGCGGCCGACGGCGTACATGATCAGCGCGATGCCCGTCGGGATGGCGGCGCTGAGGACCTGGGTGAAGAACGCGGCCACCCCCCAGGTGTAGAGCTGACGCTGCACCCGGTCGACGATGGCCGCGGAGAGCGCGGCGACCGCCCACATGAGGGGTCCGGCGCCGAAGAGCATGACCACCCCGACCGACATGATCGCGGCCCCGACGGTGACGACCCAGCGACGGTAGGGGTGGGGCGAGGCGAGCAGGGTCGACAGGTGGGCCCGGGCCGCGTCGACGTCCAGCGAGGGTCCCTCGTTGCTGCCCTCGGCCGAGCGCACGATCTCCTCGATGTGCCGTTGCACGGCCTCCAGCCGGGTGTAGTCGGGGGCGCGGTCGTTGATGACCCGCATGACGGTCAGGGAGTCCTCGTCGACACCCCGGTGCACGGAGACCGAGATCGAGGTGTAGGTGATGTCGACGTGCATCGACCGGATGCCGTAGGCGTGCCCGAGACGCAGGACGATGGCCACCGTGTCCGCCGCCGACGCGCCGGTCGACAGCAGCGCCTCACCGACCCGGAGGGCCAGGTCGCAGACCGCTCGGGCGTGTCGCTGGCTCGTGTCGTCGGCACCGGTCCGCACCCCCAGGGCCTTGGTGGGGGGCGAGCTCGACCGCACGACGTGCACGGCCGCATGCTTGAGGTGACGGCCGAGCCGGGCTGCGGGGATCAGCTGCGGCCGGGCGATCTGCTGCGGACCGGTCACCTCGCCGGGCATGGTCGTGAAAGGGGTCTGGTCGCTCATCACCACCCAGCGTAGGGCCCACCGCTGACCGTCCGCTCGGTGCTCCCTGGGCACCGCCTACGATGAGCCGGTGAGTGAGAAGCAGCACAAGGCGGAGCACCGGAACCGGCCCACGGGCGAGGCCTTCATGGCCTTCATGCGGGAGGGCTGGGCACCCCGGTCGGGCGAGCTCCCCGAGCTCACCGACGCCGCGCGGTATGCCGCGGCGCGCCGCGAGGCCGTGTCGTCCGCCTTCCCCGGCGAGCGCCTGGTCGTGCCTGCGGGGGGGCTCAAGATCCGCAGCAACGACACGGACTACGTCTTCCGCCCGCACAGCGCCTTCGCCCACCTCACCGGCCTGGGCGCCGACCGGGAGCCGGACGCCGTGCTCGTCCTGGACCCGCTGCCCTCCGGCGAGGGTCACGAGGCGACCCTCTACTTCCTCCCGCTGGCGGACCGCGACAGCGAGGAGTTCTTCGCCGACTCCCGGTCCGGGGAGTTCTGGGTCGGGTCCCGGCCCACGCTGGCCAGCGCCTCGGCCGAGCTGGGGGTGGCGACCCGCCACCTGTCCGAGCTCCCGGACGCCGTGGCCAAGGACGTGGGCCCCTCCGGGCTGGCGGTGCGGGTCCTGCGGGACGCCGACCGCGAGGTCGCGGCCACGGTCGACCGGGTCCGCGAGCAGTCGGGCCTGTCCTCCCACGCGCAGCAGGAGTCGGCGCAGGAGGCCGACCAGGAGCTCGCCCGGACCCTCTCCACGATGCGTCTGGTCAAGGACGACTGGGAGGTGGAGCAGATGCGGGAGGCCGTCGAGGCCACCGCGACCGCCTTCGACGCCGTGGTGGAGCACCTCCCCGAGGCGGTCCGGCGCGGGCGTGGGGAGCGCTGGGTCGAGGGCGTCTTCGGGCTGCACGCGCGCCACGCCGGCAACGGCGTCGGCTACGACTCCATCTGCGCCGCCGGCGACCACGCGACGACCCTGCACTGGATCCGCAACACGGGCGAGGTGCGGGACGGGGACCTGCTGCTGCTCGACGCCGGCGTCGAGACCGACGCGCTCTACACCGCCGACGTCACCCGCACGGTGCCGGTGTCCGGGCGCTTCACCGAGCCGCAGCGGCGGGTCTACGAGGCCGTCCTCGAGGCCCAGGAGGCCGGCCTGGCCGCGGTGCGGCCGGGCCACCGGTTCAAGGACGTCCACGCGGCCGCCATCGAGGTCATCGCGCGGCACCTGCTCGAGTGGGGGCTGCTGCCCGAGGACGTCACGCTCGAGCAGACGCTGGACGCCGAGGAGGGGCAGTTCCACCGACGCTGGATGGTGCACGGCACCAGCCACCACCTGGGCATCGACGTGCACGACTGCGCGCAGGCCCTGCGCGAGGACTACGTCGAGGGCGAGCTGCGCGAGGGGATGGTCCTCACCGTCGAGCCGGGGCTGTACTTCAAGTCCGACGACCTGCTCGTCCCGGAGGAGCTGCGCGGGATCGGGGTCCGCATCGAGGACGACGTCGTCGTGACGGCGGACGGCGCGCGCAACCTCTCGGCGATGCTGCCGCGCACGGTGCCCGAGGTGGAGGCGTGGGTGCGCACGGGCGGTCGTCGGCCCTGACCGACGCCCGGTCCGCTCAGGTCGAGCGCCCGTCCAGCAGCTCCCGCGCCCGCTCGCGCAGCTTGTGCTCGGTGAGCACCTCGTAGCGGGTGGCCACCACCTGCGTCACCGAGGTGAAGTCGCGGCGCCCCCGGGTGAAGGCATAGCCGATCAGGCCCCAGACCAGGCCGAAGACGGCACCGAAGCAGGCCGTCCAGATGACCGTCATGAGCGCGTCCCGCGGCCCGGCGAACAGGGCGAAGATGAGACCGACGAACAGACCCAGCCACACGCCGGACAAGGCGCCGCCGAGCGCCACCCGCCCGGTCGTCAGCCGGCCGGTGACCCGCTCCACCTGCTTGAGCTCGGTCCCGACGATGAGGACCTGGTCCACCGGGAACTCGTGGTCGGAGAGGTAGTCGACGGCCTCCTGGGCCTGCTCGTAGCGCTCGAAGACCCCGAGACTCTGGGGGTAGTCGAGGTCCAGGGTCGGCCGGGGCAGGGCGGCGCGGGAACCGGTCGGAGTAGTCATCCCCTCATTGTGCCCACCACCCCCGGAGCTGCGCCATCCCGGCGGACCGCGCGCCCGTGGATCGTCGCTGACCTCGTATTCTCCTGAGGGTGAGCACCCACCGCGTCTTCGTCGCCCGCCTCAACGGCCTGAGCGTCTTCGACCCGCTGGGTGACGAGGTCGGCCGGGTGCGCGACGTCGTCGTCACCCTGACCGCCCGTTCGGCGGCGCAGGGACCGCGGGTCATCGGGCTGGTGGTCGAGGTGCCGGGCCGACGCCGTGTCTTCGTGCCGATCACCCGGGTGACGTCGGTGGACGCCGGGCAGGTCATCACCACCGGGCTGGTCAACATGCGCCGCTTCGAGCAGCGGGCGGGTGAGACGCTCGTCGTGGGCGAGCTCTTCGACCGGCAGGTGACCGTGACCGACGGCCCCGAACGCCGTCCGGCCGTGGTCGAGGACATGGCGATGGACCAGCAGCGGGGCGGGGACTGGCGCATCACCAAGGTGTTCGTCCGCAAGGGTCGGGACGAGGCCCCGCGGCGGGGCCTGCTGCGCCGGCGTCGCGGGGAGACCCTGCTCGTCGACATCGACGCGGTGGAGGGCCTGCAGGAGCAAGGTCCTCCGCAGGCCGCCACCGCCCTGCTGGAGGCCTACGAGGACCTCAAGCCGCAGGACCTGGCCGAGGCGGTGCACGACCTGTCGGCCAAGCGTCGCGCCGAGGTGGCCGACGCCCTCGACGACGAGACCCTCGCCGACGTCCTGGAGGAGCTGCCCGACGACGACCGTCTCGAGATCCTCACGCACCTGCCGACCGAGCGGGCCGCGGACATCCTGGAGGTCATGCAGCCGGACGACGCGACGGACCTGCTGTCCGACCTCCCCGAGTCCGTGCGGGAGGAGCTGCTGGCGCTCATGCGGCCGGACGAGGCCGCCGACCTGCGGCGGCTGCTGACCTACGACGAGAACACCGCCGGCGGCCTCATGACCACCGACCCGGTGATCCTCGGTCCCGAGGCCAGCATCGCCGAGGCTCTCGCCCTGGTCCGGCGCGAGGAGATGCATCCCGCGACCGCGTCGCTGGTCTACGTCACCCGGCCCCCGCACGAGACGCCGACCGGGCGGCTGCTCGGCAGCATCCACATCCAGCGGCTGCTGCGCGAGGCCCCCCACCAGCCCGTGGGCTCGATCCTCGACACCGACATCGACCCGGTCTCCCCCGGAGCCAGCCTCGGCGTCGTCACGCGGGCGCTGGCGACCTACAACCTCGTCGCGCTGCCGGTGGCAGACCGGGAGGGCCGCCTGCTCGGGGCCGTGACCGTCGACGACGTGCTCGACCACATCCTCCCCGACGACTGGCGCGAGGCCGACCTGACGGAGGTGGACGATGTCTGAGCCGACGCGCCACACGGCACGCGCCCGCGGTGGCACCCGCCGTCCCGGCCCCACGTCGACCGGCCCGCGTCTGGACCAGCCCCTGGCCAAGCAGTCGCGCTGGATGCCGCAGGCGCGCATGGACCCCGAGAGCTTCGGGGCGTTCGCCGAGCGCTTCGCGCGCTTCATGGGCACGGCGCGCTTCCTCGTCTGGATGACCCTGTTCGTGCTCGTCTGGATCGCGTGGAACACGGTCCTGCCCGCGGAGGCGCGCTTCGACCCCTACGCCTTCATCTTCCTCACCCTCATGCTCAGCCTCCAGGCCTCCTACGCGGCGCCGCTCATCCTGCTGGCGCAGAACCGGCAGGACGACCGCGACAAGGTGCAGATGGAGCAGGACCGCACCCGGGACGAGCGCACCCAGGCCGACACCGAGTTCCTCACCCGCGAGGTGGCGGCCCTGCGGCTGGCCATGCGCGACATCGCGACCCGCGACTTCGTGCGTTCCGAGCTGCGGGACCTGCTGGAGGAGCTGCGCGCCCAGGACGCCGAGGACGACCCGCCCGGCGAGCGGCACCAGCACGGTGACGGGGGCACGGGGCCGCGTCCCGACCGCTGAGGGCGCCGTCGGCGGCACGGCCGAGGACGCCTACCATGGAGGTATGCCCCTCCCCAGCGACGACGCCCTGCACGCTGCCCTGGCCCGCGTCAACGACCCGGAGATCAAGAAGCCGATCACCGAGCTCGGGATGCTCGAGGCGGTCGACGTGGCCGACGACGGCCACGTCCAGGTCACGGTGCTGCTCACGGTCCCCGGCTGCCCGCTCAAGGACACCATCACCCGCGACGTCACGGCCGCGGTGAACGAGGTCGAGCACGTCACCGGGGTGGACGTCCGACTGGGAGTCATGAGCGAGGAGCAGCGCGGCGCGCTGCGCGACCAGCTGCGGGGTGGCCAGACCGAGCGCGAGATCCCCTTCGCCCGACCCGACTCGCTGACGACGGTGTATGCCGTGGCCTCCGGCAAGGGCGGCGTGGGCAAGTCCTCGGTCACCGTGAACCTGGCCGTGGCGCTGGCCGAGGAAGGGCTGCGGGTGGGGGTGGTCGACGCCGACATCTACGGCTTCTCGGTCCCCCGCATGATGGGGATCACCCAGGCGCCCACGCAGGTGGACGACATGATCCTGCCGCCGGTCGCCGAGCCGAGCGGGGTCAAGGTCATCTCCATCGGCATGTTCGTGCCCGGCAACCAGCCCGTCGTCTGGCGCGGGCCGATGCTGCACCGGGCCATGCAGCAGTTCCTGGCCGACGTCTACTGGGGTGACCTGGACGTCCTGCTGCTCGACCTGCCCCCCGGCACCGGCGACATCGCCATCACCGTGGCCCAGCTGCTGCCGAGCAGCGAGCTGCTCGTCGTCACCACGCCCCAGCAGGCCGCCGCCGAGGTCGCCGAGCGCGCCGGGGCCATCGCGCTGCAGACGCACCAGCGGCTCGCCGGGGTCATCGAGAACATGTCCTGGCTGGAGCTGCCGGACGGCTCGCGCTCCGAGCTCTTCGGCAGCGGCGGCGGCCAGGCGGTCGCCGACTCGCTGTCCCGGTCCATCGGCGCGGACGTGCCGCTGCTGGGGCAGGTGCCGATCGACGTCGCGCTGCGCGAGGGGGGCGACCACGGGACGCCGGTCGTGGCGGCCCAGCACGGTGCGGCCGACACCCCGGCCGCCACCGCGCTGCGGGGCGTGGCCCGGCAGCTGGCCCGGCGGGGCCGTGGCCTGGCCGGGCGCAAGCTCGGCATCACCCCCACCGCCCGCGCCTCGTCGTAGGGCGCTAGGTCGCGTCGCTGTCGAACGGCGTGGGCCGTGACGGGTCGTGCCCCGCGCCCACGGCCGGGCGCATCCGGGCTGACACCGGCTTCTCCGGCTTCTCCCGCGCCGCGGCGCCCGCCCCCGCCCGGGCCGCGGACGGCGTCGACCCCCGGGGCTCGGTGAGCGCCTCGCGCACGATGCGCCGGGGGTCGTACTGCCGGGGGTCCAGCTGCTGCCAGTCGATGTCGTCGAAGCCCGGACCGAGCTCGTCGCGCAGCTGGCCCTTGGCCCCCTCGGCGAGGTCGCGCAGGTAGCGCACCCCCTGCCCGAGCTTGGCGGCGTACCCCGGCAGCCGGGTCGGGCCCAGGATGATGAGGGCGGCCAGCACCAGCAGCAGGATCTCTCCGCCCGCGAAGTTGCCGATCACGCTGCTCCTCCGCTCCGTGAGCCACCCCGTGCGGGTGGCCGGGTCACCGGTGTCACCCTACCTAGTCCCCCGAGCCGACCAGCGTGACGCTCACCGTGCGGTCCTCGCCGGCGGCCGTGCGCAGCTCCATCTCGACGGTGTCGCCGACGGCGTAGGAGCGCAGGACCACGATGAGCTGCTGGGAGTCCCGGATCGGCATCCCGTCCACGGAGAGGATGACGTCGCCCGGACGCACGCCCGCGCGGTCGGCCGGACCGCCGTCGACGACAGGGTCCTCCTCGCCGGCGACCTCCCGACGGACCCGGGCGCCGTCCCCGGTGTAGGTGAGGTCGACGAGCACGCCCATGACCGGGTACTCGCTGGTCCCGGTCTCGATGAGCTGGGTCGCCGTGCGGTCCGCCTGCTCGGCGGGGACGGCGAAGCCCAGACCGATGCTGCCCGACCTCCCGCCGAACCCGGCGGCCTGGGGCACCTGGGCGATGGCGGAGTTGACCCCGACGACGCGACCGGACAGGTCGAGCAGCGGACCGCCCGAGTTGCCGGGGTTGATGGCGGCATCGGTCTGGATGGCGCTGATGTAGCTCGTGCTCTCCTGCGTCTCGCCCGCGACGACCGGGCGGTCCTTGGCCGAGACGATGCCGCTGGTGACGGTGCTGTCCAGCCCCAGAGGGGCACCCACCGCGACGACCGTCTGCCCTACGAGCACGTCGTCGGAGTCGGCGAAGGCCAGCGGGGTGAGGTCCTCCCGCTCCACCCGCAGCACGGCGATGTCGTAGGCCGGGTCCGAGCCGACCACCTCGGCCTCCAGCGGCTCCTCGCCGGGCAGCTCGACGACAATCGGGTCGTCCTGGCCCGCCCCCTCGATGACGTGGTGGTTGGTGACGAGGTAGCCGTCACGGCGCACGACGAAGCCGGAGCCCAGGCCCAGCGAGCCGTCCTGGCCGATCGAGATGAGGGCCACGCTGGGCAGGACGGCACGCGACAGCCCGCTGATCGTGCCGTCGGCCTGCACCGGCGGGGCCGCGGGGCTGCTCTGCGCCGCGTCGTCCGCGGACGGGTCCTCGACCTGGCCCTGCCCCTGGTCCGCCGTGGACGGGGAGGACGGGGTGGGCTCGATCCGGTCCGCGAGCACCGCGCCCCCCAGGCCGCCCAGCACCCCGCTGACCAGAGCCACGAGCACCACGGGCACGAGCGAGCGACGCGCGGGCCGCCGCGCCGGGGCACTCCGTGGCGCCGCGCCTGCGGGGGGCGCGGCGGGGCCGTCGACGGGCCGCTCGGGCGTGGGCTCGGTCATACCCACGGATTGTGCCAGCGCCGACCTCAGCCGAGCGCGGCGGCCGGTCGGCCGAGGCCCGCGCCGGCCGGACGCAGCCCGCGCTGGGGCCGCCGGTGGGCCAGCGACTGCCGCAGCAGCGCACGCCCACGGTGGATGCGCGAGCGCACCGTCCCCATCTTGATGCCCAGGGTCTGGGCGACCTCCTCGTAGGACAGGCCCTCGATGTCGGACAGGACCACCGCGGCGCGGAACTGCGGCGGCAGGGCGTTGAGCGCCTGCTGGATGTCCCCGTCGAGGTGGGTCATCGCGTAGACCTGCTCGGGATCGGTGCCGGAGGCCCGCAGCGGCAGCCGGGCGGACAGCTCCTCGGTCAGCGCGTCGAAGCGGATCCGCTGCCGCCGTCGCATCTTGTCCAGGAAGAGGTTGGTCGTGATGCGGTGCAGCCACCCCTCGAAGGTGCCGGGACGGTAGGAGTCGAGGGAGCGGAAGACGCGGACGAACACGTCCTGCGTGAGGTCCTCCGCCTCGTGGGGGTCGCCGGTCAGCCGGTAGGCCAGGCGGTAGACCCGGGGAGAGTGCTCGCGCACGATCTCCTCCCAGCTCGGGGGGACCCAGTCCGGCGTCGACATGGGGACAACGCTGCCAGGCCCGGCTGGGAGGAGGCTGGACGGGTGGGGCGGGATAGGCTACGCCCCATGGCAGCACCCAAGGCATCCTCGGTCGCCTACGCCGAGGACTTCATCGCTCCCCACCCGGTCATCGAGTCGGCCCAGCGCCGCGGCGAGGAGCTCGGCGCGACCCCCCTCGGCAACGCTGCGGGCGCGACGCTGCGGCTGCTGGCCGCCGCGGTCCGGGCCGCCCACGTGGTCGAGGTGGGCACCGGTGCCGGGAGCTCGGGTCTGTGGCTCCTGCAGGGGATGCCGCGCGACGGGATCCTCACGACGATCGACAGCGACCCGGAGAACCAGCGAGCCGCCCGGGAGGCCTACGCCGCCGCCGGCATCCCGCCGCAGCGCACCCGGGTCATCAGCGGGGACGCGGCCGCGGTCCTGGGTCGGCTGACCGACGGCGCCTACGACCTGGTCCTCGTCGACGCGGACAAGGACGGCTACCCGGTCTACACCGAGGCCGCGCTGCGGCTGCTGCGTCCGGGCGGGCTGCTCGTGCTCGACAACATGCTCTGGCACGACAAGGTCGCCGACCCTGCCGCCCGGGACGAGACCACCACGGTGCTGCGCGACCTCGGCAAGACGTTGCGCGAGGAGGACGGACTGGTGCCGGCCCTGCTCCCCGTGGGCGACGGGCTCCTCGTCGCCGTCAAGCGCTGAGCAACGCAGGAGCCCCCGGACGGCGACGGCGTCCAGGGGCTCTCCGGCGGTGCGGGCGGCTGGTCAGCCCACGCAGTCCTTGATGGCGTCGCCCAGGGCGCTCGCCTCCTCGGCGTTCATCTCGACGACGAGCCGGCCACCGCCCTCCAGAGGCATGCGCAGGACGATGCCGCGGCCCTCCTTGGTCACTTCCAGCGGACCATCCCCGGTGCGAGGCTTCATTGCTGCCATGGTTGCCCTTCCTCGTGGCGCGGCCTGCCGCCGCTCCTCCGCCGCGGTGTCGACGGAGACATACCGCTGAATTATCCCCCCTGGCTGCGGCCGTGCCTAATCGGGGTGACCCCGCGTGCGGCACACTGTCCCCGTGCACGCCCGCTCCGCCGTCGTCGATCTCTTCGGCGACCACCTGCGACGACGTGGCTGGTGGGCCCCGGTCTCCGCGGTCCTCGCGCTCACCTCCGCGGTCGAGGTGGGGGGCCCGGCCACCCGGACCGCGATCTCCCGCCTCGTCGCCCAGGGGTGGCTCGAGGCGCGGGCCGACGACGGGGTGCGGGGGTATGCCGCGACCCCGCGTGCGCGGGTCCGCTGGGAGCGGGCGCACGACCGGGTGTACGCCCCCGGCCCCCCGCTCTGGGACGGCTGCTGGCACCTCGTCCACGTCGACTCCGGGGGCGACCGTCGCCGGCGCGAGCAGGTGACCCGGACCATGACCTACCTCGGCTACGGGCGGCTGAGCTCCGGCGGCTGGGTCAGCCCGCGGCCGAGCCCGGAGCTCGAGCCCTCGCTGGAGCCGCTCGAGGTCGGCTGGGTGGCCCTGCACGGGCGGCTGGAGCCGGTCCAGGACCCGGCCCGGCTCGCGGGCCGGGTCTGGGACCTGGACGGCCTGGCAGAGGAGCACCACCGGTTCGCGGACCTGCTCGCCTCCGGACCGGCGGTGGCCGGGCTGGGTCCCGAGGGCGCCTACCGCGAACGCACGGCCCTGGTGCACGCCTGGCGGCGCTTCCTCTTCCGGGACCCCGACCTCCCTCCCGAGGTGCTCCCGGTCGGCTGGCCGGGCCACCGGTCGCGACAGCTCTTCCTCGATCGCGCGGCCGCGCTGGCCCCCGCCGCCGACGACTACGTCGATGGCGTGCTCGCCTCGACCGTTCGGTAGGTTGGGCCGATGAGCAGCGCCGCCTCTCCCGTCCACGTGGACCACGACGCCGGCAGCGGCGTCGCCGTCCTCCGGCTCGACCGACCCGAGGCCATGAACTCCCTCGACGTCGCGACCAAGGAGGCCCTGCTCGAGGCGGTGCGCACCGTCGCGGACGACCCCGCGGTCCGCTGCGTGGTGCTCACCGGGACCGGCCGGGCGTTCTGCGTCGGCCAGGACCTCAAGGAGCACGTGCAGCTGCTCGGTGAGGACGCCGAGATGCTGTGGCGGACCGTCGCCGAGCACTACAACCCCGTGGTCGAGCTGCTCGCGACCATGGACAAGCCGGTCATCGCCGCGGTGAACGGTGTGGCGGCCGGCGCCGGGGCGGCCTTCGCCTTCGCCTGCGACCTGCGCTACGTCGCGGCCTCGGCCGGCTTCAACCTGGCGTTCACCGGGATCGCGCTGTCCTGCGACTCGGGCACCTCCTGGTCCCTCCCCCGCCTCGTCGGCACGGCACGGGCCAAGGAGCTGCTCCTCTTCCCGCGGACCGTCCCGGCGGAGGAGGCGCTCGGTCTGGGGCTGGCGACCGAGGTCGTGCCCGACGAGGACCTGCTCGCGCGGGCCCTGGACGTGGCCCGGCGGCTGGCGGCCGGGCCCACCCTGGCCTACGGCGCCGTGCGGCGGGCGGTCGCGTTCTCCGCCGGCCACGGTCTGGCGGACTCGCTGGAGGTGGAGGAGACGCTCATGGCGCGGACCGGGACCAGCGCCGACCACCGCGCCGCCGTGGACGCCTTCCTGGCCAAGGAGAAGCCGGTGTTCACCGGTCGCTGACGCGCCCGGTCACGGCGGGTAGTCGCTGGGTGGCTCGAACCGGAAGAGGTACCACCCCCACCAGACCTGCCACATGATCATGAGGGCGGCCAGGGTGGTCGTGCGGACCACGAGCAGCCAGCGCGGCTGCCGGTGGTGGCTGCCCGGCGCCCAGCCGGCCCCGGCCAGCACGACGAAGAGGGGGAAGAGCAGCATGAGGTAGCGGTACAGGCTGGTCCACGGGTCCAGCGCCGCGAACAGGTAGAGCGCGTAGCCGAGGCACCACGTGCGCAGGGCCAGGCCGAGCCCCGCCGCCCACGGCCCGAGCACCGCCAGGACGAGCAGCCCGATGCCGGCCACCAGGACGAGCAGCCCGGTGAGGTCCCCCCACAGCCACTGCGCGCGCTCGATGCTGGGCAGGAACGGCAGCACCTGCTCCCCCCCGCGCCAGGCGGACATCGTCGAGGTGTAGGCGTCCGCGCGACCGGTCCGCACCCAGGCGATCGTCGGCCAGAGCAGCCCCGCGAGACCGCACCCGACGAGGGCGGCCGTCATCGCGAGGTACTCCCGGGGCCGCAGCGGGCGCTCGCGCCTCCGGCGCCACCGCGCGACCACGACCACCAGGGCGACCAGCCCCAGCGGCAGCGCGACCGGGCGCGCCAGCCCGGTGAGCAGGGCGACCGCCCCCGCGGCCCACCACCGCTCCCGCACGAGCAGCCACAGCGCGGCCGCCAGCACGAGCAGCGCGAGCGACTCGGTGTAGGCGACCTGGAAGGTGGGCGAGCTCGGGTACGCCCCGAGGAGAGCCACCCCCGCCAGCGCACCGGCCGGCCCGACGCGCTCGCGCAGCAGGCCGGCCACGACGACGGCGGCGGCATACCCCAGGAGCGTGGCGACGACGGGTCCGGCGACCGCGAACGGCCACCCGGTGAGCGCCATGACGCCGCGCGCCAGCAGCGGGAAGGCGGGGTAGAAGGCCCACGGGTTCTGCTGGACGACCCCGTCCGCGCCGACCGGCACCTGGTCCGGGTAGCCCTCGGTGGCGATGCGCTCGTACCACTGGCCGTCCCACAGCGTCGCGAACTGGAAGTACAGCCCCACGCCGGGGTCGTCGTAGACGGAGGGGTCCTGGTGGTCGTGGGCCAGCCGGACGAGGACCACCGCGCTGACCGCGCGCAGCAGGGTCCACAGGAGCAGCACCGCGCCCACGAAGCGCAGGTCGGGCAGGCGGCCCCGGCCCGGGGCCCGCGGCACCGCGCGGGTCATGAGGTGGCGCGCATCTCCGTCGGACGGAGCCCGGAGCGCGCCGAGCCGGCGCGGAAGCACCCGACGAGGTGGTCGTCGACCAGCCCGCAGGCCTGCATAGCGGCATACAGGGTGGTCGGACCGACCTGCTCGAAGCCGGCCTTGCGCAGCCGCTTGGCGAGCAGCTCGGACTCCGCCGTCTGGGTGGGGACGTCGGAGAAGTGGCGCGGCCGCGGCGTGGGCTCCGGCGCGTGGGTCCACAGGAGCTCCTCGAGACCGCCGTGCTCGCGCAGCCCGAGGGTGGCTCTGGCGTTGGCGATGGTGGCCTCGATCTTGCGACGGTTGCGGACGATGGACTCGTCCTGGAGCAGGCGCCGCACGTCGGCCTCGGTGTAGTCGGCGACCACCTCGGCGTCGAAGCCCGCGAAGGCACGTCGGAACGCGGGACGCTTGCGGAGGACGACCAGCCACGAGAGGCCGCTCTGGAACCCCTCCAGGCACAGGCGCTCCAGCAGCGCGGCCTCCCCGTGGACCGGTTTGCCCCACTCCCGGTCGTGGTAGTCGCGGTAGTCCGCGTGGTGCAGGCCGGGCCAGCCGCACCGGGCGACCCCGTCCGGGCCCACCGTCAGGTCCTGTGCGCGCACGTCGTTCACCGCTGCCCCTCCGCCGTCCGGTCCGACCACTCCCCCGCCGCTGCACCCCGGTCGTCGCGCAGCCGGAGGATCTCGGCGTCCCGCTCCCGCAGCTCGACCACGAGCCGCTCCATGACCCGGTCGACCTGCTCCATGCGGTAGCCACGCAGCGCCTGGTCGAAGCGGACCGCGTCCAGCGCCTCCGGCGGGACCGGACCGGGGGGCAGCCCACGGGAGGACTGCGTGCCCACCGCCGGGCCGACCCCGGGCACCTCGCGGCGGGCGACCGCCCAGGCCAGCACGGCACCGAGGGCGATCACCGCGACGACGACCCCGAGGATGATCACGGCACCGATCATGGCACGCCAGGGACCCGGGGACCGACACCGGCCCGGCCCGTCTCAGACGTCGCGGTGCTCCGCCGCCGCGCGCCGCTCGCAGTGGGCGCGGACCCACCGGACCGCCTCGTCCACGTCGTCGGTGACCTGCAGCAGGTCGAGGTCGCCGGCCGAGATCATGCCCTCGGCGAGCAGGGTGGAGGTGAGCCAGCCGAGCAGCGGCGACCAGTAGTCCCGCCCCAGGAGCACGATGGGGAAGTTGGTGACCTTCCCGGTCTGGATGAGGGTGAACGCCTCGAAGAGCTCGTCGAGCGTGCCGACGCCACCGGGCAGCACGACGAACCCCTCGGAGTACTTGACGAACATCGTCTTGCGGACGAAGAAGTAGCGGAAGTTGACCCCCAGGTCGACGTGGTCGTTGAGGCCGGTCTCGAAGGGCAGCTCGATCCCCAGCCCGACCGAGGTGCCCCCGGCCTGCGCCGCCCCCTTGTTGGCCGCCTCCATCACCCCCGGGCCGCCCCCGGTGACCACGGCGTAGCCGGCGTGGACCAGCGCGCGCCCCACCTGCTCGCCCCAGGCGTAGTACGGGTGGTCGGCCGGGGTCCGGGCCGAGCCGAAGACGGCCACCGCGGGCCCGATCTCGGCCAGCGCGCCGAAGCCCTCGACGAACTCGGCCTGGATGCGCATCACCCGCCAGGGGTCGGAGTGCACCCAGTCCCCGGGGCCGGCGTCGTCGAGGAGCCGCTGGTCGGTCGTCGTGCGCGGCACCTGGGTGCCCCGGAGGGTCACCGGGCCCTTGTGGTAGTCACGGCGGGTCACGCGGACGACCCTACGCCAGGGTCCGCCGCGGCGCCGACGTGGACTTCTAGACTGGTCCGGTGCCTCGTCCCACCGTCAGCCGCCTGCTCGTGCCCGCGCTCGTGATCGGGGTGACGGCGACCGGGGCGGTGCTGGGGACCCGGTGGGCGGCCGCCGAGCTGGCCCCGGCGCGGTGCACCTTCAGCGCCGCCGACCGGGAGGTGCGGCTCACCCCCGAGCAGGCGGCCAACGCCGCGACCATCGCGGCCGTCGCCGTCCAGCGCGGCCTGCCGCCCCGCGCCGCGACCATCGCGCTGGCCACCGCCATCCAGGAGAGCAAGCTGCGCAACCTGCGCTACGGCGACGCCGACAGCCAGGGCCTGTTCCAGCAGCGCCCCAGCCAGGGCTGGGGCACGGTGGAGCAGGTGACGGACCCGGTCTACGCCAGCAACGCCTTCTACGACGAGCTCATCGAGGTGCGCGGGTGGGACGAGGGGGTCGTCACCGAGGTGGCGCAGGAGGTGCAGCGCAGCGCCTTCCCGGACGCGTATGCCGACCACGAGTGGGAGGGACGGGTCCTGGCCTCGGTGCTCACCGGTCAGGAGGGGGCGGGCACCGGCCTGGACTGCCGGCTGGGGGGCCGGGCCGGCACCGGCTCGGCCCAGGAGGTCGCCGACAAGGCCGCCGCCCAGCTCGGGCTGACCGGCCGCCCGGACGGGCGGCTCGTGCTGCTGGAGACCGGCGACCCCGCCCGCGCGTGGGCCGCGGCGACGTGGGCGGTCAGCCACGCGCAGGCCGAGGAGATCGTCCGGGTCCAGGTGCAGGGACGGGCGTGGGACCGCGCGTCCGGCACGTGGTCCGACGCCGACGACGACGGGGCGGCGAGCGGGTCGCCGACCACCGTCGTCGTCGAGGTGGGCTGAGCGGCGGTCAGCCGCGCTGGCCCACCGGGGTGTAGTCGCGCTCGCCCTCGCCGACGTAGACCTGCCGCGGGCGGCCGATCTTGGTGGCGGGGTCGTTGATCATCTCGCGGTACTGCGCGATCCAGCCGGGCAGGCGCCCGATCGCGAAGAGCACGGTGAACATGTCCGTGGGGAAGCCCATGGACTCGTAGATGAGACCGGTGTAGAAGTCGACGTTCGGGTAGAGCTTGCGCTCGACGAAGTAGTCGTCCTCGAGGGCCTTCTGCTCCAGCTCCATCGCGAGCTCCAGCAGCGGGTTGCTGCCCGCCTTGGCGAGCATCTCGTGGGCGGTCGTCTTGACGATGGCCGCGCGCGGGTCGTAGTTCTTGTAGACCCGGTGGCCGAAGCCCATGAGCTTGACCCCGTCCTCCTTGTCCTTGACCTTGCGGACGAACTCGGAGACGTCACCGCCGTCGGCCTTGATCTGGTCGAGCATCGCCAGGACGGCGCTGTTGGCCCCCCCGTGCAGCGGGCCGGACAGGGCGTGGATGCCGGCGGAGATGGCGTTGTAGAGGTTGGCCTCAGAGGAGCCCACCAGCCGCACGGTGGAGGTGGAGCAGTTCTGCTCGTGGTCGGCGTGGAGGATGAACAACTGGTCCAGGGCCCGGGCCACGAGCGGGTCCAGCTCGTACTTCTCGGTCGGCTGCCCGAACGTCATCCAGAGGAAGTTCTCGACGAGGTTGTAGTCGTTGTTCGGGTAGAGGATCGACTGGCCCTGGCTCTTGCGGAAGGCGTAGGCCGCGATGGTCGGCAGCTTGGCCATGAGCCGGACCGTGGAGATCTCCACGGCCTCGGGGTCGTGGGGGTCCAGGCTGTCCTGGTAGAAGGTGCCCATCGCCGAGACCCCCGAGGAGAGCACCGACATGGGGTGGGCGTCCCGGGGGAAGCCGTCGAAGAAGTTCTTCATGTCCTCGACGAGCAGGGTGTGCCGACGCAGCCGCTGGTCGAACTCCTCCAGCTCGCTGGCGGAGGGCAGCTCGCCGTAGATGAGCAGGTAGCTGGTCTCCAGGAAGGTGGACTGCTCGGCCAGCTGCTCGATCGGGTAGCCGCGGTAGCGCAGGATGCCCTCGCCGCCGTCGATGTAGGTGATCTCCGACTGGCAGGAGGCGGTGTTGACGAAGCCCACGTCGAGGGTCACGTCCCCGGTCGTCTTGAGCAGCGTGCTGATG
This sequence comes from Serinicoccus chungangensis, assembly GCF_006337125.1. Taxonomy (GTDB): domain Bacteria; phylum Actinomycetota; class Actinomycetes; order Actinomycetales; family Dermatophilaceae; genus Ornithinicoccus; species Ornithinicoccus chungangensis. The sequence continues at coordinate 2,390,302 of NZ_CP040887.1, forward strand.
TCGAGCCCGTTGTTGCCCTCGGCTGCCGGCACGACCGGCAGGGACAGCTCGTGGCCGGCGTGGGTCAGGCTGGCCGAGGGCGTGCTCGTGGTGTCGGTCATGAGGTCCTCCTGGTCGGGGTGGGCCGGTGGGGGGTGCGCGTCACTCGTCGTGGGACTGCGGGGGCAGCACCGCGATGACCGGGTGGTCCTTGGCGATGACGCCCATCTTGGCCGCCCCGCCGGGGCTGCCGAGGTCGTCGAAGAACTCGACGTTGGCCTTGTAGTAGTCCGCCCACTCCTCCGGGACGTCGTCCTCGTAGTAGATCGCCTCGACCGGGCAGACCGGCTCGCACGCACCGCAGTCCACGCACTCGTCAGGGTGGATGTAGAGGGAGCGTTCTCCCTCGTAGATGCAGTCGACCGGGCACTCCTCGATGCAGGCCTTGTCCTTCAGGTCCACGCAGGGCTGGGCGATCACGTACGTCATGGGCACAGACTACGGCGTCGTGGCCCAGGACCGCCTCATGGGGTCCTCGCCCCGCGACGCGCGTCGTCGGGGCTCACCGGTCCCCCGCCCGGGGGTTGGTGCACACGATCTCGTCGGCCGCGTCGTAGGTGGTGGTGAAGTCGTCGCGGGAGACCTCGTCGCCGCCCTGGAGGAGGATCCGGATGTTGCGGATCGTGAAGCCCTCGGCGCGCGCCTGGTCGACGCAGTCCGCGCTGTCGTCCTCCCGGCGCTCCCCCTGGGTGACGTCACGCCGCTCGCCGTCCACCGTGCGGACGGTGTACTGCTTGTCACCCAGCAGGACCATGTGGATCTCGTCCCCGGTGATCCACGTGCGCACGACCACCGGCGTGTCCGTGTCGTTGGTCCACAGGTTGTCGATCCACGGCAGCGCCAGGGTCGCCTCGCGCCCTGCCGGGTAGCGCGGGATGTAGAACGAGTGGGTCGTGTGGGCGTCCAGCTGGACGCCGGCGAACCACGAGGCGTTGAACACCACGGTGGAGATCTGCGACAGACCACCGCCGAGGCCCATGACCAGCTCGCCGTCGACGATGACGGGCGCCTCGGCATACCCCGCCTCCTCGCTGACCTCCCCGAGGGCGGCGCCGAGGCTGAACTGCTCGCCCGGCATCACCACCGTCCCGTTGACGTTGCTGACACCCGTGCGCAGGTTGGCCGTGCGCGCCTCGTAGTCCGGGCCGCTGGGGAACACCGAGACGAAGGAGGACATCTGCGAGAAGGACCACTCCCGCGCGACGGCGTTGGTGATCTGCGGTCGGACGGTGTCGATGCCCGCCGCGACGGTCCGGTCCTCGCCGGTCTCCTGCAGCGCCCCCTCGACGGCGTCGACGAGGCCCTCCTCGACGAGCGCGTAGCCGACCTGGCCACCGACCACCTCGACCGAGGAGCCGGCCAGGCGGACGGTCGCGTCGCGCGGACCGCGCTCGAGGCGGCCGAGGTCCTGCCGGACCCGCGCGAGCGTGGCCTCGGCGTCGATCCCCAGCGCGAGGGCGCCGTCCGTCTGCTCGACGGTGAGCAGCTGCAGCAGGTCCCGACGCGCGAGCTGGGCGGTGGCCTCCTCCTCCTGCTCGCCCTCGCCGCGGGTCGCCTCGACGACGACGGGCGCCGCCAGCGCCGGGTCCAGGACCTCCTCGGTGAAGCGGTCGATCTCCGCGGAGGTCAGCTCCGGGCGCTGGCTCGAGGCGACGCCGGCGACCTCCCGGTCCGGCCCCTGGTCCTCTCCCCAGACCTGCTCGACCCAGGCCTCCTCCAGCTCCTCGACGGTCTCGTCCACTTCCAGCGTGCGTCCGGTCCGCGCCGCGGTGACGTCCACCCCGTCCGGCGTGAGGCCGACCTCCCCGTCGACCGGCTCGGTGTCGTAGTCCGCGGCCAGGCGGGTGACCTCCGCGCGCAGCGCCTCCTCGTCCACGCCCCCGTAGAGGGGCAGGTCCTGGTCGGCGCCCGCGACGTGGTCCCAGAGGCGTGCCGGGTGGAAGGAGAGCCCGGTCACCCCCCGCAGGGTGCGGTCCAGGTCGAGGGACAGGCCGGCGTCCTCGGGGACGAGCTCGATCCGCTCGGTCTCCTCCGCGGACCCGTCCTCCGGGCGCAGCGTGAGCACGAGCGGCTCGGTGGTGCGGTCGCCGAACTCCCGGGTCAGCTCGGCCCGGACCTCCTCGTCGGTCAACGACCCGATCTCCACCCCGGCCACGCTGACGCCCGACGGCGGACGGTCCTGGAAGTACAGCGCGGCACCGACGTAGACCGCCGCGAGCACGAGCAGCGCCGCGGCCAGCCGGCCCACCACGGACCACCAGCCGCGGCCGTCGCCCTCCTCGCGGAGGGTTCCTGGTCGATCGGTGGCGTCAGCCATCTGCGCTCCGTCCCTGTCGTCCGGTCGTGGCGGGGGCGCCGCGCCCCGTGGTCACCGCAGCTCTCCCAGCCGCCCACGGTAGTGCACCAGCGCAGGACGGTCCGTCGGTCCCGCGTCGAGGGCGAGCACCTCGCCGAGCGCGAGGACGTGGTCACCGGCCTCCCGCAGGTCGACGGTCCGGCACTCGAAGCTGGCGAGCGCGTCGTCGACGACCGCCATGCCGCTGGCGGCTCCCCGGTGGTGCGGGACCCGGCCCAGCTGGTCGTGCAGCGGACGGCCGGTCTCGCCGAGCCACTCCGCCGTGCCCCGCTGGGCCGAGGTCAGCACGCTGACCGCGAAGTCCGCCCCGGCCTCGAGCCCCTCCAGGACGCGGGCCTCCGGGTGCAGGCTGACGAGGAGCAGCACGGGCTCGAGGGAGACGCTGGTGAGGGAGTCCACGGTCAGCGCGACGTCGTGGCCGCGCACCTGGGACGTCACCACCGCGACGCCGCTGGCGAACCGGCTCATCGCGAGGCGGTAGGTCGCGGGGTCCACGGTCCCCGCGGCGGGCGGACCCGGCTGGTGCGCGCTCATGCGGGCGGCGTCCCCTGCGCGCGGGCGAGCGCCTCCCGGGACGCCGGCCACACGGCATACCCCTCGCGACCGGGGAGCCGGGCGGCGACGTCGTTCGAGAGGGTGTACCACCCGTCGTGCAGGGTCACCTGGGTGGGGTGCTCGGCGAGCGCCGCGCGCTGGCGGCGCAGCGCGCCCTCGTCCACGACGGCGTGCGTCACCAGCGCGTCGTCCACGACGTTCGGCGGGTAGGGGTCCTCCGGGCCCGGCACCCGCGCCGGGCCACCGGCCGGGCTGCGCGCACCGGCCGGGACGTGGGCGGCCAGCCAGCGCCGGTCCTCCCGCGCCCAGGAGGCCGGGACGAGCGCGACGTAGAGCCGCGGCGCCGCACCCGGGGCCTCCTCGGTGAGCAGCTGCACGGCGCGGGCGGTGACGCGGTGCGTCTGGACGTGGTCGGGGTGGGCGTACCCGCCCCAGGGGTCGTACGTCAGGACGAGGTCGGGGCGCAGCCGCCGGAGGAGGTCGGCGAGGAGGGCGGCGGCCTCCTCGACGTCCGCGCCGGCGAAGGCCCGGGGGTGGGAGGCGGCGGACGAGCCGGCCATGCCGCTGTCCCGCCAGCGGGCGCGCGCGCCACCGAGCAGGTGGTGCTCCACCCCGAGCCGACCCATGGCGCGGGACAGCTCACCTCGTCGGTGCTCGGCGAGCGCCGGCCCGTCACCCTCCAGCGCGCGCAGCGAGGGGGTGATGACCTCACCCTCCTCACCGAGGGTGCAGGTGACGACGTGGACGTCGTCACCGGCCTCGACGTGGTGCGCCAGGGCCAGCCCCGTGGCGAGGGTCTCGTCGTCGGGGTGGGCGTGCACCGCGACCAGCCGCGACGGCCTGCCGGGGGGCAGTCCGTCGCGCAGGTCCGGGCGCACCGGCACGGCTCAGCCCTTCGACCGGGCCGCCTTGGCCCGCTGGTTGGCGTCGAGGATGACCTTGCGCACGCGCACCGCCTCCGGGGTCACCTCCACGCACTCGTCCTCGCGGCAGAACTCCAGCGACTGCTCGAGCGAGAGCACCCTCGGGGGGACGAGACGCTCGAGGACGTCGGCGCCCGCGGAGCGCACGTTGGTGAGCTTGCGCTCCTTGGTGATGTTGACGTCCATGTCGTCGGCGCGGGAGTTCTCCCCGACGATCATGCCCTCGTAGACCTCGGTCGTCGGCTCCAGGAACATCGTGCCGCGCTCCTGGAGGTTGAACATGGCGTAGGTGGTGGCGACCCCCGACCGGTCGGACACGAGAGAGCCGGACTGGCGGGTCCGGATCTCCCCGAACCACGGGGCGTAGCCGTCGAACACGTGGTGCGCGATACCGGTGCCGCGGGTCTCGGTGAGGAACTCGGTGCGGAAGCCGATGAGCCCGCGCGAGGGCACGACGTACTCCATCCGGATCCAGCCGGTGCCGTGGTTGGTCATCTGCTCCATCCGGCCCTTGCGCGCCGCCATGAGCTGGGTGATGGTGCCGAGGTGCTCCTCGGGGGTGTCGATGGTGAGCCGCTCCACCGGCTCCTGCAGCCGGCCGTCGACCTCCCGGGTGACCACCTGCGGCTTGCCGACGGTCAGCTCGCATCCCTCCCGGCGCATCTGCTCGACGAGGATGGCCAGCGCGAGCTCACCGCGCCCCTGGACCTCCCAGGCGTCGGGCCGCTCGGTGGGCAGCACCCGCAGGGAGACGTTGCCCACGAGCTCCTTGTCGAGGCGGTCCTTGACCAGCCTGGCGGTGACCTTGCCCCCCTTGACCCGGCCCGCCAGCGGGCTGGTGTTGGTGCCGATGGTCATGGAGATCGCCGGCTCGTCGACCGTGATGAGCGGCAGCGGCACCGGGTCGGCCGCGTCGGCCAGGGTCTCCCCGATGGTGATGTCGGGGATGCCGGCGATCGCGATGATGTCCCCCGGGCCGGCCTGCTCCGCGGGCTTGCGCTCCAGGGCCTCGGTGAGCAGCAGCTCGGTGATCTTGACCGAGGTGACCGAGCCGTCGCGCCGGCACCAGGCCACCTGCTGGCCCTTGCGGATCTCGCCGGCGTGCACGCGGCAGAGCGCGAGCCGGCCCAGGAAGGGGCTGGAGTCGAGGTTGGTGACGTGCGCCTGCAGGGGCGCTCCGGGGGTGAAGGTCGGGGCGGGCACCGTCTCGAGGATGGTCGCGAAGAGCGGCTCCAGGTCGGGGCTGTCCGGCAGCTCGCCGTCGACCGGAGCCTGCAGGCTGGCGCGGCCGGCCTTGGCGGAGGCGTAGACCACCGGGAAGTCCAGGGCCAGCTCCACCTGGGCCGGGTCGTGCTCGTCCAGCAGGTCCATGAAGAGGGCGTAGACCTCGTCGACGACCTCGCTGATGCGGCTGTCCGGCCGGTCCACCTTGTTGATGCACAGGACGACGGGCAGGTGCGCGCCCAGGGCCTTGCGCAGGACGAACCGCGTCTGCGGCAGCGGCCCCTCCGAGGCGTCGACCAGGAGCACGACGCCGTCCACCATGGACAGGCCGCGCTCGACCTCGCCGCCGAAGTCGGCGTGACCCGGGGTGTCGATGATGTTGATCGTCATGCCGCCCTCCGGGGCGGAGGCACCGGTGTAGCGGATGGCCGTGTTCTTGGCCAGGATCGTGATGCCCTTCTCGCGCTCGAGGTCGCCGGAGTCCATCACCCGGTCCGGGCCCTCACCTCCGCGCTGCTGCTGGTCGGCGAAGGCTCCACCCTGGGTGAGCATGGCGTCGACCAGGGTCGTCTTGCCGTGGTCGACGTGCGCCACGATGGCGACGTTGCGGATGTCTGCGCGCACTCCTGCGGGCAGGGCGGGGTCACGGTCAGCGAGGGGCATGCCCCCAGTGTCTCACTCCCGAGGCGTCGGGCCGACCTCACACCGGCCGGGCCGGTCCGCGGTGGAGGAGCTGCGCGAGGTGCCGGACGACCGGCACGTCGTGCTCGAGCCAGGGCACGCCCCACAGGTCCTCGGGGCCCAGCCACCGCAGCTCGCCGTGGTCCTGCAGCGGCCGCGGCGGGGGCTGGGCCTGCTCGGGCACCGCCCACCACAACCGCATGGACCACGGGCTCGCCAACGGCCAGTCGCCCCCGACCCGGCCCCCGAGGACGATCTGGACGCCGAGCTCCTCGCGCGCCTCCCGTACCGCGGCCGCGGCGGGCTCCTCCCCCGGCTCCACCTTGCCTCCGGGGAACTCCCAGCCGCCCGCCAGCGAGGCGGGGGCGCTGCGGCACCCGGCCAGGACGCGGGTCGGGTGCTCCAGCGAGTCGCAGAGGGCGACGGCGGCCACGAGCTGCACCGGCTCATCCTCGCACCCCCGTCGAGCTTGCCGCAGGGGCAGGTCACGGTCCCGTCACGAACGGCCCGTCACCCTTGGCAACCGGCCCCCGGTGTGGTGAGGTCACCCCCTATACCGGGCTATCCGCGTCCGGTCATGACGCTGTAGGAGGAACGATGAAGAACCGCAGGGTCGCGATCGCCGCGACCAGTGCAGCTCTGGCCCTCGTGCTGAGCTCGTGCGCCGAGTCCGAACGCGACGACAGCTCCGGCGAGGGCGACGGCGCCTCCGGGTCGCAGGACGCCGGCGGTGGCGAGGCCTCGGACGCCACCTTCGTGTTCGGTGCCGCCGGCGCCCCCACCACCTTCGACCCCTTCTACGCCAGCGACGGGGAGACCTTCCGCGTCACCCGGCAGATCTTCCAGAACCTCGTGGGCATCGAGCCGGGGGGCACCGAGTTCGTGCCCGAGCTCGCCACCGAGTGGGAGTCCTCCGAGGACGGCCTCACCTGGACCTTCCAGCTCCAGGACGGCGTGACCTTCCACGACGGCGAGCCCTTCGACGCCGAGGCGGTCTGCTACAACTTCGAGCGCTGGGCCGACCAGAACGAGGCCGGCCAGAACCCGTCGGCCGCCTACTACTACGGCAACGACTTCGGCTTCGGCGAGGACTCGCTCTACGAGAGCTGCACGGCCACCGACGAGATGACCGCCGAGGTCGTCCTCACCCGGGCCACCGGCAAGTTCCCCGGCGTGCTCTCCCAGAGCTCCTACGGCATCTCCTCCCCCGCCGCCCTCGAGGAGTACGACGCCAACGGCATCGAGGTGCAGGGCGAGGGGTTCACCTTCCCGGAGTACGCCACGGACCACCCGACCGGGACCGGGCCGTTCGTGTTCGACTCCTTCGACGGCACCAGCAACGTCACCCTGACCCGCAACGACGACTTCTGGGGCGAGCCGGCCGGCGTCCAGGAGATCATCTTCCGGATCATCAGCGACGAGACCGCGCGTCGCCAGGAGCTGGAGTCCGGCACCATCAACGGCTACGACCTGCCGAACCCGGTGGACTGGGCCGGGCTCGAGGAGGCCGGCAACCAGGTCCTCATCCGGGACCCCTTCAACATCCTCTACCTCGCCCTCAACCCGGTGGCGGACCCGCAGCTGGAGGACCCGCTGATCCGCCGGGCGCTCTACCACGCGATCAACCGCGAGGAGCTGGTCGCCAGCCAGCTGCCCGACGGCGCGGAGGTGGCCACGCAGTTCATCCCGCCGACGGTGGCCGGCTACAACGAGTCCATCGAGCCCTACGCCTACGACCCCGAGGCGGCACAGGACCTGCTCGAGGAGGCCGGCGCGTCCGACCTGACCATCGATCTGTGGTACCCCACCGAGGTGACCCGGCCCTACATGCCGAACCCGCAGGCCATCTACGACGCGGTCGCCGCGGACTGGGAGGCCGTCGGGGTGACCATCAACCCCGTCGCCCGCCCGTGGGCCGGCGGCTACATCGACGGCACGCAGCAGAGCCAGGCGCCCGCCTTCTTCCTGGGCTGGACCGGCGACCTGAACTCGGCGGACAACTTCCTGTGCGCCTTCTTCTGCGGTGAGGACAACCAGTTCGGCACCTCGGCGCTGCCCTTCCAGGACGAGCTCCAGGAGGGTCTGCGCGCCGGCGACGCCGAGCCCGACGAGGACGCCCGCACGGCGCTCTACGAGGAGCTCAACGCGCAGATCATGTCCGAGGAGTGGCTGCCCGGCCTGCCGCTGAGCCACTCCCCGCCGGCCATCGTGGTCGGTCCCAACGTCGAGGGGCTCATCCCCAGCCCCCTGACGGCCGAGGACTTCTCCACGATCACCCTCAGCGAGTGATCCCCGGGTGGTGGGACGGCACGCCGTCCCACCACCGACGATGACGGCGGGCCGACCTCTCCGGTCGGCCCGCCGTCATCATGGTCCCTGATCCGCACCCCCGCTGGGCCGAGGAGTCCGCCGTGCTGAAGTTCGTCATCCGCCGTGTCCTGCAGATGGGGCTCGCGCTGATCATGCTGAGCCTGCTGCTCTTCGCCTGGCTGCGAGCCCTCCCCGGCGGCCCGGTCAGCGCGCTGCTCGGGGAGCGCGGCTCCCCCGAGGCCGCCGCCGACCTGCGCCGTCAGCTGGGTCTGGACCAGCCGCTGCCCGTGCAGTACGTCCGCTTCGTCCAGCGTGCGCTCGACGGTGACTTCGGCATCTCCACCGGCGTCTTCCGCGGGCAGCCGGCGCTGGACATCTTCCTGACCCGGTTGCCCGCCACCATCGAGCTGAGCATCTTCGCCCTCGCCATCGCCCTCACCCTGGCCATCCCGCTGGGCTACATCTCCGCCCGGCGCCGCGGCGGCGTCCTCGACACCGGGCTGGTCATCAGCTCGCTCGTCGGGGTGGCGGTCCCGGTGTTCTTCCTGGCCTTCGTCCTCAAGTACCTCTTCGCCGTGCGCTGGGGCCTGCTGCCCCCGTCCGGCTACCAGACCGCCGGCATCGACGCCACCAGGGTGACCGGCTTCGCCGTGCTGGACGGCATCCTGACCCGGGAGTGGGACGCCTCCTGGGACGCGTTCCGACACCTGCTGCTGCCGGCGATCGCGCTGTCCTCCATCCCGTTCGCGGTGATCTTCCGCATCACCCGTGCGTCGGTGCTCGACGTCATGGACGAGGACTACGTCCGGACCGCCCGGGCCAAGGGCCTGCGCGCCCCGGTCATCCGGGTGCGGCACATCATGCGCAACGCCCTCATCCCCGTCATCACCATCATCGGGCTCCAGGTCGGTGCGCTGCTGGCCGGAGCGGTCCTCACCGAGAAGGTCTTCGCCTTCCCCGGGATCGGGCAGGCGCTGGCCCTGGGCTTCGAGACCCGCGACTACCCCGTGCTGCAGGTGCTCATCATGATGGCCGCGATCATCTACATCGTCGTCAACCTGCTGGTCGACATCGCCTACGCCCTGATCGACCCGCGTGTGCGGACCAAGTGAGGACGCGGACATGACTTCCTACGGTGACACCAAGAAGGCCCGCATCGACGCCCTCGCCGAGGCCGGGGCGCTCAGCGACGAGGAGGGCGTCAGCCTCTGGCGCTCGGCGTGGCTGCGGCTGCGCAAGGACCCGGTCTTCCTCATCGGCGCCGCGATCGTCACGGCCTTCGTCCTGCTCGCGATCATCGCCCCCTGGATCGCCCCCCACGACCCCGCCGCCCGGCTGCTCATCGGGGAGGTCAGCCGCCAGTCCAACCCCGTGCCCGAGCCCCGGCCCGGCTTCCCGCTCGGGGCCGACGACCGGGGCCGCGACCTGCTCTCCCGCCTCATCGTGGGCTCCCGGCAGACGCTCATCGTCGGCGTCCTGGCGACCCTGGGTGGCCTGATCGGCGGACTGACCCTCGGGATCCTCGCGGGGGGCATCGGCGGGTGGGTCGACGCCGCGGTCATGCGGGTCGTCGACGTCATGCTCTCCATCCCCTCGCTCCTCCTGGCCTTCTCGCTCGCGGCCATCCTCGAGCCGTCGCAGTGGAGCGTCATCGCCGCCATCGCGATCATCCAGGTGCCGATCTTCGCGCGGCTGCTGCGGGGCTCGATGCTCAGCCAGCGGCACAGCGACCACGTGCTCGCGGCGCGGGCCCTGGGGGTACGGCCCGTCCCCATCGTCTTCCGGCACATGCTGCCCAACGCCATCGGCCCGGTCATCGTCCAGGCCACCCTGGTCCTCGCCGTCGCCATCATCGACGCCGCCGCCCTGTCCTTCCTCGGCCTCGGCAACCCTGACGACACCCGGCCCGAGTGGGGCCAGATGCTCGGCGCCGCGCAGCCCTACTTCAACAGCTACCCGCACCTGGCCTTCTACCCGGCGATCTGCATCGTCACCGTGGCGCTGGGCTTCACCCTCATGGGCGAGTCCCTGCGCGAGGCCCTCGACCCCAAGTCCCGTCGCTGAGGAGCCCGGCCGATGACCGAACCATCCCTGACCCACCCCTCCGCACCGACCGACGGCGAGGGGCCCCTGCTCGCGGTCAACGACCTCACCGTGACCTTCGGGAAGGGCGCCAAGGCCTTCACCGCCGTCGACCGGGTCAGCTTCGAGGTGCACCCGGGACAGACCGTCGGCCTGGTCGGCGAGTCCGGCTGCGGGAAGTCGGTGACCTCGCTGGCGATCATGGGCCTGCTGCCCGCGCGGGGCAACACCGTGAGCGGCGAGGTGCTCTTCGACGGCGCGGACCTGCTCCGGCTGCGCCAGGACCAGCTCCGGGACCGCCGGGGCAGGGACCTGGCGATGATCTTCCAGGACCCGCTGTCCTCCCTCAACCCGGTGGTCCCGCTCGGGGTGCAGGTCGCCGAGGTGCTGCAGCGGCACCGGGGGATGGGCCGCGGTCCCGCGCAGAAGCAGGCGGCCGTGCTGCTGGAGAAGGTCGGCATCCCGGACCCCACACGGCGGCTGCGGGAGTACCCGCACCAGCTCTCCGGCGGCATGCGGCAACGTGCGCTCATCGCCATGGCGCTCGCCTGCGAGCCCCGGCTGCTCATCGCCGACGAGCCCACGACCGCCCTCGACGTCACCATCCAGGCCCAGATCCTGGCGCTGCTGCGCGAGCTCGTCACCGAGTCGGGCACCGCCCTCATCATGATCACCCACGACCTCGGCGTCGTCGCCGGGCTGTGCGACCAGGTCAACGTCCTCTACGGCGGCAAGGTCGTGGAGCGGGCCGAGCGGCACGACCTCTTCGCCCGCCCGCGCCACCCCTACACCGGCGGGCTGCTCGCCTCCATCCCCCGGCTCACCGAGGAGCGCGGCCGACGGCTCGACCCGGTGCCGGGCTCGGTCGCCGACAACATCCCCTGGGAGGGCGGGTGCGCCTTCGCGCCCCGCTGCTCCTCGGAGGTGGCGGCGTGCCGGTCGACGACCCCCGAGCTGGTCCCCGACGAGGACGGTCCGGGCACCGGCCGGCTGCTGCGCTGCCACCACCCCCTGGAGGAGCACCCCTTGGACGACGCCCCGGTGCCCGAGCACCACGAGGAGGACCAGCCGTGAGCACGACCGTCGGGGAGACCACCCCGCAGCAGCCCGCCGCGACCGAGCCGGACCTGCTCGTCGACGTGCGCGGCCTCAAGGTGCACTTCCCCATCAAGAAGGGCATCGTCTTCGACCGGACCGTCGGTCACGTCTACGCGGTGGACGGGATGGACGTGCAGATCCGGCGCGGCGAGACCTACGGCCTCGTCGGGGAGTCCGGGTGCGGCAAGTCCACCTTCGGCAGGGCGCTGCTGCAGCTCGAGCCGATCACCGCCGGTGAGGTGCACGTGGACGGCATCGACCTGTCCACCCTCAAGGGCGAGAAGCTGCGCACCCACCGCCGGCACATGCAGATGGTCTTCCAGGACCCGCTGGGCAGCCTGGACCCGCGGCAGACGGTGGAGCAGCTGCTGCTGGAGGGGATGCGCGCCCACGGCATGGCCTCCGACGGCAAGGCCGCGCGCCGGCGGCTCTCCGAGCTGCTCACCGCCGTCGGCCTGCCCACGGCGGCCCTGTCGAAGTACCCCCACGAGTTCTCCGGGGGCCAGCGCCAGCGGGTCGGCATCGCCCGCGCCCTCTCGGTGGACCCGCAGCTCATCATCGCCGACGAGCCGGTGAGCGCTCTCGACGTGTCCGTCCAGGCCCAGGTCATCAACCTGCTCGGCGACCTCCAGCAGGAGTTCGGCCTCACCTACCTCGTCATCGCCCACGACCTCGCGGTGGTCCGGCACATCAGCGACCGGATCGGGGTCATGTACCTCGGGTCGATGGTCGAGGAGGCGGACGCCGAGGACCTCTACGACATGCCGCTGCACCCCTACACCCGGGCCCTGCTGTCCGCGGTCCCCGTCCCGGACCCCACGGTCGAGGACACCCGCGAGCAGATCCTGCTCACCGGCGACCTCCCCTCGCCGGCCAACCCGCCCACGGGGTGCCGCTTCCACACCCGCTGCCCCTGGCGGCAGGAGACCCGGTGCGACGACGAGCGGCCCCAGCTGCGCGTGGTGGAGATCGACGGGGTCCCCCCGAGCCACCGCGTCGCCTGCCACTGGGCCGAGCAGATCGCCAGCGGCGAGCTGCAGCCGCACGACGTGGACCCGGTCGAGGACGACGAGACGCGCCGGACCGAGACCCCCGACGAGGCCGACGGCGCAGGCGCCACCGCACGGGACCTGCCCGGCTCCAGCGGGTGAGTCCTCGGCCCCCCGCGGGGTCTAGCCTGTGGCCATGACCCCACGGGCGCTGGTCGTGCAGCACGAGGAGAAGGCACCCCCGGGCCTGCTGGTGCCCTGGTTGGAGCAGGCCGGGCTGGAGTGCGACGTCCTGCCCGCGCACGAGGGGTATGCCGTCCCGGCCGACCTCGGCGACCACGCCGCCCTCGTGGTGCTCGGGGGGTCGATGGACGCCTGGGACGACGGCGCATACCGGTGGTTGCTGCCGACGCGGGCCCTCATCGCCGGCACGGTGTCCTCGGGGCGAGCCTTCCTCGGCGTCTGCCTCGGGCACCAGCTGGCCGCGCTGGCCCTCGGCGGCGCGGTAGGCCGCCAGCCCGGGGGGCAGACGACGGGGCTGCATCCGTGGCGCCCCACGCGGGAGGGTCTCGCCGACCCGTTCACCAGCGCGCTGCAGCCCGGCACCGAGGTGCTGCACTTCAACTCCGACGCGGTCACGGCCCTCCCCCCGGGGGCGACGCTGCTCGCGGGTGACGAGGACGGCACCGTGCAGGCAGCCCGCTACGGCCCCCTCGCCTGGGGGGTGCAGTTCCACCCCGAGGTGGACGACGTCCTCGTGCAGGGCTGGGCGACCGGCCGGCGCCCCGAGGCCGAGGACGCCACCGTCCGCGTGCTCCGGCAGCGGCAGGCCGAGCTGCACCCCGCCTGGGAGCAGCTCATCCACCGCTTCGGGCTGCTCGCCACGACGCCGCAGGCACAGCCCGCCTGAGGTCCGGGTGCCGGGGCACCCGGCCGAGCACCCGCTCCGCAGGGGCAGGGGCCGCCGCCGGCGTGGGAGACTGTGGCCCACCAGCCGTTCGGCCGCCTCGAGGAGCCAGCCATGAGCGACGCAGCGATCTTCATCGCCGCGACCTTCGCCGCGGGCCTGCTCGCCACGACGCTGCGCCTCCCGGCCCTGCTCGGCTTCCTGCTGGCCGGCTTCGCCCTCAACTGGCTGGGCGTCGAGGAGCTGCCCTACCTCGACTTCATGGCCGACCTCGGCGTCACCCTGCTGCTGTTCGGCATCGGTCTGAAGCTCAACGTCCGCAGCCTGCTGTCCCGGGAGGTGTGGGCCACCACCGTGGGGCACATGGCCCTGTCGGTCGCCGTGGGCACCGGCTTCCTCTGGGTGGTGGCCCTGCTCGGCTACCCCCTCTTGCAGGGCCTGGACCTGCAGACCCTCGCCCTCGTCGGCTTCGCGCTGTCCTTCTCCTCGACGGTCTTCGTCGTCAAGGTGCTCGAAAAGCACTCCGAGCTGCAGTCCTTCTACGGCCGGGTGGCCATCGGCATCCTGGTGCTGCAGGACCTGGCGGCGGTCATCTTCATGACGGTCTCCGGCGGACGCATCCCCAGCATCTGGGCGATCCCCGTCGTGCTGGCGCTGGCCCCGACGGTCTGGGTGGCACGGTGGCTGTGGAGCCGCATCCCGCACGGGGAGATGCAGGCGCTCTTCGGTCTGGCCATGGCGCTCGGACCCGGCTACGCGGCCTTCGACGCCGTCGGGCTCAAGGGCGACCTGGGTGCGCTCGTCGTCGGCATGCTGCTGGCCGGGCACCAGGCGGCCAGCGACCTGTCGCACACGCTCTTCCTGCTCAAGGACCTGCTGCTCATCGGGTTCTTCATCTCCATCGGCTTCATCGGCACGCCGACCGCCTCCTCGGCGGTGCTGGGTCTGCTCCTCCTCCTGCTGCTGCCGGCCCAGATCGCGCTCTACGTCTTCCTCCTCGACCGGCACAAGCTCCGTCGGCGGACCTCGGTCAAGGCCGGCGTGCTGCTGGGCAACTACTCCGAGTTCGGTCTCATCGTCACCTCGGTCGCGGTGGCGAGCGCCATGCTCGACGAGGAGTGGCTGGTCGTGATGTCGGTCGCCGTCGCCGCCAGCTTCGTGGCCGCCACCCTCATCAACGAGAAGTCGGACGCGATCCTGCGCTGGGCCCGGCAGGTCATGCCGATGCACCCCCCGAACGACGTGCACCCGCACGAGCTGCCGATCTCCTTCGGCGACGCCCGGGCGGTGGTCATGGGGATGGGGCGGATCGGCAGGAGCGCCTACGCCGAGCTCTCCGAGGTCTACGGGATGGCGGTCCTCGGGGTCGAGAACCTCCCGAACCGCGTCATCCGCCTGCGCGAGCGAGGTCTGACCGTGGTCGAGGCCGACGCCGCGGACGGCGACTTCTGGAGCCGGCTGGAGTCCACCCGCCAGGTGGAGATCGTCGTCCTCGCCATGCCCTTCCACGGCGCCAACCGGGTCGCGCTGGAGCAGCTCACGGCCAGCGACTACGACGGCGTCATCGCCGTGGTCGCGCAGTACGACGACGAGGTGGGCGACCTCGAGGCCCGCGGGGCCGACGTCGTCGTCAACCTCTACGAGGGCGCCGGCGCCACCATCGCCGAGCGCGCCGCCGAGGCCACCACCGGCGGCCTCTGACGCCCGCCCCGGCGACGCCGGGGCGAGCCCTCAGGCGGAGCGCGAGACGATGACCGGGCAGGGCGCGGCCCGTATGAGGCGCTGGCTGACCGAGCCGAGCAGCCGCCCCCGGACCGCCCCCCGCCCGCGGCTGCCGACGACGAGGGCGTCCCACCCACGCGCCGCGTCCAGCAGGGTCGGCACGACCGCACCCCGCCGCACCTCCCAGTCCACGGGCACCTGCGGGTAGGCCTCGACCGCCGGCTGCAGCGCCCGGACCACGGCCTCGGCGTGGCGGCGCTCGACGGCCGCCCACTCCGGGCTGTCCGGCTCGGTCACGACATACCCGTCGACCACCTCGAGGAACCACGTGCTCAGGGCGGTGACCGCGGCACCGGTGAGGTCCGCGAGCGCCAGTGCGGCACGCGCGGCGCGGGCGCTGTCCTCGCTGCCGTCGACGCCGAGGCCGATCTGACCGTGGGTCAGGGTCTCGACGTCGACCCCGGCGTTCACCACCGCCACCGGGCGCCGGGCGTGGGCGGCGACCCCGAGCGAGGTGCTGCCGAGCAGGAACTCCTCCATCGCGCTCTTGCGGCCGGTCCCCACCACCAGCAGCGCGGCGTCGTCCTGGTGGGCCAGCAGCGCCGCCACCGGCGAGCCGCGCGAGACGTCCAGCCGCGCGTCGACCCCGAGGCGATCCCCCAGGGCCGCGACCCAGGCGCGCAGGTCGGCGACCGTCTCCTCCTCGGCCTCCAGCACGGTGGTCACCGCCACCGCCTCGCCGCCGGCCATCCGCGCCGCGAGCGCCTCCGGCTCGCTGGCGTGGACGACGACGAGTCCGGCTCCGGTCCGCGCCGCGGTGCGGGCCGCCCACTCGAGCGCGACCTCCCCCTCCCCCGCGCCCGCCGCACCGACCACGATCGGGTGCTCCAGCCGAGTCGTCACCGACACCACCTCCATGGCAGCTTGAAGAGTGCCTCCAGCCTACCGCCACAGCGCCCGTAGACTCGGGCACGAAACGTCCCGACCGCGACTGACCAGGGAGAGGCATGTCCACGATCATCTACACCCGCACCGACGAGGCACCGCTGCTGGCGACCTACTCGCTCAAGCCGATCATCGAGGCCTTCGCCGGCGCCGCGGGGATCGAGGTGGAGACCCGGGACATCTCCCTCGCGGGGCGCATCCTCGCGCAGTTCCCCGACCGCCTCGACGACGACCAGCAGGTCGGTGACGCCCTGGCCGAGCTCGGGGAGCTGGCGACCACGCCCGAGGCCAACATCATCAAGCTGCCCAACATCTCGGCCTCGGTGCCGCAGCTCAAGGCGGCGATCGCCGAGCTGCAGGAGCAGGGCTACGACCTGCCCGACTACCCGGAGAACCCGCAGGACGAGCAGGAGCGCGACACCCGCGCCCGCTACGACCGGGTGAAGGGGTCCGCGGTCAACCCGGTGCTGCGCGAGGGCAACTCCGACCGCCGCGCCCCGGAGGCGGTCAAGAACTACGCCCGCGCCTACCCCCACTCGATGGGCGCGTGGAGCGAGGACTCGCGGACCCGGGTCGCCACCATGGACGCCGGCGACTTCCGGCACAACGAGGACTCGGTCGTCCTCGACGCGGACGACACCCTGACCATCCGCCACGTCACCGCCGACGGCACCACGACGGTGCTCAAGGAGTCGATCCCCGTGCTCGCCGGGGAGGTCGTCGACGCCACCTTCATGTCCGTGAGCGCGCTGGAGGACTTCCTGGCCGGGACGGTCTCGACCGCGGCGCAGGAGGACGTGCTCTGGTCGCTGCACCTCAAGGCGACGATGATGAAGGTCGCCGACCCCATCGTCTTCGGCCACGCGGTGCGCGTGTTCTTCGCCGACGTCTTCGAGCGGTATGGCCAGCAGCTCGCCGCCGCGGGCCTGTCGCCCAACGACGGGCTGGGCGGGATCCTGTCCGGGCTGGACGCCCTCGGCGAGCAGGCCCCCGAGGTCAGGACCGCCGTGGAGGAGCGCCTCGCCGAGCTGCCCCGGCTGTCGATGGTCAACTCCCGCAAGGGGATCACCAACCTGCACGTGCCCAGCGACGTCATCATCGACGCGTCGATGCCGGCGATGATCCGCAACGGCGGACAGCTGTGGGGCCCCTCGGACGAGACCGACGACACGCTCGCCGTCATCCCGGACTCCTCCTACGCCGGCGTCTACCAGGCGGTCATCGAGGACTGCCGGGCCCACGGCGCCTTCGACCCGACGACGATGGGCTCGGTGCCCAACGTCGGGCTCATGGCCAAGAAGGCCGAGGAGTACGGCTCGCACGACAAGACCTTCGAGGTCGGCGCCGACGGCGTCGTCGAGGTCGTCACGGCCGCGGGCGAGGTGCTGCTGCGCCACGAGGTCGCCGCCGGCGACATCTGGCGCGCCTGCCAGACCCAGGACGAGCCGATCCGGGACTGGGTGCGGCTGGCCGTCGGCCGGGCCCGCGCCACCGGCGACCCAGCGGTGTTCTGGCTGGACCGGGAGCGGGCGCACGACCGCAACCTCATCGCCAAGGTGGAGACCTACCTGGCGGAGGAGGACACCGAGGGGCTGGACCTGCGCATCCTCTCCCCCGTCGAGGCCACCCGGCTCTCGGTGGAGCGCCTCCGCGCGGGCCAGAACACCATCTCGGTCACCGGCAACGTGCTGCGCGACTACAACACCGACCTCTTCCCCATCCTCGAGGTCGGCACCAGCGCCAAGATGCTCTCCGTGGTGCCGCTGATGAACGGTGGCGGTCTCTTCGAGACCGGCGCCGGAGGATCGGCGCCCAAGCACGTGCAGCAGCTCGCGGACGAGAACTACCTGCGCTGGGACAGCCTGGGCGAGTTCCTCGCGCTGGCGGAGTCGCTGCGTCACCTGGCCGACCGCGACGGCAACGACACGGCCCGGGTGCTGGGTGACGCCCTGGACGCCGCGACCGGGCGGGTGCTCACCGAGGGCCGCTCCCCGGCCCGGGCGCTCGGCCAGATCGACAACCGGGGCAGCCACTTCTACCTCGCGCTCTACTGGGCCCAGGCCCTGGCCGAGCAGACGCAGGACGCGGACCTGGCGCAGCGCTTCGCCCCGGTCGCGGCCGAGCTGACCGAGAAGGAGCAGCAGATCACCGACGAGCTCGTCGCGGTGCAGGGCAGCCCGGTCGACCTGGGCGGCTACTACCACCCAGATGACGCCAAGGCGTTCGCGGCGATGCGTCCCTCGACGACCTTCAACGCCGTCATCGACGCCCTGCGTGACTGAGGAGGGGCGCGGCACCGACGGCTCCTCCGCCGCGCGCCGCGCCGCCCCCCTCGGGCTGCTCACGCTGCTCGCGGTGGCCCTGGTCTCGGTCAACCTCCGTCCCGGGGCCACCTCCATCGGACCGGTCCTCGCCGAGCTCGAGGCGGGGGTCGGGGTCACCCCGGCGGTCGCCGGGGTGCTCACCGCCCTCCCCGGCCTGTGCTTCGGGCTGCTGGGGATGGCGGCCGTCCCGCTGTCGCGCCGCTGGGGCCTCACCGGCACGATCTGCCTCGGGCTGGCCCTGGTCGTCCTGGGGCTGGCGCTGCGCACGCTCACCGGCTCGACCGCGCCCTTCGTGGTCCTGTCGGCGGTGGCGCTCGGCGGCATGGCCGTCGGCAACGTCCTCGTGCCGGCCTGGATCAAGCGTCAGCCCGGCGCCGGGGTGCGGCTCATGACGATCTACAGCACCGGCCTCACCGTGGGCGGCGCCTCCGGGGCGGCGCTCTCGGCACCCGTCGCCGCCGCGGGGCCGGGGTGGCGCGGCGCACTCGGCGTGTGGGCCGTGGTCGCCACCACCGCCCTCGCGGCCTGGCTCCTGGTGGCCCGCCGGGAGCACGGGTCCCTCGTCCCCACCGGCGGCGGCGTGGCCACGCGCCGGCTGGTGCGCTCCCCGACCGCGGTGGCGCTCACGGTGCTCTTCGGCATGCAGTCGATGAACGCCTACGTGCAGTTCGGCTGGCTCCCCCAGATCTACCGCGACGCCGGCCTGTCCGCCTCCACGGCCGGGCTGCTCACCGGGTCGCTCACCGCGACGGGCATCATCGGCGGACTGCTCATGCCGACGGTGATCCACCGCTCCCGCACCCTCGCACCATGGATGGTCGCCTTCGGGGTGCTCGCGGTCCTGGGGTACGCCGGGCTGCTCGTCGCCCCGGCCGCCCTGCCCTGGGTGTGGGTGGCGCTCCTCGGGTTGTCCGGATGGGCCTTCCCGACGGTCATCGCGCTGCTCGCCGCCCGGAGCCGCCGGCCCGAGGTCACCGCGGGGCTGTCCGGGTTCGTGCAGCCGGTGGGCTACCTGTGCGCCGCGGCCGGCCCGTTCCTCGTCGGCCTCCTGCACTCCTGGACCGGGGACTGGCGGCTGGTCCTCGTCCTGCTGGCGCTCAGCGGGGTGCCGCTGGCTGTCGCCGGGGTCCGGGCCTCGCGCCCGGTCTACGTCGACGACGAGCTCGACCCTCCGGGCGTGCCCGCCCCCGCCTGAGCCCGGAGCCCAGAGCCCGGAGGAGCCGGGGTGCGCGGGCCGGGGCCGGCCCTCAGCCCTGCCGGCGCCGCACGAGACCCGCGACGTACTCCGCCTGCCCGAGGTGCTTGAGCGCGTCCTCGAGGACCGAGCAGAGCCGCACGCCGACGGTCACCGGAGGGTCGTAGGAGTCGTCCAGGACGCGCGCCATACCCGGGGCGTCCAGCCCGTCCACCAGCCGACGCGTGAGCTCGTGGACGGCACCCGCATACCCCACCAGCAGCTGCGGGTCGTCCAGCGCGAACCGGCCGACCTCCGCGGGGTCCTGCCCGTAGCCCATCGCGTCCGGGGGGTAGGGCAGGTCGAACCGCTCGCGCCACCCCTGGTCCCAGGCCTGCTCCCGACCCAGGAGCGGCGCGAGCTGGGCGTCCTGCTGCCGGAGCAGGTGCCACAGCAGCCACCCCGCGGGGTTCGCCTCGTCGTCGGGCCGCCACCGCAGCTGCTCGGGCGACAGGCCGTCGACCACGGCACCCACCCCCTCCTCCACGCGCGAGAAGCCGTCGACGAGCAGGTCCTGGAAGGCGTCCATGGACGGCACGCTAATGCGGCACCGTCGCCAGCGCCCCCGGACGCTGGGGGGTATCCCCCCACGTCCGAGGTGGCCCGCCCCATGGCCGCAGGGAGGTGCGGGCGGACACGATGTCGGCATGCCCGATCAGCCGTCCGTCAGCCTGCGGTCGCCGCGGCACCGCGAGCCGCGGCGACACCGGCCCGGGCGGCGCCGGGTCCTGCTGCTCACCGACTCCTACCGGCCCACCGTCAACGGGGTCGTCAGCTCGGTCGACGAGCTGCGTCGGGGGCTGCGGGAGGCGGGGCACGAGGTCCGCGTGCTGACGGTGGGACCGACCCGTCGCACCACCTTCGACGGGGAGGTCTACCGGCTGCCGTCCCTGGACGCCAGCCACCTCTACCCGCACGCCAGGCTGGGTCGGCCGGTCGACGGGGACCTGCTCGCCGACCTGGTCCGGTGGCGCCCCCAGGTCCTGCACTCGCACACCGAGTTCGTCGCCTTCTGGTGGGCCCGGCGACTCGCGCACCGGCTGTCGGTCCCGCACGTGCACACCTACCACACGCTGTACGCCGACTACACGCACTACTTCTGCCCGCACGAGCGGCTGGGCCGGGCGCTGTGCGCCTCGTTCGCCCGGCACACCCTGGACCGGACCGACCTCGTCGTCGCTCCGACCGAGAAGATCCGCCGGCTCCTCCAGGGGTATGCCGTGCGCCCACCGATCGCGGTCGTGCCGACCGGGGTGGACCTGGGCCGGTTCACCCCCGGCCCCCGGCCCCCGGGGCTGGCCGCCTCGCTGGCCCTGGACCCGGACGTCCCGGTCCTGCTCAGCCTGGGGCGTCTGGCCACCGAGAAGAACCTCGCCGAGGTCCTCGACCGGCTCGCCGGCGTCGCGGACCCGTGGCAGCTGGTCGTCGCCGGCGACGGGCCGCAGGCAGGGACCCTGCGCCGGCAGGCGGACCAGCTCGGGCTGGGCGACCGGGTGCGCTTCGTGGGCGCGGTCGAGCCGTCCCGGGCCCCGGAGTTCTACCGCCTGGCCGACGTCTTCGTCTCCGCCTCGCGCACCGAGACCCAGGGGCTGACCGTCCTGGAGGCCCTGGCCAGCGGGGTCCCGGTGCTGTGCCGCGACGACGCCGCCCTCGACGGCGTCGTGCGGGCGGGCCGCAACGGCGAGCGCTACACGACCCCGGAGGAGTTCACCCGGTCGCTGACCCTGCTGCTGCGGCACCCGGACCTGCGGCGGCGGTGGGGCCGCGAGGCCGTCCGGACCGCCGCCGGTCTCGGCGCGGAGAGCTTCGTCGCCGGGATCTGCGCGGCCTACGACCAGGCTGCCGGAGCGGGCAGCAGCGCGGTGGCCGCGTGAGCACCGAGCTGCTCCCGGGTCTCGGCCACCACCCGGTCGAGCCCGACGCCGTGGTGGCACCTGCGCCCGTCGCCGGCCCGGACGGCCCCGAGGGGTCCCCGGCCAGGTCCGAGGGCGCTCAGGTCTGGCTGCGCCGGGCCCGCGGCGTCGCGGTGGGCGGCTGGCTGACGCTGGCCGTGGCCGTGGTCTGGGGCGTGCGGTCAGGGGCGCTCACCTCCGTGACCGACCTGCGCGAGCTGCTCGCGAGCACCGGCGTCCTCGCCCCCGTCGTCTACACGCTGGTCGGGGCGGCCGAGGCGGTCTTCCCGGTGGTGCCGGGCTCGGTGACGATCCTCGCCGGGCCGGTGCTCTTCGGGCCGGTCGTCGGCCTGGTCGCCGCCTACTGCGCGACCTGCCTGGGCTCCGTCGCGGTGTTCGCCCTGTCCCGCTACGTCGGTCAGGACCTGCTCACCGCCCGCTTCCGACCCGCCATCGTGCGGCGGTGGCTCGGCTGGCTGCAGCACCGCCGCTTCACCGGGTGGTTCGCCCTCGGGATCGCCCTGCCCCTGGCCCCCGACGACCTGCTCTGCTGCCTCGCCGGGCTGTCCAGGATGCGCTGGCGCACCTTCGTCCTGGTCGTCCTGCTGCTTAAGCCGTGGGCGCTGGTCGTCTACACCCTCGGTGTCGTCAGCCTGCTGGACCGCTGGGTCCCCGGGCTGGCCGGGTGAGGAGGGCACGGATGAGCGCGACGGCACCCCTCGTGGTCAACATGGCCAGCGAGAGCGACATCAGCGTGCAGGGCCACGGCGTGCACTCGGCCTACCTCGAGATGGCGCGCGCCCTGGAGCGGCGCGACGACGTGGGCGTGGTGCACGGCGTCTACGGGAGGCGGGTGGACTGCGACGTCTACCACCTGCACACCCTCGGCTGGGCGGTGTGGCCCAAGCTGCTCGACCCGCGCCGACCGACGGTGGTGTCGGCCCACGTGGTCCCGGACTCCCTCGTGGGGTCGCTGCGGTGGGCCCGGGCGTGGCGGCCCCTGGCCCGGTGGTACATGCGCTGGTTCTACGGGCGGGCGGACCGCGTCCTCGCCGTGTCGGCCGCCGTCGCCCGGACGCTGCAGACCGAGCTGGACGTGCCGCCCGAGCGGATCGAGACCGTCCCCAACACCATCGACACGCGGGTGCTGCGGACCGACGACGCCGGTCGTGCCCTGGCCCGCCGACGGCTGGGGACGGCCCCGGGCACCTTCCTCGTGGTCGGCGTCGGGCAGGTGCAGCCGCGCAAGCGGGTCGACGTCTTCGTCCGGCTGGCGCGCGAGCACCCCGACGTCCACTTCGTGTGGCTGGGCGGCATACCGTTCGGCCGGCTGGGGGCCGAGCACGGCGCCATGCGCCGGATGATGCAGGACGCCCCGCCCAACCTGCGGTTCACGGGCGCGGTCCCGCGGACGGACGTGACGTCATACCTGCACGCGGCCGACGCCTTCTGCCTGCCCGCGGAGCAGGAGAACCACCCTCTGTGCGTCCTCGAGGCCGCCGCGGCCGGCCTGCCGGTCGTCGTCCGCGACCTCCGCGAGTACGACGACACCTTCGGCGCGGACGTGCTGCGCTGCGGCGAGGACGACTTCGCCGCCGCCATCACCTCGCTGCGGACGGACCCCGAGAGGTATGCCGAGGGTCGCCGGGGTGCGGCCCGCATCGCGGCGCGGTTCGACAGCACCGCCGCCGCCGAGCGTCTCGTCGACCTCTACCGGGAGGTGGTGGACCGGGGCGGGAGAGAGTCGGCCGGGGAGCGTGCGGGGAGGTCCTCGCCGCGGCAGGACTGAGCACGGATTGCTCCTGGGCAGCGAGCCGGTTACGGTCAGGTGTCTCGTGAGTGGCCTGCGGGCCTCCCGTCCCCGCGCCGCGGGTGAAAGGTATGGCCCCGGTGAAGCTGACGGAGTATCGCCAGATCGAGCACATCACCACCCGTGGTCCGGCCCAGCTCCGCCGGCTCGCCCTGGCCGCGGTCTTCCTCGCCGGGGTGATCGTCTTCACCCGCACCCAGTTCGGTCACCTGGACCAGGCCTGGCTGCTCATCGCCGCGGCGCTCATCGGCGGCTACATGGCGATGAACATCGGTGCCAACGACGTCGCCAACAACGTCGGTCCGGCGGTCGGCTCCCGGGCCATGACCCTGGGGACGGCGATCGTCATCGCCGCCGTCTTCGAGGCGGCCGGCGCGATCATCGCCGGGGGCGACGTCGTCAGCACCGTCAAGAACGGCATCATCGACCCCGCCGACATCGGCGACCCCATGGTCTTCGTGTGGGTGATGATCGGCGCCCTGCTCGGCGCGGCCATCTGGCTCAACATCGCCACCTGGCTCGGCGCCCCGGTGTCGACGACCCACTCCATCGTCGGCGGCGTGATGGGCGCCGGCATCGCCTCCTCCGGCTTCGCGATCGTCAACTGGCCGGTCATGGGCGCCATCGCCGCCAGCTGGGTCATCTCGCCCCTCGTGGGCGGGCTGCTGGCCGCGGCGCTGCTCTACGTGCTCGAGCGCAAGGTGCTGTGGCAGGTGGACCCGGTCCAGGCCGCGATCCGCTACCTGCCCTACCTGCTGGGGCTCATGGCCGGGGCCTTCACCACCTACATCGCCCTCAAGGGCGTGCAGAACGTCCTCTCGATCAGCAGCCCGGTCGCCTTCGGCCTCGGCCTGGTCGCCGGTGTCATCACCTTCCTCCTCACCCGACCCGGCATCGCCCGCCGCTCCTCCTCCCTGCAGCAGTCGCGGGAGGGCGTCAACACGCTGTTCACCATCCCCCTGGTGGCCGCCGCCGCCCTCCTGTCCTTCGCGCACGGCGCCAATGACGTCGCCAACGCGGTCGGCCCGCTCGCGGGCGTGGTCGAGGCCCTCACCAGCGACGGGGTCAGCGCGGACAGCGAGGCCGGCATCCCGCTGTGGGTGCTCGTCATCGGCGCCGTCGGCATCTCGCTCGGGCTCGCGCTGTACGGCCCCCGCCTCATCCGCACCGTCGGCTCCGAGATCACCCAGCTGGACCGCTCGCGGGCCTTCTGCGTGGCCCTCAGCGCCGCCCTGACCGTCATCGTGGCGAGCCAGCTCGGGCTGCCGGTCAGCTCCACCCACGTGGCGCTCGGCGGCATCTTCGGGGTCGGGTTCCTCCGCGAGTACCTCGACCAGCGGATGGCCAAGGCCGTCGAGGACGTCCTCCACAGCCACCAGGGCGACGAGCACATCGCCGAGGTGGAGCGGATGCTCTACACCTTCGTGAACGCCGACGCCGAGACCAAGCGGGACATGCTGAGCCAGCTCAGCGACATGGGGCACGAGGCGGTCATCACCGCCGCCCAGCGGCGCAAGCTCAAGAAGGCGCTCAAGCGCCAGCAGGTGCGGCGCGAGCACCTCTTCCGGATCGTCTCGGCGTGGATCATCACGGTGCCGGCCTCGGCGGTGCTGTCCGCCCTGTTCTACTTCGCCCTGCGCGGGATGATGGTCTGACCCTCCGGGCGGCACCCGGCCCCTCGGTCCGCGACCCGGCTCACGTGCGGGCGGAGAAGGGCCTGATGAGGTCCTCGTCGCCGACCAGGCGCGTGTCGTGGTCCAGCTCCTCGTGCTCCTCCACCGTCCACGCGTGCCCGGTCACCCGCGCGACGTGCCGCACCACCTGCGGGAAGCTCCACGCGTCGGCGGCGTTGCCGTCGAGGTGGACGGTGCCGGTCCGTGCGGACGTCGCCAGGTCGGTGAGCGCGGTGGCCGTGTCCGCCATCCACGAGGTCGCCGGGCGCCACCGCCGGCTCGCCCGGACGACGTCCCCCGAGGCCTCCGCCTGGGCGGCGAGCTGGGCCACCATGTTGTTGCCGACCCCGTCGGGGTCCGCCTGCCAGCCGATGCGCGCGACGACCGCCTCCGGGTAGGCCGCCCGCACCGCCTGCTCGCACCGCGCCTTGTAGCTGCCGTAGTCGTCCCGCGCGGTCGGGGTGTCGCCGGGCCGGAACGGGCCGTCCGGGTCGCCGGGGGCGTCACCGAAGACCGAGACCGAGCTGGTGACGACGAAGGGGAGGGCGTGCTCGCGGGCGTGGGCCGCCAGGCGGCCGGCCCACGCCTCGGCGCCCATGCCGAGGTGGAAGATGCCGGCCGGCCGGACCTCGGCGAGGAAGGCCTCCCCCGCCTCCACGTCGTCGGGCGGCACCGCCGCCCGGTCCCAGCCGACGACCTCGCCGCCCAGCTCGACCACCCGGGCCGCCACTTTCGGCGCCACCGTGCCGTTCAGGCCCGTGATGAGCCAGGTCCCGTCCATCCGTGCCATGGCCGCACGCTACCGGTGCGACCTGCGCACCGCGGGCACCGGGCATACCGTCGGCGGATGGGCACGGTGCGCGTCGGGATCTCGGGCTGGCGGCGGCCGTCTCCCCGCCCTGACAGCACCCGGGGCCATCGGCGATGCTGGGGGCATGCAGACGACGACGCTGGACCTGAGGACCGGGGGCGAGGAGGTCGTGCACGACCTGACCCGCGAGTGCGAGCGCTTCGTCGCCGGGCTGGGCGACGGGCTGCTGCACGTCTTCGTCCCGCACGCCACGGCGGGCATTGCCATCATCGAGACCGGGGCCGGCTCGGACGACGACCTGCTCGCTGCCCTGGGTGACCTGCTGCCGGCCGACGACCGGTGGCGGCACGCCCACGGCAGCCGCGGCCACGGCCGCTCGCACGTCATGCCCGCGCTCGTCCCGCCGTACGCCTCCGTCCCGGTCGACGGCGGGCGGCTGGCCCTCGGCACCTGGCAGAGCATCTGCCTCGTGGACCTCAACGTGGACAACGCCGCCCGGAGGGTCCGGCTGGACTTCCTCGAGGGCTGACCGCCCGGCCCGGCCCTGCCCGGCTCGGTGCGGGCGCGTCGGGGCCGTGCGGCCCGACGGCTGGCTACCCTGCTCACCATGAGCCCCCGCCTGCCCCGCTCCGCCGTGCTGGGGTATGCCGCGGGCAGCGTCGGCACCGGGGGCTTCAGCACCCTGCCGGGCCTGGTCCTGGCCTACTACCTCACCGACACCCTGGCGGTCCCGGCGCTCCTGGCGACGCTGGTCGTCATCCTCCCCAAGGTCTGGGACGTCCTCATCGACCCCGCGGTGGGGGCGCGCAGCGACCGGCACGCCGCCACCGGCACCGGGCGCACGCGCCTGATGCTGGCCGGCGCCCTGACCCTGCCGGTGGGCTTCGTCGGCATGTTCGCCGTCCCCGACCCCCTGGGGCCGGCCGCCGCCGGCCTGTGGGTCCTGGTCTTCTTCGTCCTCGCGACGACGTCGTTCTCCTGCTTCCAGGTGCCCTACATCGCCCTGCCCGCCGACCTGACCGAGGCCTACCGCGAGCGCACCCGCGTCATGGCGTGGCGCATCGCGGTGCTGGCGCTGGCCATCCTGCTGGTGGGCGCCGGTGGACCCGCCCTGCGCGACGCCGCAGGAGGCGGCCGGTCCGGCTACCTCACCATGGCCCTGGGCATCGCCCTGCTGCTGCTCGCCGGAATGGTGGCGACCGTCGTCACGACCCGCGCCCATCTGCGCCGACCGCCGACCCCGGCGCCCGCGGACGCGGACGCGGGCGGTTACCGCGCCGGGCTCGTCGCCTGGCGGGAGGTCGCGGCATACCGGGTCCTGCTCTCGGTCTTCGTCCTCCAGGCCGTGGCGACCGGCGTCATGCTCGCGGCGGCGCAGTACGTCGCCGCCTACACGCTCGGGGACGAAGCCGCCCTGACGCTGCTCTTCGTCGCGCTCGTCGCACCGGCGCTGCTCGTCATGCCGCTGTGGACGCGGTATGCCGCCTCCCGCGGCAAGCGCCCCGCGCTCGCCCTCGCCTCGGGCGTCTTCGCCATGGCCGGCCTCGGTCTCGCCGGGATGCCCTGGCTGCCGGGAGGGTGGGTCTACCTCCTGGTGGGGGTCGCCGGGGTGGCGTACGCCGGGATGCAGCTGTTCCCGCTGGCCATGCTGCCCGACGTCATCGCCACGGCCGGCCGCGAGCGGGGCGGCGCGATGAGCGGGCTGTGGACCGCGGGAGAGACGGCCGGGCTGGCCCTGGGCCCGGTCGTGGTCCTGCTCCTGCTCGCCGCCACCGGGTTCCGTTCGAGCACCGCCGGCGAGCAGCTCGCCCAGCCGGCCGCGGCCGAGACCGCGATCGTCCTCGCCTTCTCGGTCGTCCCCGCCCTGCTGGTGGCCCTCAGCCTGCTGGTGCTGCGGCGCTACACCGAGCCGGCCGTCCCGAGCAGCACTCCCGTCCCCGCCCCGGAAGGCACCGCATGAGCGACGACGAGCAGGTCCTGGCCCGCCTCGACACCTACCGTGCCCACGACGCCCCCACCCACGGGGGCCGCGTGCTGAGCTACGTCTACGACAGCGGCCTGGCCGAGCTCGACGCGCTCGCCGCCGCCGCGGCCGCACGGGTGCAGCCGGTCAACGGGCTCGACCCGACCACCTTCCCCTCCGTCGCGCTCCTGCAGGCGGACCTGCTGGCGTTCGCCCGCGAGGTGCTGCACGGCCCCGCCGGCACGAGCGGTGCGGTGACCTCCGGCGGCACCGAGAGCATCATGCTCGCCGTCCTCGCGGCCCGGGAACGGTGGCGCGAGGACCGACCCGGGGACCGGCGCACGCCGCGGGTCGTGGCGCCCTCGACCGCGCACGCCGCCTTCCACAAGGCGGCGCACTACCTCGGTCTGGAGATGGTGACCGTCCCGGTGGACCCGGCCACCGGCACCCTTCCCGCGGAGCACCTCGCCGCGCACCTGGACGAGGCGACGGCCCTCGCGGTCGCGAGCGCCCCGGCATACCCCCACGGCGTCCTCGACCCGGTCGTCGGGATCGCGGCGGCGGCGGCCGAGCGGGGCATCCCCTGCCACGTCGACGCCTGCGTCGGCGGGTTCGTGCTGCCGTGGTGGGAGGGGACGCCGCCGTGGGACCTCGGGGTCCCGGGCGTGAGCAGCATCTCGGCCGACCTGCACAAGTTCGGCTACGCCCCCAAGGGGGCCTCGGTGCTGCTGGTCGCCGACCCCGCCCTGGACCGCGCCCGCTACTACGCGTTGACCGACTGGCCCGGCTACCCGGTGGTCAACCCGACCGTGCTGGGCTCGCGCTCGGCGATGTCCCTGGCCGCGGCGTGGGCGGTGGTCACCCGCCTCGGGGCCCAGGGGTATGCCGACCTCACCGCCGGGCTGGCCCGCGTCACCGCGGCGGTCCGGCAGGTCGTCGAGGACATCCCCGGCCTGCAGGTGGTCGGTGCGCCGGTCGGGCCGCTGCTCGCCGTCGGCGCCGACCCGACCGTGCCGGCGGGCGGGCAGGGGATTCGCACGCGTGGGCCCAGGCCGTCGCGGCCCGGGGCTTCGTGCTGCAGGGCCAGCCCGCCCTGGCCCAGACCGACGGGACCGTCCTGCCCCGCACGACGCACCTGACCCTCACCCCGGCGACCGCAGGCGTGCTGGACGAGCTGGCGGCGGCGCTGCGCGCCGGCGCCGACGACGTCCGCGGGCAGGCGGCGGCGCACGGCGTCGGGGACGCGCGCGAGGATGCGGCCGCCCCCGCCACCGGGGATTCGGCGGCCCCCGCGGACCTGCCCGACCCGGTGGCCCTCGCCCGCGCCGCCCGGGAGACCGGCGACCTCGACCTGCCGTCGGTGCTGGCCCTCATCGAAGCCCTGCCCCGCGAGCAGAGCGCCCGCCTGCTCGTCGACTTCCTGGCCGCCTTCACCGCTCCGCCCGACCAGGCAGGAGCTGGCACGGGGCTGAGGCCTGACCGCTGAGCAGCTGAGAGCTGGGGAGCTGAGCGGCTGAGGCCTGACCGCCGAGCGGCTGAGGGCTGAGGGCTGAGGGCTGAGGGCTGAGGGCTGAGGGTGGCGGCACCTGGCGCCCGGCCGGGTGGCTCGGCCCACCGGCGCTACCCCTGGGCGCTGCTCTGCTGCTCGTCGGCCTCCTCTGCCCGCTGGACCGCGGCCCGGTGACGTCCGTCCCACACCGCCGCGGCCAGCGCGGCGAGGAGCAGCACCAGCGCGACGCCGAGCGCCGCGCGCAGCCCGGTGGCTGCGTCGTCGTTCGCGCCGACGCCGACCTGGTAGGCGGTGACCAGCACCGCCGCGCCGATGGCCGACCCGACCCGCTGGCCGGTCTGCAGGGCTCCCCCCGCGGCCCCGCCCATGCGCTGCGGCACCTTCGCGAGGGTGAGGGTGAAGTTGGGCGACACCACGGCGCCACCCCCCAGCCCGGCGAGCAGCAGCGGTGCCGCCAGCGCGAGCCACAGCCACGGGCTGTCCTGGAAGGGCCCGACCAGGACGCCCAGCACGAGGAGGCCGCTCATCATGACCAGCAGGGCCCGGACGACCAGCGACCGGCCCACCCGGGTCACCGCCCGGCCGGCCCACGGCGAGGAGACCGCCGAGCCGACCGCGAAGGGGGTCAGCAGCAGGCCGGTCATGAGCGTGGAGTAGCCGAGCCCGTCCTGCAGGAAGATGGACAGCACGAGGAAGACACCGGTGAACCCGGTGAAGTAGAGCGTGCCGACGACGATCCCGTTGGCGTAGCCCGGGGTGCGCCGGAGCAGGTCGACGTCGAGCAGGGGCATCCCGCCGGTGCGCGCCAGCCGCTTCTCGTAGGACAGGAACGCCCAGGCCAGGACGGGGACGCCGACGAGCAGCGCCAGCGCCCAGGTGTCCCCCGACTCCAGCGCCACGACGGGGAGCAGCAGGCACATGACGGCAGCCCCCAGGAGCAGCGCACCGACCAGGTCCAGGCGCGGGTCCTGGTCCTTGCCCCGCAGGTCCGGGACGATGCGGGCGATGGCGACGAGGAGCGCCAGCCCGATGGGGACGTTGACGAGGAACACCCAGCGCCAGCCGCCCTCCTCCCCGGCGAGGGTGATGATCACCCCGCCCAGGACCGGCCCGATGCCGGAGGCCACCGAGACGACCAGGCCGAACAACCCGAAGGCCCGGCCCCGCTCGGCGCCGGTGAACAGGTCCTGGATGAGGCCGGTGTTCTGCGGTGCCAGCAGACCGGCGGACAACCCCTGCACGAGCCGCGCGGCGACGAGCACCCCGGCCGTCGGCGCCAGCCCGCAGGCGGCGCTGGCCAGCACGAACCCCGTCAGGCCGACGAGCATGAGCCGCCGCCGGCCCCAGGCGTCCCCGAGCCGGCCGCCGGTGACGAGCATGAGGCCGAAGGTGAGGGCATACCCCGAGACCACCCACTGGATGGAGGCCGCCGAGGTGTCCAGGCCCTCGCGCATCGAGGGGATGGCGACGTTGACGATGGTCACGTCCAGCAGGGACATGAAGCCGACCGCCAGCGTCACCGCCAGGATGCGCCAGCGGGCCGGGTCGGGGTCGGGGGTGGTCTCGGTGCGGGTGGTGCGGTCAGCCGTCACGTCGCGCTCGTCCAGGTCACCGACCCATGCTAGGCGGCACCACCGACAGCCGCCCCTCGACGCGGATGCCCGCCCACCGGCTCGTGCCGTGCTCCTCCCCGCGCGCGCCCGGCAGTCGCCCTGGACCATCAGCCGCCCGGTCCACCATCAGCCGCCCGGTCATCCATCAGCCTCGTGGAGGAGGACGACGGTTGACGAACCGGCCGAAGGCGGACGAACCGGCCGAGGGTCATGGCCCCCGCCGTCGATATCCTGGCTCCTCCGGCCATCCCTTTGAAGGAGCACCATGCAGAACTCGTCCATGCCGCGCACCACCACCCTCCTCGGGGTCGTGCTCGTCGCCGTGGGGGTGGTCGGCTGGCTCGCCGCGGGGATGTCGAGCTGGACCGCCCTCATCCCGGCCGTCCTCGGCGCGGTGCTGGCGGTCTGCGGCCTGCTGGGCCGCAGCAACCCGAAGGTCTGGATCCACGCCGCCCTGGTCGTGGCGCTGCTCGGCGCCCTCGGGACCATCCGCAACGTCCTGGGCCTGGCCGACCTGGCCTCCGGGGACGCCGAGCGCCCGCTGGCCGTCGTCGCCGGGACCATCACCTTCGTGCTGCTGGTCGCCTACCTCGTCCTCGGCATCCGTTCGTTCGTCGCCGTGCGCCGCGCGCGTCGTCAGCAGGTCAGCGGCTGAGGCGTTCGACGGCCGACCCGCCGCGCAGCTCCGCCGCCGCGATCTCTCCCCACAGGTGGTCGAGGGAGACCCCCAGCACCGCTGCCACGGAGGCCACGAGCGGGAACGACGGCGTGGCGATGCGGCCGGTCTCGATCTTGCGCAGGGTCTCCGGGGACACCCCGGCCGCGAGCGCGACGTCGAGCACGGGCCGGTCCCCCCGGGCCTGCCGCAGCAGGGACCCCAGGCGACGACCGCGCTCGCGGTCCTGGGCGGTGAGCGGCAGTCTGACCATGGTGGGACGATCATACCGGTATAGTTATGGGCATGGTGGAGATCCTCGATCCTGAGCAGCTCGACCGGGCCCGCGCGTCCGGCCGGCTCGTCGGCGAGATCCTCGCGACGGTCCGCGAGCGGGCCCGCGCCGGCACCAACCTGCTAGAGATCGACCGCTGGGCCGAGGAGATGATCCTCGGCGCCGGTGCCGAGTCCTGCTACGTCGACTACGCGCCGTCCTTCGGGCGCGGCCCCTTCGGCCACTACATCTGCACCTCGGTCAACGACGCCGTCCTCCACGGCCTGCCGCACGACGACACCCTGGTGGACGGCGACCTCGTCAGCCTCGACCTCGCGCTCATCCTGGACGGGGTGGCCGCGGACGCGGCGGTGAGCTTCGTGGTCGGCGGGTCTGCCCGCCCCGAGGACGAGCGGATGATCGAGACGACCGAGCGCGCCCTGGCCGCGGCGGTCGCCGCCGCCACCGTCGGCGCCCGGACCGGGGACGTCTCGCACGCCATCGGCACCGTCCTCACCGAGGCCGGGTATGCCGTGAACCTCGAGTTCGGCGGGCACGGGATCGGCACGACGATGCACCAGGACCCGCATGTCGCCAACGACGGCCGACCCGGGCGCGGCTACCGGCTCCGGGCGGGCATGCTCCTCGCCCTGGAGCCCTGGGTGATGGCCGACACCGACCGCCTGGTCATGGACCCCGACGGCTGGACGCTGCGCAGCGCGACCGGCTGCCGGACCGCCCACAGCGAGCACACCGTCGCCATCACCGACGACGGCCCCGAGATCCTCACCTCGGCCAGGGACGGGAGTGCACCGGCCGGACGGTGAGACGCGGCGGCCTCCCGGGCGGGTGCGCGGCGGCGGGCCGGACGAGCGAGGCCACCGGCAGCAGGAACCAGTGCCGGTGCAGGCACCAGGACCTTCGCGTGCTCGACCGGGCCGTCGGTGCTCTCGAGCACGTCGCGCCACTGCACCTGCGCGACGGCGCCGCACTCGGGGCACGTGGTCATGTCCATGGCCGTTCCTCCTCCCGCGCATCGTGTCGGCGCGCGGTCGTCCTGCCTCTGAGAGGCCAGGACGAGCCCGGAGATACCCGACGAACGACGTGACCTCACGGCCGAGAGCGCCCACGATGTCGCGCCCCTGCACTGACCGCGCCGTCGCGCGCCGGTGGCAGACCGTGCCAGGCATCGTGCGACCGGCTGCGCGAGGCGCTGCGGGTGACGCGGGTGGAGGTCGCTGCCGACGCGCCGTCCGGGCCGGCCACCCGCACCTGCGCGACATGTTGCGATCTCTGGAGCAGGACCACTCGACGATCGCCGCCCTGCTGAGTGCCGTGCAGGAGGCGGTGGACCAGCGCGCGGACGCGTCCGAGCTCGATCGCCGTCTCGAAGCCGTCGCGGCCGTCATGGAGTCCCACGTCGGCTACGAGGAGCGTCAGCTCCTGTCGGTCCTCGCGGTCCGGTGCAGGACGTCACACGTTGAAGCGGAACTCCACGGCGTCGCCACGGCTGGGAACGCATGCACGCCTCACCGGGCCAGACCGGTCTCAGGGCTACGGTCCCTCACCGCGCATGGCCGACTCAGCTGCCTCTCCGCTGGTCATCCAGCACCTGTTCCATCTCATCCGAAACCTCGTCCAGGAGGACCTGGAAGCCGGGCTCCTCGAGGGGGAAGTGGCCGCAGCCAGGAAGCATCACGACCCGGGTCTTGCCGTGAAGCCGACCAAGGTAGTCGAGGCTGAGCTCCGGCATAGTCCAACGATCCTCGGCCGGATGCAACAGCACGACCGGTGGTCCTTGGTATTGCTCGGGTGGAATAGCCGGACCTGCCTCGAGGAACGAGCGGTACCAGCCCACCGGCATCGCGCCACCACCGCCGCACGGGTCGGTGAGCACTGCATGACTGAGGCCAGGGTCGTTCGAAATCGCAGACATAGGGGTCAGCAGGCGGACCGGGATCCGTGGATTCGCCGCTGGCCCCCGGGCGAACTGCAGCAGTGGCAATCCCAGCCACGCTATCCACGGGGCTCGCACGATGGCGGCAGCAATGCCCGGCCGAGTCGGGTCGAGCAGGCAGGTCGCGATGACCCGCTTGGCCAGTCCGGTCACTGCAGCGGTGTCGACCGCGAGGGCACCACCCATGCTCGCCCCGACGAGGACAAGTGGCCGCTCGTCATGCTCGCGACCCACGAGATCGACGAGCAGCTGCTGCCAGTCGCCATAACTGACGCTGCGGCGTCCACGCCGCACCCGGATCGTTCGCCCGTAACCGGGCAGATCGACCACCGTAACCCGAGCGCCCAGTCCACTCAGGTGTGCAGCGTAGGGCCACATCGCCGCCGCGTTCCCTCCCGCTCCATGGACCAGCAGCATTCGGACCGAAGCCGTCGGGGCACCCACGTGCTCGATGTGCAGGTCCCACGAACCACCCCCGTCCGGCGCATCCCACCTCCACGACGAGGCCACCCGCCGCACTGGTGCAGGGACGAGGCGCACGAAAGGCTCGTACCGGCGGTCCGTGGAGTCAAGTCGGCCAGTCCGTGCCGGTGGCACCTTCGCTCGACCCTTCGAAAGCGCCCCATTCATACCCGCAATGTTACGGGAGTGCCAGGTGTCAGGGACTGATGCGCAGGTAGGTGGGTCAGAAGCCTGTATTAGACATTGAACCTAAATTCAACCACGTCGCCGTCGGCCATGACGTAGTCCTTGCCCTCGATGCGCACCTTGCCCGCCTCCTTGGCCTTCGCCATGGAGCCCAGCTCGTCGAGCGCCTCGAAGCTGACGATCTCGGCCTTGATGAAGCCGCGCTCGAAGTCGGTGTGGATCACCCCGGCCGCCTGCGGCGCGGTCGAGCCCTGACGGATCGTCCAGGCGCGCGACTCCTTGGGGCCGGCGGTGAGGTAGGTCTGCAGCCCGAGAGTGTCGAAACCGACCCGCGCCAGCTGGTCCAGCCCCGGCTCGGTGACCCCGACCGACTCCAGCAGCTCGCGGGCCTCGTCGTCCTCGAGCTCGGCGAGGTCGGCCTCGAGCTTGGCGGACAGGTAGATCGCCTCCGCCGGCGCGACGGTGGCCGCCAGCTCGGCGTGGAGGGCCTCGTCGGTGAGGCCGTCCTCGTCGAGGTTGAAGACGTAGAGGAAGGGCTTGGTCGTGAGCAGACCCAGGCCGCGCGCGACGGACATGTCGACGCCGGCCGCCTCGCCCGCGGCATACAGCGTGTCGCCCCGCTCGAGCACCTGCTGGGCGGCGAGCGCGGTGTCCAGGACCGCCTTGTCGGTGCGCTTGCCCTTCACCTCCTTCTCCAGACGCGGTATGGCGTTCTCCAGCGTCTGCAGGTCCGCCAGGACGAGCTCGGTGTTGATGGTCTCGATGTCGTCGCTCGGGCTGATCCGGCCGTCGACGTGCACGACGTCGTCGTCGCGGAAGGCGCGGACCACCTGGCAGATCGCGTCGGCCTCCCGGATGTTGGCCAGGAACTTGTTGCCCAGCCCCTCCCCCTCGCTGGCGCCGCGCACGATCCCGGCGATGTCGACGAAGCTCACGGTGGCGGGCAGGATCTTGGCGCTGCCGTGGATCTGCGCCAGCCGGTCCAGCCGCGGGTCCTTGAGCGGCACCACCCCGATGTTGGGCTCGATCGTGGCGAAGGGGTAGTTCGCCGCGAGCACGGAGTTCTTGGTCAGCGCGTTGAAGAGCGTGGACTTGCCCACGTTGGGCAGGCCGACGATTCCGATGGTGAGTGCCACGGGGTCAGCAGTCTAGTCGCCGTGGCGCGCCTCCCGGACCGAGGCCGGGTGGACGACGCACGGCCGGCCGACCACGACCGGGCTCACTCCGCGCCGGGGCGACGGCGCAGCTGCTTGACCTGGGAGCGCCTCGTCTTCGCCTCGGCCCGGCGTCGGCGGGAGCCGCGGGTCGGCCGGGTGGGACGACGCACGACCGGCGGGGTCACCGCCTCCCGCAGCAGCTCCGCGAGACGTCGCCGGGCGGCGGCGCGGTTGCGCAGCTGGGTGCGGTGCTCGCTCGCGGCGACGGTGAGCACGGTGCCGGACAGGCGGGACGCCAGCCGGGCCAGGACGCGGGCCCGCAGCTCCTCGTCCAGGGCCGTGGTCGTGGCCAGGTCCAGGCTGAGCTGCACCCGCGTGTCGGCGGTGTTGACGCCCTGCCCGCCGGGCCCTGAGGAGCGGGAGAACTGCTCGACGAGCTCGACGGCGGGCACCCGCAGACCGTGCGGGGCGCCGGGGCCCGGGGTCACGTCGAGGTCGTCCACCCGGCCAGTCTGGCGCAGCCCGGCGCCGGCCGGTCAGCCGGAGCCCGGTGCGTCGCCCGACGGGGTCACGCCCAGGTCCGCACCCAGGTGCGGCAGCAGCTGCCGCACCCCGTGCGCGCCGAGCACGACGGTGTAGTGGTTGACGTCATCGACCTCGACCATCCGCAGCGTGGGCAGCTGCCGGGTCCACCGGTCGCGGGCGGCGTCGGGGTAGAGCGGAGGCACCTCGTCCAGGAGTCCGCGGGGCGCGACGTACCACGTCGCCGGCCGCGACGGCACCTCCTCCAGCGCGGCCTGGACGGCCGCCCCGTCGACGAGCTCGCGGATGTCCTCCTGCAGCGCCGCCGGCCGGGTCGCCGGTCGCAGCTCCGGCTCCTCCCCCACCAGGTCGTAGTCGACGTAGGCGGTGACGACCTCGTCCTGGTACGGCCCGAGGGCCGGGTGCTCGCCCCAGAACTCCCGGTATGCCGCGCGGCTGGGGAAGGTCGCCCGCAGCCGGTCCGCGGCCGGTCCCAGCACCGCGGCCGCCACGTCCTGCGGGGCCACGCCCGGGGGTGGGAGCAGCGGCATACCCCCGTCGACGAGGTGCAGGCTGCGCACCAGGCGCGGGTGCCGGTCGGCGAGCACCAGCGCGACGAAGGCCCCCATCGAGTGCCCGACCGCGACCGCCTGGCGCACGCCCAGGTGGTCGAGGGCGGCGGCCACGTCGTCGGCGTGCAGGGCCATGCCGTAGGGCGCCGGGAGGTCGCGGGAGCGTCCACGACCCCGCAGGTCGGGGGCGACGACGCGCACCCCGGGCAGGGCCTGGGCGAGTCGCGCCCAGGCCACGTGGGAGGAGGTGATGCCGTGGACGAGCACCGCCGTCGGCACCTCCGCACCGGGGGCGACCGCGTCCTCGGGCTCCCACACACCGACGTGCAGGTCTCCCCCGTCCACCGGCACCGCGACCGAGCGGTAGCGGGGGCCGAGCACCGCGGAGACGCTGTCGGGCAGCGGCTGGGTCGTCGTGCTCACTGGGCCGTCCACCCCCCGTCCAGGGTGTAGGACGCACCCGTCACCATGGCCGCGTCGTCGGAGACGAGGTAGGCCACCAGGGCGGCGACCTCCGCCGGCTCGACCAGCCGCTTGACGGCGGACCGGGTCAGCATGACCTTCTCGACCACCTCGTCCTCGCCGATCCCGTGGGTGGCCGCCTGGTCGGCGATCTGCGCCTCCACCAGGGGCGTGCGCACGTAGCCCGGGTTGACGCAGTTGCTCGTCACCCCGTGCGGGGCTCCCTCCAGCGCCACGACCTTGGACAGCCCCTCCAGCCCGTGCTTGGCCGAGACGTAGGCCGACTTGAAGGCCGAGGCCCGCAGGCCGTGCGCCGAGGAGATGTTGACGACCCGCCCCCAGCCCCGGGCGTACATCCCCGGGAGCGCGGCCCGTGCCAGCAGGAAGGGCGCCTCGAGCATGAGGCGGTGGATGAGCCGGAAGTCCTCGGGGGCGAGCTCGTGGACCGGCGCCACCCGCTGCACCCCGGCGTTGTTGACGAGCACGTCGCAGTCCACCGCCGTCGACTCCAGCGTCGCGGTGTCCGCCAGGTCCACCGTCCAGGGGCGGGCACCGATCTCCTCGGCGAGCGCCGCGGCCCCCCGCTCGTCCCGGTCGGCGACGACGACGTCCAGGCCGTCCGCCGCCAGCCGGCGGGCGACCGCAGCACCGATGCCGCTCGCCCCGCCGGTCACGATCGCGGTGCGGGTCATGTCCGCTCTCCGTCCGTCGTCGTGGGACCCTCGATCAGGGCCATCAGCTGCTCGAAGACCGTCTCCGGGATCCGGCCCTCCTGCTCCCAGAGGACCCGGCGAAGGTCGGCGGGCTCGGCCCGCCGGCCGACGCGGCGGCGCGCCCTGTCACGGTGGGGGATGCTCCCGTCCGGGCAGACACCGAGGACTGCTCATCTGCTGGTCACGGTATGACGACGGCGCGCCGGAATCAACGGGTCTGTCGGCCCCACGTGCCACGCTGCCCCCATGAGCACCACCCTGCCGGGAGTCCTCCCCCTCGTCCTCGTCCTCCTCCTCGGCCTGGCCCTGGGGTGGCTCGTCGGGTCCGCGCGGGTCGGCGCGCGCCTGGCCCGCGCGGACACCGAGGTCGCCCTGGCGCACGCCGACCGGGACCGCGAGCGATCGCGTGCCGCCGAGCTCGAGCAGCTGCTCTCCGACGCCGAGCAGGAGGGCGAGGCCGACCGGCGGACCGCCGCCGAGCTGGCGCCGCTGCGCGGTGCCCTCGAGCGGGTCGAGCGGCAGGTGCGCTCTCTCGAGCGGGACCGCCTCGAGCAGTTCGGGCAGGTGGGCGAGCACCTGGACCAGGTCGTGTCGCAGACCCGGGCGCTGCAGGAGCAGACGGCGGCCCTCTCCGGCGCGCTGTCGGCGTCCGGCACCCGCGGCACCTGGGGCGAGGTGCAGCTGCGCCGGGTCATGGAGCACGCGGGCATGCTGGCCCGTTGCGACTTCGACGAGCAGGTGGGGGCCGTGAGCCGGCACGACGCGCGGGTGCGGCCCGACGCGGTCGTGCGGCTCCCGGGCGAGAAGGTCCTCGTGGTGGACAGCAAGGCGCCGCTGACCGCCTTCCTGCGCGCGCAGGCGCCGGAGTGCCCTCCCGGCCGGGTCGACGACCTCCTCCGCGACCACGCCGCAGCGCTGCGCGGGCACGTCGAGGCGCTGGCGGCCAAGGACTACTGGTCGGCGTTCACGACCTCGCCCGAGCTGGTCATCTGCTTCGTGCCCAGCGACGCCGTGCTCGCGGCGGCCCTACGGGCCGCGCCGGACCTCTACGACCACGCCCAGTCGCGCAAGGTCGTCCTGGCCTCCCCCGCCACCCTCCTGGCCGTGCTGCGCGCCACCGCCCTGGCGTGGCAGCAGGACGCCCTCGCCGGCAACGCGCGCGAGCTGCTCGCCCTGGGCACCGAGCTCCACCAGCGCCTCGGCACCGTGGGACGGCACGCCCGCGCCATGGGCGCCGCGCTGCGCCGCTCGGTGGAGAGCTACAACCAGCTGGTGGGCACCCTGGAGTCCCGGGTCATGGTGACCTCCCGGCGGATGAGCGAGCTGGGCCTCGTGGACTCCGCGCACGACCCGCTCCCCACGCTCGAGGTCGCACCTCGACCGACGGGCGAGGACTGGCTGGCCACCGAGCTGGACCTCGGCACGCCGGCCCGGTCCGACGAGGACCCCGTGGACCACGCCCGGCCCGCTCGGCAGGACGGCAGACGCAGTGCGGGCTAGGGTCCCTGCTCATCCGATCCCGTGAGATAAACATCACACCATGCGCATGCGCACCCTTCTCGCCGGCCTCGCCGGCGTGGCGACCGTCGCCACCACCGCCCTGCCCGCCGCCGCGATCAAATGGGGCGAGCCTGATGACGGCGAGCACCCCTTCGTCGGCCTCATGGTCGCCTACACCTGGGACGACACGAACGGCGACACCGAGGTCACCGATGACGAGCTGGTGGCCGCGTGGCGGTGCAGCGGCACCCAGGTGGACGCCGACACCTTCCTCACCGCGGGTCACTGCACCTACGGCGCGGACGCCGTGGCGATCTGGTTCGACGAGGACCTCACCGACGTCCAGGCGGCGCGGGAGTTCGTCACCTTCGACGCCGCGATCGACCAGGACAGCGACCTGGCGGCCGACGCCTGGAGCGACGACGCGCTGACCCACCCGGACTACGACGACGCCGCCTTCTACCTGCACGACGTGGGGGTGGTCGACGACCTGACGCTGGCCCCCGACACGTCCTTCGTCGACTACGGCCAGCTGCCCGAGGCGGGCTACTGGGACACGCAGCTGGCGACGCGTGCGAAGGACCGCAACTCCTACTCCACGGTCGGCTACGGCCTGCAGTGGAGCATGCCGGACAGCAACGGGCAGGGCCGCGGGTCCGAGGGCGCCTGGACCCGTCTCCAGGCCGGCGGGGTGCTCCTCGGCACCCGGCAGTTCGGTGGCGGCAAGGCGAACGACATGTACGTCGTGCTGAGCAACAACGCCAACACCGGCGGCACCTGCTCCGGTGACTCGGGAGGACCGACCTTCGTCGAGGACACCACCACGGTCGTGGGGGTGACGTCCTTCGGCGTCAACACCACCTGCGCGGGCACCAGCGGGGTCTACCGCATCGACACCCCGGACGACCTGGAGTGGCTGAGCCAGTTCGTGGGCTGATCCACCGACGACCGGCCCGGCAGGCGCGCCACCCCTCGGGCGCCGTCGGGCCGGTCAGCGCAGGCTGTCCTCGCGACCGCTCGGGATCGAGCCGGGGTCGTGCTGCACCTTCTTGACCTCCTGGCCGGCGGCCTTGAGGTCCCGGCGGATGTCGGTCGGGAGGGCGAACAGCACGGACTCCTCCGCCGCGGTCACGGCCTGCACGTCCTCGAAGCCGCGCTCGGCGAGCCAGTCCAGCACGTCGCGCACCAGCACCTCCGGGACGCTCGCCCCGCTCGTGACCCCCACGGTGCGCACGCCCTCGAGCCACGCCTCGTCGATCTCGTCGGCGTAGTCGACGAGGTGCCCGTCGCGCGAGCCGTACTCCAGCGCGACCTCGACGAGACGCTTGGAGTTGGAGGAGTTCTGCGAGCCCACGACGATCATGAGGTCGCAGTCGGTGGCCATCTGCTTGACCGCGACCTGGCGGTTCTGGGTGGCGTAGCAGATGTCGTCGCTGGGCGGGTCCTGGAGGTTGGGGAACTTCTCCCGCAGCCGCCGGACCGTCTCCATGGTCTCGTCCACGCTGAGCGTCGTCTGCGAGAGCCACACCACCTTGTCCGGGTCCCGGACCTCCACCGCGTCGACGTGCTCCGGGCTCTCGACGACCGTGATGTGCTCGGGCGCCTCGCCGGCGGTGCCCTCGACCTCCTCGTGCCCCTGGTGGCCGACCAGGAGGATGTCGTAGTCGTCACCGGCGAAGCGGACCGCCTCGCGGTGCACCTTGGTCACGAGCGGGCAGGTCGCATCGATCGTCCGCAGCGAGAGCCGCGCAGCCTCCTGGTGGACGGCCGGGCTGACGCCGTGCGCGGAGAAGATGACCCGCGCCCCCTCGGGCACCTCGTCGGTCTCCTCCACGAAGATCGCGCCACGCCTCTCCAGGGTCCGCACCACGTGCTTGTTGTGCACGATCTCCTTGCGGACGTAGACCGGCGGGCCGTAGAGCTCCAGGGCCTTCTCCACGGTCACGACGGCACGGTCCACCCCGGCGCAGTACCCGCGCGGCGCCGCGAGCAGCACCCTCTTGGTGGCGGCGGAGGCGTCGGCCGGCACGTCGATCGCCTCGGTCGGTCGGGTCGAGGGGGTTGCAGAAGTCACCGGGCCAGTCTAGGTGCTGCCCCTGGACGCTCCCCGAACCCCGGGTCAGCCCGAGGAGGCCCGTTCCCACGCCGCCCGGAGCACCTCCGCGACCTGCTCGGGATGGGTGGCGGGGAGCAGGTGCGAGGCGCGCGGGACGGTGACGACGCGCACCTGCCGGCACGCCGCGGCATACCGCCCGACGTGCAGACGCATCTGGTCGAGCTGGCCGTTGACCAGCGTCACCGGCACGTCGACCGACGTCAGCAGCTGCGGCCCACCCCCCGACATCACCAGCTCCCAGGCCGCCGGCAGGGCGGCGTAGGCGGCACCGTCGGGGAGCAGCCGGGCGTGCTCGCCCCGGGCCCCGAGCACCCGCATGACGGCGTTGACGGCCCGGGCCATCCGGTCCGGACCCACCACGGGCAGGACCCGGGCGAAGCCGCGGTAGACCCCGGCCAGCCGGCTGCGCGGGTCGGCCGTCGCGCCGAGGAGGACGAGCCCGCCGAGCTCCCCGGGGTGCTGGTCGGCCCACGTCATCGACAGGTAGCCGCCCAGGCTGTGTCCGCACAGGACCGGTGGCACCCCGCCGGCCACGGCGCGGGCCCGCCCCACGGCCCGGTCGATCGTCGAGAGCGCGGACTCCGCGGTGAACTCCTCCCCGACCCGGTCTCCGTGGCCGGGCAGGTCGACCGTGACGAGCTGCACGTCGGGGAGCAGGGCCCGGTAGGGCTCCCACTGGGCCGCGTTCATCCGGGTGCCGTGGACCAGCACCAGGGCGGGCCGGGGGCGGGAGCCGGCGTCGATCGCGTCCATACCCGCGAGTCTGCCCTGCCCGCCCGGGCAGGCGCCCGCCGACCGTGAGGATGCCGCCCCAGCCGCACCTCCACGGTCGGCGGGGGACGCGGCATACCCTGAGGCGGTGCCCTCACCCCAGCTGCCGCCGACCGCCAGGGAGACCACCGCCGCCTCCCCGTGGCCGGTCCGGACCCTGTCGATGAAGATCAGCGACTACGTCGACAAGATGTCCCCGCTGTGGGTCGAGGGGCAGATCGTGCAGCTCAACCGCCGCCCGGGCATGTCCACCGCCTTCCTGACCCTGCGCGACACCGACGTCGACATGTCGCTGTCGGTCGCCATCCCGACCGGGGCGCTCGACGCCATGCCGGCACCGGCGGAGACGGGGGCGCGGGTCGTCGTGCACGCCAAGCCCACGTTCTGGACCAAGCGAGGGACCCTGCAGATGGAGGCGCGGCAGATGCGCCACGTGGGGGTCGGCGAGCTCCTGGCCCGCCTGGAGCACCTGCGCCAGCTGCTGCGCAGCGAGGGGATCTTCGACGCCGGGCGCAAGCGGTCGCTGCCCTTCCTCCCCCGCCGCATCGGCCTCATCACCGGGCGCGCGACCGCCGCGGAGCGGGACGTCCTGGCCGGCGTGGCACGACGCTGGCCGGCGGCCGTCGTGGACGTGCGCCAGGTGCCGGTGCAGGGCGCCGAGACGGTCACCGCCGTCACGGGCGCCCTGCGCGAGCTCGACGAGGACCCCGACGTCGAGGTCGTCGTCATCGCCCGCGGCGGGGGCTCCTTCGAGGACCTGCTCCCCTTCTCCAACGAGGCGCTGGTCCGCGCCGTCGCCGCGGCCCGCACCCCGGTGGTGTCGGCGATCGGCCACGAGAGCGACACCCCGCTGCTGGACTTCGTGGCCGACCTGCGG
Source organism: Serinicoccus chungangensis (assembly GCF_006337125.1). GTDB lineage: Bacteria > Actinomycetota > Actinomycetes > Actinomycetales > Dermatophilaceae > Ornithinicoccus > Ornithinicoccus chungangensis. The sequence goes on from NZ_CP040887.1 coordinate 2,433,187, forward strand.
GCCTCCACCCCCACGCACGCCGCCGCGGCCGTCGTCCCCGACGTGGCCGACGAGATCGCCGGCCTGCGCACCGTGACCGCCCGCAGCCGGCGCGCCCTGGTCACCCGGATCACCCGCGAGCGCGAGCGGCTGCGGGACCTCATGGCCCGCCCGGTCATGGCGGACCGGGCCGCGATCGTCGCGCAGCACCGCCGCGACGTCACCGAGCTCCACGCCCGCGGCCGGACGGCCCTGACCTCGCGGCTCGAGCGCGAGCGGGACCGCAGCGACCAGCTGCTGCGCCACCTGCGGGCGGTCTCCCCGCAGCACACGCTCGAGCGGGGGTATGCCGTGGTGCGCCACGGCGACGGCACCATCGTGCGCGACCGGGAGGAGGTCGACGCCGAGGAGGTGCTGCGGGTGACGGTGGCCCGCGGGGACTTCGCCGTCCGCCCGGTCACCCGGTAGCCGCGGCGCCCTGACCGGGGTCACGGCGACCATCAGCCTGGCCGCGGCTCGTGGGCCTTGATGGGCCAGGAGCCGCAGGGATCCCAGCAACCACAGGAGCCGCACGGTGCGGGGAAACACCCCTCCGCGAGGGCTATACCGCCCGCTCACGCGCACATCTCCGCAGCGTGGGGCGGGTGGTGCAGGCGTGGTCCACGGGACGGTCGCGGCCCGCTCCCCGCACGTCTCCCGGCGGCGTACGGTGGTCCGGTGACTTCTGACGACAGCCCCACCACCGCAGACCTCACCCCCGTCGGCGACCTCAGCTACGAGCAGGCCCGGGACGAGCTCGTCGCGCTCGTGGCCCGCATCGAGTCCGGTCAGGTGCCGCTGGAGGAGGCCATGGGCCTGTGGGAGCGCGGCGAGGAGCTGGCCGCCCACTGCCAGGGCAAGCTGGATGCCGCGCAGGAGACGCTGGACCGCGCCACCGAGCGGGGAGAGGACGCCGGGAACGGGTCCGAGGCAGCGGCACAGCCCTCGGCCCCGGCGCAGCCCTCGTCGGCGGCCGCCAGCACCGACGCCGCCGACTGACCCGGGAGGCGCACCGGCCCACGACGGACCACGCCCCGTCGACCCGTCACGGCGACCCCGGGCCGCACCGTGCTAGTCGCGCGTCTCGACGCTGGCCAGCAGCTCGGCGGCCTCCGCCTCCTGCGCGGTGCCGTGCACGACCACCGTCGTCCCGTCCGCGTCCTGGGGGCCGAGCAGCCAGGCGTGCTCCGCGTTGCCGGACTCGGCCTCCCAGACCTCCCAGGCGTCCTCCCCCGTCGGGCCGGTGAGGTCGGTCTCCCCGACGCGGTCGGCCCCCGTCAGGACCGCGTCCTGCCAGGCCTGGTCCACCCCGGCGGCCTGGTGCAGGGCGAGGTACTCCCCCTGCGGGGTGACGTAGGAGATGTGCCAGGTCGGCACCTGCTCCAGCGGCTCGAACCAGACGACGGTCGGGGTCCACCCCTCGCCCGGGTCCGGCACCCACACGGGCCAGTCCGCCTGCGTCGCGGCATACGACGCCGTGGTGCCGACCTCCACCTGGCGCGGCTGCGGCTCGGACGGGTTGTAGGTGAGCGACCACCACACCAGCACGACCGCGAGCACGAGCAGCGTGGAGTAGACCATGTTGCGCACCGTGTAGGACGCCAGCCGCTGGCGGCGCCGGTCCGGTGCGGGACCGGCGGGCGGGGCCGGGCTGGTCTGCGACGGGGTGCTCACCCCTCCATGGTCGCACCCCCGGCAGCCCGGCGCGGAGGCGAGCGCACCCGCTAGGGTGACCGGCAGCATCGTCTCGCCCAAGGAGGGGCCCATGGCCGACCGCTCGCCCAAGACCACCGACCAGGTCCTCCCGGATCGCAACCTGGCCCTCGAGCTGGTGCGGGTCACCGAGGCCGCCGCCCTCGCCGCCGGCCGTTGGGTCGGCCGAGGCGACAAGATCCTGGCCGACAACGCCGCCGTCGAGGCCATGCGCAAGGTCATCTCGCAGGTCGCCATGGACGGCGTGGTGGTCATCGGGGAGGGCGAGAAGGACGAGGCGCCGATGCTCTTCAACGGCGAGCAGGTCGGGGACGGCCACGGGCCCGCCGTCGACGTGGCCGTGGACCCCATCGACGGGACCACCCCGACCGCCAAGGGCATGGACAACTCCATCGCGGTGATGGCCGTGTCCGAGCGGGGCACGATGTACGACCCCTCGGCCGTCTTCTACATGGACAAGCTCGTCGTCGGCGCCGACGTCGCCGACCGGGTCGACATCCGGCTGCCCGTTGGGGAGAATCTGCGGCGCATCGCGCGCGCCAAGAAGCGGTATGTCGAGGACCTCACCGTCATCATGCTCGACCGCCCCCGCCACGACCGCTACACCCACGAGGTCCGGGAGGCCGGCGCCCGGCTGCGGTTCATCACCGACGGCGACGTCGCCGCCGCCATCGCCGCCGCCCGGGAGAACTCCTCGGTCGACATGCTCATCGGCATCGGGGGGACCCCGGAGGGGATCATCACCGCCTGCGCGATGAAGGCCATGGGCGGGGTCATCCAGGGCCGCCTGTGGCCCAAGGACGACGAGGAGCGGCAGAAGGCCATCGACGCCGGTCACGACCTCGACCGGGTGCTGTCCACCGACGACCTCGTCACCGGCGACAACTGCTTCTTCGTCGCGACGGGGATCACCACAGGGGAGCTCCTGGACGGGGTGAAGTACGGCTCCGGCACTGCCGTGACGCAGTCCCTGGTCATGCGCTCGCGCTCCGGCACCATCCGGGAGATCACCTCCCACCACCGCCTGGACAAGGTGGCCGCGATCGCCGACGCCCTGTCCCCGGACGCCGTCTGATGGCGGCCGTCCTCACGGTCGGTGAGGCGCTCATCGACATCGTCGTCCCCCACGACGGGGGCGAGCGCAGCGAGCACGTCGGGGGCTCGCCCGCCAACGTCGCGATCGGGCTCGCGGCGCTGGAGCACGAGAGCCGCCTCACGGCATACCTCGGGGCGGACGAGCACGGCGAGCGGGTGCGCCGTCACGTCGAGCGCTACGGCGTGACCCTCACCGAGGGGTCCGACGAGGCCCCCCGCACCTCCACCGCGACGGCGCACCTCGACGCCGACGCGGTCGCCACCTACGACTTCGACCTGGCCTGGGAGGTGGGGCCGCAGGACCTCACCGGCGTCGGCCACGTGCACACGGGATCCATCGCCGCCACCCTGGAGCCCGGCGGGTCGGCCGTCGTCGAGCTCATCGAGAGGGCGCGCGCGGAGGCCACCGTCTCCTACGACCCCAACGCGCGGCCGACGATCATGGGTGCCCCGGAGGACGCGCGCGGACGCATCGAGGAGTGCATCGGCCGCAGCGACGTCGTCAAGGCGAGCCTCGAGGACGTCGAGTGGCTCTACGGCGAGGCCGACCAGGCCGACGTCGTCGACATCGTGCACCGCTGGGGCCAGCTGGGGCCGCACCTCGTGGTGGTGACCCGCGGCGGGGAGGGTGCCGTGGTGCACCTGTCGCGCGACGACACCACCCTGGAGCTGCCCTCGCTCACCGTGCAGGTCGTGGACACCGTGGGGGCCGGCGACTCGTTCATGTCCGGCCTGGTGAGCGGGCTCCTCGACGCCGGGCTCCTCGGGTCGACCGAGGCGCGCTCCCGCCTGGCCCGGGCCGAGCTGGAGGACATCGCACCGGCGCTGGAGCGGGCGGTCGCCTGCGCGGGCTGGACCGTGGCGCGGTCGGGCGCGGCCGCCCCGACCCGCGGCGACCTCGGCCTGTCCTGACCGGTGCGACGGGCGCTCGGCCCCTGACCCACTAGGCTTCAGGGCATGGACGCCACCTCCCCCGCCCCGGACGCCTCCGGCACCGCGCCCTTCGCCGACCTCCTGGCGGCCAACGCGACCTTCGCCACCGAGCACGCGGCCGAGCTCGAGGGCTTCGACGGGGTCGCCCGCGCCGGCGTGGCGATCGTCACCTGCATGGACTCCCGCATCCAGCCGCTGCAGATGCTCGGGCTCACGCACGGTGACGCCAAGATCTTCCGCAACCCGGGCGGCCGGGTGACCGACGCGGCGCTCGAGGCCCTCGTCCTCGGCGTGCACCTCCTCGGCGTCCGGCGCATCCTCGTCGTCCCGCACACCCGGTGCGCCATGACGAGCAGGACCGAGAACGAGCTGCGCGAGACCATCTCCGAGCTCTCCGGCATCGACGCGTGGTTCCAGCGCTTCCACGTCGTCAGCGACCAGGAGGCGGCGCTGGCCGAGGACGTCCACCGGGTGACCTCCCACCCGCTCATCCAGGGTCGGGCCGAGGTCGGGGGCTTCCGCTACGACGTCGACACAGGGCGTCTCACCCAGCTGGTCTAGCCCGACCCGTGCCCGCCGCCCTGGCCCTCACCGCGCTCCCCCTGGCCCTGGTCCTCGGCCTGGCCGGCCTGGCCAAGCTGTCCGCGCCCGGTGCCACCGCCGACATGGTCCGGGCCCTGCGACTGCCGGGCCGGCTGCGACCGCAGGTGGTCGAGCGCGTGCTGCCCTGGGTCGAGATCGCGAGCGCCGGGCTCCTGCTCTCCCCGTGGCTCGTGACGTATGCCGTGGGGGCCGCGTCGGCGCTGACGCTCTGCCTCGCCTTCACCGCCGTGGTGGCCCGCGCCCTGCGTCTGGACCCGCGACCGGACTGCGCGTGCTTCGGGCGGATCGGGGACCACCGCATCACCGCCCGCACCCTGCTCCGCAACCTGCTCCTCGTGGCCCTCGGCGCCGGTGCGGCGTGGGCCGCGCTGGGCGGGCGCACGGCCTGGGGTCTGCTGGCGGACTTCGGCCCCGCCGACTGGTGGTGGCTCGGCGTCGCCGTCGTGACCTCCGTGACGGCGGCCCTGGCGCTGGGCCGGCCGACGGCACCCACCCGCGTCGACCCCGCCCGCGCCGCGGACGAGGCCCGGGCCGGGGACGCCGCGAGGCCCGTCGGCGCGGGCGCGGCGCCCGCGCACCGGGACCTCGTGTCGTCGGTGCCGCTCGTCGACCGCGACCTCGACACCCTGACCCCCCTGACCCTGGCGGTCGCCGGCCCGCAGGTCCTGGTGCTGGTGAGCTGCTGGTGCGGACCGACCTTCGACGTCGTCAGCCGGCTGCCGCGGTGGCGGCAGGAGCACCCCCGGACCGGGATCCACCTGGTCCACACCGAGCCGCCCTGGTCCGAGCCACGGGTGCGTGACCTCGCCGACGTCTGGTGGGACCCCGGTGGTCGGCTGCACGACTCGTGGGGCGAGGGGGCGCGTCCGACGGCCGTCCTCCTGGACGCGGACGGGCACGTCGAGGGCCCCGTCACCGGGGTGGCGGAGATCGAGAGGATGCTGGGCTACAGCGCCAACCGGTCGCGGACCACCTGAGCCAGCCGGTCGGCGCAGGCGGCCGCCCTCTCCTGCGAGTCGGCCTCGACCATCACCCGCACGACCGGCTCGGTGCCCGACTTGCGCAGCAGCACCCGGCCCCGGTCGCCGAGCTCGGCCTCGATCCCGGCGACGGCGGAGGCCACCCCCTCGTCCTGGCCCACCCGGTCCTTGTCGACGTCCTTGACGTTCACCAGCACCTGCGGCATCCGCGTCATGACGCCGGCCAGCTCGTGCAGCGCCCTGCCCGACCCGACCACCCGCTGGGCGAGGGCGAGGGCGGTGAGCACCCCGTCGCCCGTGGTGCCGTGCTCGAGCATGATGACGTGGCCGGACTGCTCCCCACCCAGGGAGTAGCCGTGCGCCCGCATCTCCTCCAGCACGTAGCGGTCACCGACCGCGGTCTGCACCACCCGCACCCCCTCGCGCTCCATCGCCTGCAGCAGGCCCAGGTTGCTCATGACCGTCGCGACCAGGGTGTCGTCGCGCAGCTCGCCCCGCTCGCGCATGCTCAGCGCCAGGATGGCCATGATCTGGTCACCGTCGACCTGGTCGCCGCGCGCGTCCACCGCCAGGCACCGGTCGGCGTCCCCGTCGAAGGCCACGCCCATGTCGGCCCCGCGCAGCCGCACGGCCTCCTGCAGCTGGTCGAGGTAGGTCGACCCGGCGCCCTCGTTGATGTTGAGCCCGTTGGGGTCGGCGCCGATGACGTCCACGGTCGCACCCGCCCGTCGGAACACCTCCGGCCCCACCTCGGAGGCGGCGCCGTGGGCCGCGTCGATGACGATCCGCAGGCCGTCCAGCCGCCCGGGAGCGGCCTCCAGCAGGTGCTCGATGTAGAACTCGGCCCCCCGCTGGAACGGGCGGATCCGGCCCACGCCGGCCCCGGTGGGACGCTCCCACCCGCCCCCCATCCGCTCGGAGATCCGGTCCTCGATCTCGTCGGCGAGCTTGTGCCCGCCGCTGGCGAAGAACTTCAGCCCGTTGTCCGGCATCGCGTTGTGCGACGCGGAGAGCATGGCGCCCATCTCGGCGTTCATGCGCTGGGTGAGGTAGGCGATGGCCGGGGTCGGCAGCACGCCGGCGTCCAGCACGTCCACCCCGGCCGAGGCGAGCCCCGCCATGACCGCGGCCGACAGGAACTCCCCGGACGCCCGCGGGTCCCGACCGACGACGGCGGTCGCCCGGTTGCCGCCGAAGACGCTGTGGCCCCCCAGCTCGTGCGCGACCGCCACCGACAGGTCGAGCGCCAGCTCGGCGGTGATGTCCTTGTTGGCCAGGCCGCGCACGCCGTCGGTGCCGAAGAGTCGTCCCATGGTCTGTTCCTGTCTCGCTGTCGGTCGAAGGGCTGACAGGGCAGTATGCCGCACCGAGGTGACGGCGGGACCGCTCCCTGCCCAGCCCGGCGGCAGGTCAAGCAGGCGTCAGGCTCCGGTCAAGCATCGGTCAGGATCCGGTAGAGGTTCGGTCTGCAGGGCCGCCCCGGCCCACCTTGACGCAGCGTCAGGCGCGCACAGTGAGCCCGAGCGGTTGCACCGTCGCGACCGCCCCGCCTCATGAAGGAGCAGCTATGCAGCGCATCCGCAGGATCTCCTTGGCCGCCGCGGCCTCGTTGGCCACCGCCGTCGGGGTGGCCGTCCCCTCGGTGGCCGTGCCCGACCGCCCGGACGCCGTCGCGCCGCTGGTGGAGAGCACCACCGAGGCGGTCGAGGGGTCCTACATCGTCATGCTGGACGTCGCCGCGCAGAGCAAGCGCGGGCCGAGCGAGCGGGCCGCGGAGCGGGCGCACCAGGCCGTCGCGGCCGCGACCGAGAAGAAGGTGGCGCAGGCGCGGGGCAAGGGCATCCACGTGGGGCACACCTACACCGCGGTCGGCGGCTACTCGGCGACCCTGGACGCGGCCCAGCTCGCCGACCTGCGCGAGGACCCGGACGTCGCCTGGGTCGAGGAGGACTCGGTCGTCTCCGTCTCGGCCACCCAGAACAACCCCCCGTGGGGTCTGGACCGCATCGACCAGCGCACGCGCCCGCTCAGCGGGTCCTACACCTGGACCGCGACCGGCAGCGGCGTCCGCAGCTACGTCATCGACACCGGCATCCGCACCACGCACGGCGACTTCTCCGGCCGGACGGCCTCGGGCTACACCGCGATCGACGACGGCCGCGGCACCAGCGACTGCAACGGCCACGGCACCCACGTCGCCGGCACCGTCGGCGGCACCACCTACGGCGTCGCCAAGGGGACCACCCTCGTGCCCGTCCGGGTCCTCGACTGCAACGGCAGCGGCACCAACGCCGGGGTCATCGCGGGCATGAACTGGGTGGCCACCAACGCGCCGCGCCCCTCGGTGGTCAACATGAGCCTGGGCGGCCCCGCCTCCACCACCACCGACGCGGCCGTCGACCGGCTGGTGGCGCGCGGCATACCGGTCGTGGTGGCCGCCGGCAACGAGAACCAGAACGCCTGCAACGTCTCCCCCGCGCGGGCGGCGAACGCCATCACGGTCGGCTCCACGACGAGCAGCGACGCACGGTCCAGCTTCAGCAACTACGGCAGCTGCGTCGACCTCTTCGCCCCCGGCAGCTCGATCACCTCGGCGTGGTACACCTCGAACACCGCCACCAACACCATCTCGGGCACCTCGATGGCCAGCCCCCACGTCGCCGGGGCGGTCGCGCTCTACCTGCAGGCCAACCCCTCGGCCTCGCCCGCGCAGGTGGCCACGGCCCTGAACGGCTCCGCGACCACCGGGCAGCTGAGCGGCATCGGGTCGGGGTCGCCGAACCGGCTGCTCTACACCCCCGGTCTGCAGTCCGGCGGCAGCACCCCCGACCCGGCCCCGGTGCCGGGCGGCTCGATCACCAACGGCGGCTTCGAGTCCGGGACCACCGGCTGGAGCGGTGACACCGCCACGATCGGGACGACCGGGTATGCCGCGCGCAGCGGCTCGGCCAAGGCCTGGCTCGTCGGCTACGGCCAGACCCGCAGCGAGGCCATCACCCAGCAGGTGAGCGTGCCCTCGGCCGGGGCGGACCTCGACCTCTGGCTGCGGGTGGTGACGCAGGAGACGACGTCGTCCACCGCCTACGACCGCATGCAGGTCCAGGTCGTCTCCGGCGGCAGCACGACGGTGCTCGGCACCTGGTCGAACCTCGACGCGTCCTCGGGCTACGTGCAGCGGACCGTCAGCCTCGACGCGTTCGCCGGCCGCACCGTCACCCTGCGCCTCGTCGCCGCCGAGGACTCCACCCTGGCGACCTCCTTCCTCGTCGACGACCTCAGCCTGCGCTGAGGACCGGACGGGACGACGACGGCCCGCCCGCAGCGTGGCTGCGGACGGGCCGTCGTGGTGCGCCGGCCGGGGCCGGGCGCGGGAGGTCAGCGCTTGCTGTACTGCGGCGCCTTGCGGGCCTTCTTAAGGCCGGCCTTCTTGCGCTCGGGCACGCGGGCGTCACGGGTGAGCAGACCGGCGCGCTTGAGCGCGGGGCGGTTCAGCTCGGTGTCGATGCCGTTCAGCGAACGGGCCACGCCCAGACGGACCGCGCCCGCCTGACCGGAGGGGCCGCCGCCGTGGACGCGGACGAGCACGTCGTAGGCGCCGTCCAGCTCCAGCAGGGTCAGCGCCTCGGCGGCGATCTGCTGGTGCACCTTGTTAGGGAAGTACTCGGCGAGGGTGCGGCCGTTGATCCGCCACTGGCCGGTACCCGGCACGATGCGGACCCGGGCGACGGCCTGCTTGCGGCGGCCGGTACCGGCGCCGGGCGAGGTGGCGCTCGGGCGCTGCGCCGCGGCCTCGGGAGCCGCGGAGGACTCGGTGGTGTACTCGGAGACGGCGTTCTCGTCGAAGTCGGCGCCGTCGGCGGTGTCGATGTCGTTGACAGTCATAGGTCCTTCGGCTTCCTTACTGGGCGACCTGGGAGATCTCGAACGGGGACGGCTGCTGGGCCGCGTGCGGGTGGGTGTCACCCGCGTAGACCTTGAGCTTGGAGATCACCTGCCGTCCCAGCGAGTTCTTCGGGAGCATGCCGCGGACGGCCTTCTCCACGGCGCGGGTCGGGTGCTTCTCGAGCAGCTGCTCGTAGGTCTCCGCCTTCAGCCCGCCCGGGTAGCCGGAGTGGCGGTAGGCCTTCTTCTGCTCCAGCTTGGCGCCGGTGAGGGCGACCTTGTCGGCGTTGATGATGATGACGAAGTCGCCGGTGTCCATGTGCGGGGCGAAGATCGTCTTGTGCTTGCCGCGCAGGAGGATCGCGGTCTGGGACGCCAGGCGACCCAGGACGACGTCCGTGGCGTCGATGACGTGCCAGGCGCGGGTGACCTCGCCGGCCTTCGGGGAGTAGGTGCGCATTCGCCTACCTTCTTCGAGAGTTGGTGATGGGCAACCGTTCTAGTCTACCGACCGGTGACGGTCGGCCAAACTCCGACAAAAGCGCAGGTCAGCGCGTATGCCGTGGGCTCGGCACCGATCCCTGGGCGGCCTTTGTGCACAACTATTGTGCACCGGGTGCGCGGTGCCGTAGCCTCGACTCGTCGAGAGGAGCACGCCGTGCCCGTCCTGCCCCCCCTCCGGCGACGGCCCGCCCGGCCCGAGCGAGCACAGGTCGTCCCCGCGGCCCCTCCCCCGCCCGTCGCCGAGAGCCCGTGGCCTCGCGCCGTCCTCGTGCTCCTGGGCATCGCCCTGGCCTTCGCGGTCCTGCTCGGCCTGAACCAGCTCCGGGACTACATCGCCCCCACCTTCCTGGCGCTCAACCTGGTCCTGGCGGCGGCTCCGCTGCAACGCTGGCTGGTCACTGTGGGGGTGCCGCGCATCATCGCCGCGGTGCTCACCGGCGGCGCGATCTTCGCCTTCCTCATCGCCTTCTTCACCGCCCTGGGGTGGTCCGCGGCCGCCATGGTGGAAGAGCTCAGCTCGCAGGAGTACCGCCAGCGCTACAGCGAGCTCTACACCCAGACCGTGACCTTCCTCGAGGGCTACGGGCTGCAGCAGGACACCCTGACCCAGCAGCTGGAGTCGGTGCTGGACCCGGCCCGCCTCATCGGTGCCCTGGGTGGGGTGATCGGCAACCTGGGCGGCATCCTCGGCCTGCTGACGACGACGGTCATCGTCATCTTCTTCCTCATGATCGACACCATGAGCGCCGGCCGCCGGATGGCCCTCGTCCAGGAGCAGCACCCCAACGTCGCCCACGCCCTGGTGAGCTTCGCGCAGGGCGTCCGTCGCTACTGGGTCGTGACCACGCTGTTCGGTCTCATCGTCGCGGTGCTCGACGTCGTCGCGCTGTTCTGGCTCGGTGTCCCCCTGGCGCTGGCCTGGGGCGTGGTGGCCTTCCTCACCAACTACATCCCCAACATCGGCTTCGTCATCGGCCTGGTGCCCCCGGCGGCGGTCGCGCTGCTGGCCAACGGGCCGGTCAACGCCCTCCTGGTCGTCGTGGTCTACAGCGCCCTCAACTTCGTCATCCAGAGCCTCATCCAGCCCAAGTTCACCGGCGACGCGGTCGGTGTCACCCCGACGGTGGCCTTCATCTCCCTCATCGTCTGGGCCTGGGTGTTGGGCCCGGTGGGCGCGCTGCTGGCGCTGCCGGCGACCCTGCTGGTCAAGGCCGTGCTCATCGACGCCGACCCGCAGGCCCGCTGGGTCAACGCCTTCCTCGCAGCTCGCCCGGAGACGGCCCGGGCCGAGACCACCCGCGAGAGCTTCACCCAGGAGACGTGAGGTGAGCGAGCGGACCGCCCTGCGCGCCCTCGCGCACCCCCTGCGCAGCCGGCTCCTGGCCGAGCTGCGGGTGCACGGGCGCGCCACCGCCACCGAGCTGGCGCAGGCCCTGGAGACCCACACCGGCGCCACGTCCTACCACCTGCGCAAGCTCGCCGAGGTCGGGCTGGTGGAGGACACCCGCTCCGGCACCGGCCGGCGACGGGTATGGCGCGCCCTGGACCTGCCGCCCACCGCCGGCCTGGTCGACGAGCCGCTCGACGAGGACGACGCGCAGGCGGCCGACTGGCTGGCGCTGGACTACCTCGCCCACTTCGGCGAGAGGGCCCGCGGCTGGATCCAGGACAAGGACTCCTACGAGCCGGCCTGGCGCGAGAGCTGCGGGCTGGAGGACCACCCGGTGCAGGTCACCGCCGAGCAGGTCACCGCGCTGCGCGCCGAGCTGCTGGAGGTGCTGGAGCGCTACCGTCGCGTCGGTCAGGGCAACCCCCAGGCCAAGCGCGTGGTCGTCTACACCTGTGCCCTGCCGCTCCCGCCCACCCTCACCGCACGAGCAGCGCAGCCGTGAGCCCGGGCACCCGGACCTGACCCTCCGCCAGCCGCCAGCCGGTCGCCTTGACCAGCTCGTCGGCCCCGTCCCGCTGCACCGACGAGAGCCGCCAGCGCTGACCGGCCAGCCCCGGCACGGTGACCGTGCGCGTCCCCGGTGCGGCGTTGAGGACGACCATCACGGCCTCGTCGTCCCCTGGCCTCCCGGCCCCCAGCCTGCTGCCGTCCACCAGCATGACCACCAGGTCGGGCGCCCCGTGCTCGGTCCCGGAGACCGGGAAGGACACCGCGGCGCCGATCGCCTCGGCCGACCCGAGCCGCAGCAACGGGTGCGCCGAGCGCAGGCGCAGCAGGTCCAGGGCGCACCCCCGCGCCAGGGCCATGTCCGTCGCCGCGGGCACGAGCGAGGCGTCCGCGAGCAGGGGGCGCATGAGCTCCCAGCGCACCCCGTTGTCCGGCTCCGGCGGCAGACCCCGGGCGGCGCCGTTGTCCCGCAGCCCGGGGTCGTAGCGGTTGAACCAGTCGCCCGAGGCGTAGCTGTTGCGGTCCAGGCTCTTGCTGCGCAGCAGCTCCGCCCCGGCGTGCCAGAAGCTGATCCCCTGCGACAGCGTGACGGTCGCGAGGGCCAGGGTGTTGCGTCGCACCCGTTCGGCCATGGGGGTGGACGGCGCCAGCTTGAGCGTCAGGGTGTCCCAGAGGGTCTCGTTGTCGTGGGCGTCGACGTAGTTCACGACCTCCTCGGGGCTCGCGGCATACCCGCCCGCCGCACCCCCGTAGTCGACCTGCTCCCCGCAGACCTCCTCACCGCTCTCCTGCGAGCGGAACCGCAGGCCACGCAGACCGCCGGCCAGGCCCACCTGCAGCAGGTCGGTATGCCGGGGGTCGCGTCCCCCGGTGGCGAAGCCGAGGCCCGTCCGGGGGTCGGCGTCGTGGACGCTGCCGCCGCGCACCGCGTCGCGCAGCCGGTCGTTGAAGGTGCCGATCGAGGTGCCGTCCAGCTGCCCCTGGGTCGCCTGGCGGAACCGGGCGTCGCCCGCGACCTCGCCGAAGTCCCACCCCTCGCCGTAGAGGTGCACCGCTGCACCGTCCACCCCGTCCGCCTCGAGGGTGAGCGCGTCGAGGGCGGCCCGCACCGCCTCCATGTTCTCCGTGCTGTGATGACCCATGAGGTCGAAGCGGAAGCCGTCGACCCGGTAGTGCCGCACCCAGAGCACGCACCCGTCCACCATGAGCTTCTGGGCCATGGCGTGCTCGGTGGCGAGGTTCTGGCAGCACGTGGACGTCTGCACGTCCCCGTCCGCGTCCAGCCGGTGGTAGTAGCCGGGGACCACGCGGTCCAGCACCGAGGAGCGGTTCAGGCCGGAGTCGGTGGTGTGGTTGTAGACCTGGTCCAGCACGACCCGCAGCCCCAGCTCGTGCAGCCCGGCCACCATCGTGCGCAGCTGCGCGGTCCGGGCGCCACCGTGCGCCTGGCCGGGCGTGCTGGCGTAGGAGCCCTCGGGGGCGAGGAAGTGCCAGGGGTCGTACCCCCAGTTGAAGGCGTCGCGCAGGGCGTGCGCCCGGACCCGCCGCTGCTGCTCGCTGCTGTCCGGCGGGAGCTCCGCCAGCGCACCGGCGGGCTCGTGCGCCTGGGCGGCCGGGTCCTCCGGCACCGAGGTCAGGTCGAAGGTGGGGAGCAGGTGGACGCTGGTGAGGCCCGCGGCGGCGAGCCGGCGCAGGTGCCGCCTCCCCTCACCCTCGGCGGCGAAGGCGAGGTAGGACCCGCGTACCCCCGCCGGCACGGTGTCGTCGTCGCGGGAGAAGTCGCGGACGTGCAGCTCGTAGACCGACTGGTCGACGGCCCGGACGGCGGGCGGCACGGGCGCCTGCAGCCAGCGCCGCGGGGCGTGCGCCGGGTCGTCGAGGTCGACGAGCACGCTGTGCCGCGAGTCCAGGGACAGGCCCACCGACCAGGGGTCCGTGGCGCCCACCCGGCGCCGCTCTCCGGTGCGCGGCAGGACGTGCTCGAGGTCGAGCCGGTAGCAGCGACCGGCCCACGCGGGCGTGCCGGTGACGGTCCACGCGCCGTCCTCCTGGCGCTGCATCGGCACCCGCATCGGCTCCCCGGCGGGGGCCCACGCCCGCTCCCGGTCGTGCTCGGGCACCCCGTCCCACAGCAGCAGGTCGACCGCCCGGGCCGTCGGCGCCCACACCGCGACGGAGGGCACCCGTCGGCCCGGCTCCCCCGTCCAGCTCACGCCGAGCGCTCGCCGGTCCGCGGCCCCGGCGTAGAGGTCGTCGAGCACGCCCGGGACCTGCACCGAGGTGGCCAGCGCCGTCGCGCCGGTGCCGTCGCGGCCGAGCAGCGCGACCTGACCCGTGAGCAGGGTCGCTGCCCGCCGCGCCACCTCGCCGTCGCCTCGCAGCGCGCGGCACGGGGCCAGGTGGGGCCAGCGCCGCACGAGGGCGTCCGGGAGGGTGCCCTCGGCCAGCGTGAGCGCCAGCTCCTCCTGCGCGCCCTCGCCGCGACGGTCGATCCCGCCGTCCGGCGCCGCACCGAGGCTCCAGCGCAGGTCCTCCGGGGCGACGCCGTGCGGCAGCGCCGTGGGCGGGACGGCGACCAGGTCGGCGGTCAGCCAGTGCGCGCGGGCGCGCAGCAGGTCCCGGCGGTCGAGGTCCGGGCGGTCGAGGTCCGAGGGGTCCACGGGACCCATCCTGCCCCGCACGTCACGGCTGGACGAAGACCGCCACGGTGCGGGCCGGCACCCGGGCGGTTCCGGCAGCCGCGTCCCACGTCGCCTCCTGGACCACGGGGTCGGCGCCGTCCGCCTGCACCGGCGAGAGCTCCAGATCGGCACCCTCGAGACCGGGCACCACCTGGTCGACCGGCTCGGCGCCGGCGTTGAAGACGACGACCAGGCCGTCCAGCTCCGGGTCGACGTCCGCGCCGACCGTGTCGTCCACCCGCATGACGACGACCTGCTCGTCACCCTGCTCCGTCCCGGAGACCGGGAAGGTGAGCTTGGTCTCGATGAGCTCGGCGTCCCCGAGCCGGAAGAGCTCGGTGGAGGAGCGCAGCCGCAGCAGGTCGGCGGCCATCGCGGAGGCCTGCTCGATGTCGGCCGGCTCGGGCGCCAGCGCCGGGTCGGCCAGGAGGGGCTGCATGAGGCCCCATTTGTCCTCGTTGTCCGCCGCCGGCGGCAGGCCCCGGCCGAAGCCGTTCTCGGTCATGGTGAAGTCCAGCAGGTTGAACCAGTCGCCGCTGTTGTAGGAGTTGCGGTCCAGGCTCTTGCTGCGCAGCAGGTCGGCGCCACCGTGCCAGAAGCTGATCGACTGCGACAGCGTCGTGGTGGACAGGGCGAGGGTGTTCATCCGCACCCGGTCCGCCATCGGCAGGTCCTGCGGCAGCTTGAAGGTGAGGGCGTCGAAGATCGTCTCGTTGTCGTGGGCGTCCACGTAGTTGACGACCTCGTCCGGGTCCTCCGCGTAGCCGGCGGCCGAGCCGTTGTAGTCGACCTGCTCGCCGGTCACCACCTCACCGCTCTCCTGGCTGCGCAGCTCGAAGCCCCGCAGGTTGCCGGCGAGGCCGACCTGCACCAGGTCGGTGTCGTTGCCGCTGGTGCCACCCGTCGCGAAGCCCTTCTCCGCACCAGGGTCCTCGTCGAAGGGTCCGCCACCGCGGACGCCGTCGCGCAGCCGGTCGTTGAAGGTGCCGATCGAGGTGCCGTCGAGCTGGCCCTGCGTGGCCTGGTAGAACCGGGCGTTGTCGGCCACCTCGCCGAAGTTCCACCCCTCGCCGTAGAGCGTGACCTGCGAGCCGTCGACGCCGTCGCGGCGGACGGTGAGCTCGTCCAGCGCGGCACGCACCGCCTGCATGTTGTCCCGGCTGTGGTGACCCATGAGGTCGAAGCGGAAGCCGTCGACCTTGTAGTCCCGCGCCCAGACGACCACCGCGTCCACCATGAGCTTCTCGGCCATGGCGTGCTCGGTCGCGATGTTCTCGCAGCAGGTCGAGGTCTCCACGTCACCGACGGCGTTGAGCCGGTGGTAGTAGCCGGGCACGACCTTGTCGAGGACGCTCTTGCTCCCCTGGCCCGACTGGGCGGTGTGGTTGAACACCTGGTCCAGGACGACGCGGAGACCGGACTCGTGCAGCCCGCCGACCATCGTCCGGAACTCGGCCACCCGGGCACCGCCCTGGGCCGCCTCGGTCGTCGAGGCGTAGGAGCCCTCGGGCGCCATGAAGTGCCATGGGTCGTAGCCCCAGTTGAAGGCGTCCGCGTCGGCCTGCGCCATGACGCACTCCTGCTGCTCGGCGCTGTCCGGCGGGAGCGAGTCGAGGTCGCAGTCCGGCTGCGGCACCGCGTCCGCGTCGGCGGTCGTCTCCGGGATCGAGGCGATGTCGAAGGTCGGGAGCAGGTGCACGGTGTTCATCCCCGCCTCGGCGAGCGCCTCCAGGTGGCGGCGGCCGTAGCCGTCCTCGGCGAAGGCCAGGTAGGAGCCGCGCAGCTCGGCCGGCACGTCCGGGTCGGCCATCGAGAAGTCGCGCACGTGCAGCTCGTAGATCGTCTGGTCGACCTCGTCTTCGAGCGCCGGCGCCTCCGCCCGCTGCCAGACCCGCGGCTGCCACTGCCGGTCGTCCAGGTCGACCAGCACCGAGCGCTCGCTGTCGAGGGTGAGGGCGACCGAGTACGGGTCGGTGACCCGGTTGGTCTCCACCGCCCCGGTCTCCGGCACAAAGACGTCGACCTCGAAGAGGTACTCGCGACCCGTCCAGGACCTCTTCCCCTTGATCTCCCAGCTGCCGTCCTTGAGCCGGCGCAGGGACGACTCCTGGGGGTCACCCTGGCCGCCCTCGGGCCAGGTCAGCAGCCGCACGTCCTGGGCGGTCGGGGCCCACAGCCGCAGGGTCGGGTTCGGGCCGCGCCAGCTCACGCCGAGCGCGGTGTCGGCGGCCCGCTCGGCATACAGGTCGTCGAGGACACCCGGGACCTGGACCCCGGTCGCGTCGGCCAGCCGGCCGAGGTCGTCGTACATCGCGACGGCCACCTGTCCGGTGAGGATGTCCCCGGCGGCCCGGGCGCTGCGCCGGTCCAGCCGCAGGGCGAGGTGACCCTCGAGGTGCGGGAAGTCCTCGAGCACCTCCTCAGGAAGCCCGTCCGGGTCGAGGGTCAGCGGCGAGGAGTCACCTCCAGTGACGGCCTCGGCATCGATCCCCAGCCCGCCGTCGGCGGACCAGTGAAGCCGCCAGTCGCGCAGCACGGCGTCCTCGACCCCCTCTGCGGGCCACGCCACCAGGTCGTCGCGCACCCAGTAGGCGCGCTGCGAGCCGAGGTCCGGCGCCACGCCCGCCTCGGACGTCGTCACGCTCAGCACGTGCGTCTCCAGGTCGTAGCTGAAGGTCGTCCGCACCCCGTCGGAGGGCACGGAGAAGCCGATGTTGGCGCCGTCCCGCTCGCCGCCCTCGCCGTAGTTCTCGTCCCAGGACAGGCCGTGCGCCACCTTGAGCTCGTAGGTGCCGGCCGGGATCGCGGTGGTGGCATAGGTATACGTGCCGTCGCCGTCCGGGTCGATGAGCCAGGGGGCCATGCAGGAGGGGTCCCAGTCGCCGGGGCAGCCCAGCTCGCTCTGCATGGAGCCGGGAGCGGTGATGATCGGGCCCTCCGCGTCGGAGGTCACGTAGTGGCGGGCGTGCTCGTAGTAGAAGCTCACCGGCCCGCCATCGGCGGTGTAGCCGATGTTGGCACCTCCGGGTGCTCCGCCGGCGCCGTAGCTCTCGTCCCAGGAGCGGTCGATCGCAGCCTTGTACTCGTAGTCGCCGGCCGGGATCGTGCCGGCGTCGTAGGTCCCCTTCCAGACGGTGTCCTTCGCGTCCAGCGTGAGCTGCGCCTGGTCGCAGTCCGGCTGCCAGTCGCCCGAGCAGCCCATGGCGGGGTTGTGGCTGCCGGGCACGCTGACCGCGTCCGGCTGCTCGACCGGGCCGATGGGGTCCACCCCACCACCGCCGCCCCCTCCGCTGCCGGCCTCGCCGACGATGCCGTAGCTGGAGGAGGCCGAGACGTTGCCGGAGTGGTCCTGCAGGATCGCCCGGTACTCCAGCAGGGTGCCGTCCGGCAGACCGGTGACGTCGTGGAAGACACGGTAGGGCGCGTTGTCGTCGGTGCCGAGCACCGACCACTCCTGCACACCGACGGGGCGGTAGGCGAAGGTCACCTGCGCGAAGACGTTCTCCGGCACCGCGGCACCGATCTCGGCGCGCCCGCCCACGACCCCGCCGGCCGCCGGGCTGGTCATCGCGACCGACGGTGCCTCACGACGCCCGCGCAGGTCTTTCTCGGCCCGGTAGACCTCGACGGACAGCGGGTCCACGTCGACGGTGAGACGGCCTTCGGACCCGGTGATGAACCGGCCCCGCTCGCCGTAGATGGCGCGGAACATCGTGCGGGAGCCGTAGGTCGACAGGGATGCCTGCTGGGGCTCGTCGGAGTTGTTGGCCACGACGAGGTACTCGACCTGCTCCTCGGCGTCGATCCGGGAGAAGGCGTAGATCCCGGCCTCGTTGCTCGCGTAGCGGTGGATCTGCGCCCCGTCGGCGAGCGCGGGGTTGGCCTCGACGAGGTCGCTGAGCGCCGCGATCTGCCGGTACAGCGGGTGCCCGGTGTCGTAGCGGTCCCGCGCGCCGGAGGGAGCACCGATGACCGGCTCGTCGGCATACTGCTGCACCTGGGTCGCGAACATGTCCTGCCGCGCGTCCTTGTCGCCGCCGGCTCCGATGAAGCCCTGCTCGTCGCCGTAGTAGACGACCGGCTGCCCGCGGGTGAGGAACATCAGCGCGTTGGTCAGCTCGACCCGCCGCTGCAGGTCCTCCCCGGAGTGGTCCCCGGCCAGCATCATCGCCGCCCGGCCCATGTCGTGGTTGCCGGTGAACGTCGGCAGCTGGTAGGCGTTGGAGTCGGTGTCGGTGTAGTAGTCGTCCTGCGCGTAGAACGTCCGCAGTTCGGTGGTGGCGGCACCCCGCGCGAAGGCCACCGAGCGCGCCTGGAAGCCGAAGTCGATGACGGCCTGGAGCTCACCCTCGGTGGGGAAGGTGGAGAGGTACTCCGGGTTGGAGTCGTAGACCTCGCCGAACATGAAGAAGTCCTCGTTGTCCTCACGCGCCGCCTCCAGCACCCGCGGGCTGAACTCCTGCCAGAACTCCAGGTTGACGTGCTTAACGGTGTCGATCCGGAAACCGTCGATGCCCAGGTCGGCCCAGGTGGAGTAGATGTCGACCATGCCGTCGACCACCTCGGGGTTCTCGGTGAAGAGGTCGTCCAGGCCGACGAAGTCGCCGTACAGGCTGGACTCGCCGGCGAAGGTGGAGTCGCCGCGGTTGTGGTAGAGCGTGCGGTCGTTGAGCCAGCCCGGCACCTTCACCTCCGCGTCCTCCTCGGTGCGGAAGACGGGGGTGTAGGGGAAGGAGGTCTCGGGGTCCAGGAGCGGGAACGGCTTGTTGACGTAGTCGCGGTCGTCGAAGGCGTTGCCGGCCGCGTCGCGGTAGGGCTCGGTCTCCTTGTCGACGTAGCCGTACTCCCCCTCGGCGTAGTCGATGACGTCCGCGGTGTGGTTGGTGATGATGTCGAAGTAGACCTTCATCCCCCGGTCGTGCGCCTCGTCGATGAGCGCCTTCATCTCCTCGTTCGTCCCGAGGTGGGGGTCGATCTGGGTGAAGTCGGTGACCCAGTAGCCGTGGTAGCCCGCGCTCGCGTCGGCCCCCGACCCCTGGACCGGTCGGTTCTTGAAGCTGGGAGTGAGCCAGATGGCGGTCGTCCCCAGGCCCTCGATGTAGTCCAGCCTGTCCTGGATGCCCGCCAGGTCGCCGCCGTGGAAGAACCCCTTGTCCGTCGGGTCGAAACCGTGCTGCAGCCGGTCGCCCGCGATGCCGGCCGTGTCGTTGGTCGGGTCGCCGTTGGCGAAGCGGTCCGCCATGACGAAGTAGAACTGCTCCCGGGTCACCGGGGCCCGCAGGCTGTCCCCGGCCAGGGCGTCGTCCTGCTCGGCGTCCGTGGGCTCGAGCAGGGGGACGAGACCCACCTCGTCGGTGGCGTCGTCGAAGGTGAACTCCAGGCTGGCCGGCCCCTGGACCTGGACGGCGAGGTTGGCCTCGGGGTGGGACTCGTCCCAGCCGCCGTCGAGAGCGACCTTGTACTCCCACCTGCCCGCGGGCACCTCGAAGGTGGACCGGTACACGTCCGGGCTGCCGTCGACCGGGGTCAGTCGGGTGGCCTGGCACGACGGCTCCCAGTCGGTGCCGCAGCCCAGCTCGTCCTGCAGGTCCCCCACGAGGGTCACCGCGCGTCCCTCCTGCGCGGCCGCCGGCGAGGGAGCCAGGGTCTGCCCGGCCAGGGTGGCGGCACCGGTGGTGGCCAGCAACGTCGCGGCGAGAAGCATGCCGACAGCAGGACGTGGACGCATCATTGCGATCTCCAGGGGTGGGGCAGAGGGACGTTGGCGCCTAACCTAGGACCATCCTGCACAGAACACAACACTCTGCTGCAAGATCTTGCAGGCGTGCTGGTCAGGCGCTCAGGCGTCCGGACGTTCCCAGGGGGAACGGAACGGGAAACGCTCCTCGAGGAACTCCGCGACCACCGCGTGGATCGCCTCCCGTGTGTGCTCCGGGGTGTCCACGTCGTTGAGGCAGAAGGTGTCGACGCCGCCCTTGTGCTGGAGCCGGTCCAGACGCTGGGACATGTCCGGCGCGGCGATGTCGACGTAGCTCATCCTCGTCTGACCGGGCACCGCGCGCCCGGTCAGGAGTGCGTAGTGGTGGTGCAACGTCGCCGCGAACCCGACGTCCTCGGTCGAGCGGAACCGGGTGCGCGTCGTGCGGGCCACCGGTTCGGCGTACCTCTCCTCCAGCTCGGCCAGGACCGACCGGATCTGTGGGTGGGGGGCGTGCTTGAACTTCTGGGTGATGCCCCGCCCGAAGTCCGCCTGCAGGAGGGAGCGCACCGTCTTGCCGGCCGAGTTCGGAGCGACCTCACCAGGGATGACGTCCCCCACCCCGAACTGCGCCGGCGAGAAGGGCACCTGAGCGATGCCGTTGGCGTAGAAGTAGTCCTCCGCCTGGCGCAGCCGGGCGAGGAAGACGTCGTCGTTGAGGTAGAGGTAGTGCTCCGACAGACCCGGGATGTGGTGCAGCCGGGCGCCGATGGCGTGCGAGTTGAAGGTCGGCAGCGCCGAGGCGTCGGCGAAGATGTCCCGGTGGTCGACGACCGTGATCCCCGCCGCGTCGGGGTCCAGCCAGGCCGGCACCTGGTCGTCCGTCACCACGTACACGTGGCGCACGAAGGGGGCGTACATGTGCAGGGAGCGCAGCGAGTAGCGCAGCTCGTCGTGGCTCGTGTAGCGCGAGGTGTTCGCGCCCAGCCCGTGGGGCGCCTCGTCGGAGTAGCGGGCCCGCCGGGCCGCGTGCCGCGGGTCCGTGCCGTCCACCCAGGTGTAGACCACGTCCACCGGGAAGGTCACCTCGTCGGTGAGCGTCCAGGTGAAGGGCTCGAAGGTCGGGAGGACCCGCTCCCCGACCACCGCCTGACCGGGGACCTGCGCCGAGACCGGTAGGACGTCCGCCACGCGGTTGGGGCGCGGAGCGACGAGGGCCCCCGCCAAGGCCGGCTCGGGCGTCTGGCACCGGACCTGCTCCAGCCGCGCGGCGCGCTCCCGGCCGACCAACTGGTCCGCGTCCTGCCAGAACTCGACGTCGCACCCGAGATCCAGACCCCCCACGACCCGGCCTGACCCGGACAGCAGCGGCTCGGCGAAGCGGACGACGAGGCTGGACTTGATGCCGCTCTGCAGCCCGCCGTCGACGTAGGCGCTGGCCGTCGCGGCGGAGCCCCCGCGGCCCGGCTTCACCGCCCACACGGCGCTGAGGTCGTGCCGCGCCCGCATCGCCCGGAAGAGCGCCGGCCGGTCCCGCAGGTGCACCCCGAGGACGTGCCGACGCGCGGAGTTGCCCCGCACCAGGAAGAAGGACACCCCGGCCTCGTCCAGCACCTCGGTGACCAGCCTGAGGTTGTGCTCGCGGGCCTGAGCCACGGTGAAGTCGGCCACCACCCGCCCCGGCCCCTCCCCCGAGCCCGTCTCCACCATGCGCAGATCGGGGTCCCCGGCGAGCAACGACGCACGGCGCTCGGCGATCCGCTCCTCGCGGCGCGCCACCGCCGCCTCCTCCCGCCGGCGCCGGCGGGCGGCACGCAACCGGTCGGCCACCGGGGGCGGCATCATCCACCACGCCATCCGGCGCAGACCCCGACCACTCATCACGCTGGGTCCCTTCATCACGGCCCTCCTCGACGACCTGCCCATGCTCGCAGGTCGCGCCGGGCGAAAAGGCCCCGGGCATGCGAAAGGGCCCGCCCTGGTGGGCGGGCCCTTTCGTGAAGGGTGGTCCGGCGGTGTCCTACTCTCCCACACCGTCTCCAGTGCAGTACCATCGGCGCTGTCAGGCTTAGCTTCCGGGTTCGGAATGTGACCGGGCGTTTCCCTGACGCTATGACCGCCGTAACATGGTTGACCATGTCACAACAAACCCGCTGGGGGGTTGTGGGTCAGGAACCGTGCAGTGGACGCGAGCATTGAGTCTGTAGGACTTTGAGAGCTTGGGTTTTGTTAAGTTGTCGGCTTATTAGTACCGGTCAGCTACGCACATTGCTGTGCTTCCACGTCCGGCCTATCAACCCAGTAGTCTAGCTGGGAGCCTCTCCACCCGAAGGTGATGGAAACCTCATCTCGAAGTGTGCTTCCCGCTTAGATGCTTTCAGCGGTTATCACGTCCGAACGTAGCTAATCAGCGGTGCCCTTGGCAGGACAACTGACACACCAGTGGTTCGTCCATCCCGGTCCTCTCGTACTAGGGACAGCTCTCCTCAAGTTTCCTACGCGCGCAGCGGATAGGGACCGAACTGTCTCACGACGTTCTAAACCCAGCTCGCGTACCGCTTTAATGGGCGAACAGCCCAACCCTTGGGACCGACTCCAGCCCCAGGATGCGACGAGCCGACATCGAGGTGCCAAACCATGCCGTCGATATGAGCTCTTGGGCAGGATCAGCCTGTTATCCCCGGGGTACCTTTTATCCGTTGAGCGACGGCGCTTCCACAAGCCACCGTCGGGTCACTAGTCCCGACTTTCGTCTCTGCTCGACATGTCTGTCTCACAGTCAAGCTCCCTTGTGCACTTACACTCGACACCTGATTACCAACCAGGCTGAGGGAACCTTTGGGCGCCTCCGTTACATTTTAGGAGGCAACCGCCCCAGTTAAACTACCCACCAGGCACTGTCCCTGGTCCGGATCACGGACCGATGTTAGATATCCAGAACGACCAGAGTGGTATTTCAACGTTGACTCCCAACCACTGGCGTGGCTGTTTCACAGTCTCCCACCTATCCTACACAAGCCGTACCGAACACCAATACCAAGCTATAGTAAAGGTCCCGGGGTCTTTCCGTCCTGCTGCGCGTAACGAGCATCTTTACTCGTAGTGCAATTTCGCCGAGTTCGCGGTTGAGACAGTGGAGAAGTCGTTACGCCATTCGTGCAGGTCGGAACTTACCCGACAAGGAATTTCGCTACCTTAGGATGGTTATAGTTACCACCGCCGTTTACTGGCGCTTAAGTTCAGAGCTTCACCCACGAATGGGTTGACCCGTCCCCTTAACGTTCCAGCACCGGGCAGGCGTCAGTCCGTATACATCGTCTTGCGACTTCGCACGGACCTGTGTTTTTAGTAAACAGTCGCTTCTCCCTGGTCTCTGCGGCCTTCAGCGCTAACCCGCAAGGGGTTTCACGCGTCCGGCCCCCCTTCTCCCGAAGTTACGGGGGCATTTTGCCGAATTCCTTAACCACGATTCACTCGATCGCCTCGGTATTCTCTACCTCACCACCTGAGTCGGTTTGGGGTACGGGCGGCTCGAACCTCGCTAGGAACTTTTCTTGGCAGCATAGGATCACCCTGCTTCCCGCATACGCGGTCACGATCAAGCCTCGGGCACTGATGGGGCGGATTTACCACTCCCCGGCCCTGCGCTCTTCGACGTGGACAACCATCGCCACGCGGAGGCTACCTTCCTGCGTCCTTCCATCGCTTACCTACTACCAGCTCGGGTCACGCGTTCCACCACCCGGCCCCGCACCCGAAGGTGCGAAAACATGGGCGGCTTCAGGCGCTTAGCATCCCCGGATTCGGTATGGGTCGGTTCTTCGCCGGTTCCGGAATATCAACCGGATGTCCATCGACTACGCCTGTCGGCCTCGCCTTAGGTCCCGACTTACCCAGGGCAGATTAGCTTGACCCTGGAACCCTTGGTGATTCGGCGGAAGAGTTTCTCACTCTTCTTTCGCTACTCATGCCTGCATTCTCACTCGTGCCGGATCCACACCTCGATCACTCGGATGCTTCACTCCCGGCACGACGCTCCCCTACCCATCAACACGCCTGAACACCACCCACGAAAGGTGATGCTGAGCTACAGTGCTGATGCCACAGCTTCGGTGGTGTGCTTGAGCCCCGCTACATTGTCGGCGCGGAATCACTTGACCAGTGAGCTATTACGCACTCTTTCAAGGGTGGCTGCTTCTAAGCCAACCTCCTGGTTGTCTTCGCAACTCCACATCCTTTCCCACTTAGCACACGCTTAGGGACCTTAGCTGGTGATCTGGGCTGTTTCCCTCTCGACTACGAAGCTTATCCCCCGCAGTCTCACTGCCATGCTCTCACTTACCGGCATTCGGAGTTTGGCTGACGTCAGTAACCCGGTAAGGCCCATCAGCCATCCAGTAGCTCTACCTCCGGCAAGAAACACATGACGCTGCACCTAAATGCATTTCGGGGAGAACCAGCTATCACGGAGTTTGATTGGCCTTTCACCCCTACCCACAGCTCATCCCCTCAGTTTTCAACCTAAGTGGGTTCGGGCCTCCACGCGGTCTTACCCGCGCTTCACCCTGGCCATGGGTAGATCACTCCGCTTCGGGTCTAGACCCAGCGACTCAATCGCCCTGTTCGGACTCGCTTTCGCTACGGCTTCCCCACACGGGTTAACCTCGCCACTGAGCACTAACTCGCAGGCTCATTCTTCAAAAGGCACGCCGTCACCACACACGAGGTGCAGCTCCGACGGATTGTAAGCGCACGGTTTCAGGAACTATTTCACTCCCCTCCCGGGGTACTTTTCACCTTTCCCTCACGGTACTTGTCCGCTATCGGTCACGAGGTAATATTTAGGCTTAGCAGGTGGTCCTGCCAGATTCGTACGGGATTTCTCGGGCCCCGTACTACTCGGGAGGCGGCACACACAGTCACGGGTGTTTCGGCTACCGGGGTCTCACCGTCTACGCCAGGCCTTTCCAGACCCTTCACCTACACCACGCGATTTCTTACTGTGCACCAGGCTGGTAGACCCGGTACGCGCCACTCCCACAACCCCGCAGCTGCAACCCCTACCAGGTATCACACAACTACGGTTTAGCCTCATCCGCTTTCGCTCGCCACTACTCACGGAATCACATGTTGTTTTCTCTTCCTGTGGGTACTGAGATGTTTCACTTCCCCACGTTCCCTCCACACACCCTATATATTCAGGTGCGGGTGACCAGCGATGAAGCTGGCCGGGTTTCCCCATTCGGACACCCTCGGATCACAGTCTGGTTATCGACTCCCCGAGGCTTATCGCAGATTCCTACGTCCTTCTTCGGTTCCTCGTGCCAAGGCATCCACCGTGCGCTCTTAAAAACTTAACAAAAAGCAACAAAGATACAGATGCTCGCGTCCACTGTACAGTTCTCAACCAACAACCAGCCACCACCAACCGCAGCATCACCGCACACCCCCACCCCTCACAGGGTGGAAGCGGGTATGACACCCGGCACGTGGCCCCAGCCAGAGCAACCCGACCACACCAACCCCCCACCACACCCCACCCAAGGAGTGCGACAGAGAACCAGCCGGCCCGATCCCTCAGGACCCAACAGCGTGTTTGCACCCCCACCAGGCGGCACCACCCGACTTTCCACGACCACCCCAGGACCAGGACCCCGAAAGGACCCACCCAGGACAGCCCGTACTCACCACAGGCGACACCACCCCACCAGGGGCGACAGCTCTTCGATGTTCCACCCTGAAGCAACCTCGGACACCACACTCGGGTGCACCACGAGGCCGCACACACCCCCCACCCCGAACCGGGACAGGGAGCGCACGATGCTCCTTAGAAAGGAGGTGATCCAGCCGCACCTTCCGGTACGGCTACCTTGTTACGACTTAGTCCCAATCACCAGTCCCACCTTCGACAGCTCCCTCCACAAGGGTTGGGCCACCGGCTTCGGGTGTTACCGACTTTCGTGACTTGACGGGCGGTGTGTACAAGGCCCGGGAACGTATTCACCGCAGCGTTGCTGATCTGCGATTACTAGCGACTCCGACTTCATGGGGTCGAGTTGCAGACCCCAATCCGAACTGAGACCGGCTTTCTGGGATTCGCTCCCCCTCACGGGATCGCAGCCCTTTGTACCGGCCATTGTAGCATGCGTGAAGCCCAAGACGTAAGGGGCATGATGATTTGACGTCATCCCCACCTTCCTCCGAGTTGACCCCGGCAGTCTCCCATGAGTCCCCAACCACCCAAAAGGTGTTGCTGGCAACATGGAACGAGGGTTGCGCTCGTTGCGGGACTTAACCCAACATCTCACGACACGAGCTGACGACAACCATGCACCACCTGTACACCAGCCACAAAGGGAAACCACATCTCTGCAGTCGTCCGGTGTATGTCAAGCCTTGGTAAGGTTCTTCGCGTTGCATCGAATTAATCCGCATGCTCCGCCGCTTGTGCGGGCCCCCGTCAATTCCTTTGAGTTTTAGCCTTGCGGCCGTACTCCCCAGGCGGGGCGCTTAATGCGTTAGCTGCGGCACGGACCCCGTGGAATGGGACCCACACCTAGCGCCCAACGTTTACGGCGTGGACTACCAGGGTATCTAATCCTGTTCGCTCCCCACGCTTTCGCTTCTCAGCGTCAGTAGTGGCCCAGAGACCTGCCTTCGCCATCGGTGTTCCTCCTGATATCTGCGCATTCCACCGCTACACCAGGAATTCCAGTCTCCCCTACCACACTCTAGCCTGCCCGTACCCACTGCAGACCCGGAGTTAAGCCCCGGGCTTTCACAGCAGACGCGACAAGCCGCCTACAAGCTCTTTACGCCCAATAATTCCGGACAACGCTCGCACCCTACGTATTACCGCGGCTGCTGGCACGTAGTTAGCCGGTGCTTCTTCTGCCCCTACCGTCACCCGAAGGCTTCGTCAAGGCTGAAAGAGGTTTACAACCCGAAGGCCGTCATCCCTCACGCGGCGTCGCTGCATCAGGCTTGCGCCCATTGTGCAATATTCCCCACTGCTGCCTCCCGTAGGAGTCTGGGCCGTGTCTCAGTCCCAGTGTGGCCGGTCACCCTCTCAGGCCGGCTACCCGTCGTCGCCTTGGTAGGCCATTACCCCACCAACAAGCTGATAGGCCGCGAGTCCATCTACCACCGAACTAAATCTTTCCACACCACCCCATGCGAGACAGTGTCATATCCAGTATTAGACGCCGTTTCCAGCGCTTATCCCAGAGTGGAAGGCAGGTTACTCACGTGTTACTCACCCGTTCGCCACTAATCCACGGTGCAAGCACCGCTTCATCGTTCGACTTGCATGTGTTAAGCACGCCGCCAGCGTTCGTCCTGAGCCAGGATCAAACTCTCCGATAAAAAACAAAACCATTACCGAACAGATAACGATCCCAACAAAAACCACAACCAGCACCCGGGGGCGGGCACCAGCCATGGCAAACAAAACATGGCATCAAAAAACAAACACGCTGTTGAGTTCTCAAGAATCGGACACACACCTGCGGTCCGGACCTGGTCGGTCCTTACCCGCTCGGGGCAACCTCTCCAGCCTACCCGATCCTCCGGCCCGGTGTCACATCCGTGCGGATCGACCTCGTGGGGGATGAATCTGGGTCCTGCTGGCGCGTCCTCCGCTCTGCGTCGGCCGCGAGGTACAACACTACACGCCTCCAGGAGTGCGGTGCAAACTCACTCCCCGACGGCCGCGTCCCGCACCTGGATCCCCAGCTGTCCGGCGGTCTCGCCGGCCGCCAGACGGGCCAGCGCCGGCCGGGTGTCGGCCAGCGGGAACACCCCGCCCACGGCCGGCCGCAGACCCTCCCGGGAGACCAGCCGGGCCAGCGCCGCGAGCTCGCCACGGGTCCCCATGGTCGAGCCCTGTACCCGCAGCTGCTTGAAGAAGATCTTGGTCAGCTCGGCCTTCTCCGGCGCGTCCCCCGACGTCGCCCCGCAGATGACGAGGGTGCCGCCCGGCCGCAGCGCGTTCACCGAGTGCGACCACGTGGCGGCCCCCACGCTCTCGAGCACCGCGTCGACCCGGGCCGGGAGGCGCTCCCCCGTCTCGAAGGTCGCCGCAGCCCCCAGCTCCTCGGCACGCGCCCGCTTGGTCTCCGACCGGCTCGTCACCCACACGGTCAGTCCGGCTGCGGCACCCAGCTGCACGAGGGCCGTCGACACCCCGCCGCCCGCGCCCTGCACGAGCACCGTGTCACCCGGTCGGACCCGCGCCTGCGTGAAGAGCATGCGGTAGGCCGTGAGCCACGAGGTGCACAGCGCGGCGGCCTCCACGGCGGTGAGGTGCTCCGGGCGAGGGACCCAGGCGCCCTCCGGCACGGCGACGAGCTCGGCCAGCGTGCCCTGGTGGTACTCCGACAGCAGGGTGCGGCGGGGGTCCAGGGTGGGGTCTCCCTCCCAGGACGGCGTCCCGGTGACCACGGGGTGGACGACCACCTCGCCGAGGTCCGGGTGCTCCACCACCGCGTCGCAGCCCAGCACCATGGGCAGCCGGTCCTCCGCCAACCCCACCCCGCGCAGGGACCACAGGTCGTGGTGGTTCAGCCCGGCGGCCACGACGGGCAGCACCCGCCAGCCGGGCCGGTCCTGCGGGTCCGGGCGCTCGCCGACGACCAGCCCGCTCAGCGGCTCGTCGGGATGGAGGCTCTCGGCGTAGGCGGCCAGCATGCGTCCATACAACCAGATCAGCCGGGGTGCGGCTCGCGGACGGCCCGGCTCTCCCGGCCCCGCCGTCGCTGTCCCTCCACGGAGTCGGGGTAGGTGATCTCCTCCAGGCAGAGTCCGTGCGCCGGCATCACCCGCACCCCGGGGTCGCGGCGCCCCGCCCGCTGGACCTCCTCGGGCCAGCCGGGCGGGCGTCGACCCTCCCCCACCGGCACGACCGCGCCGACCAGCGCGCGCACCATGCTGTGGCAGAACGCGTCGGCGACGACCGTCCCCACGACGACGCCGGCGTCGTCCCGGTGCCACCGGAAGTCCAGCAGCGTGCGGATGGTCGTCGCCCCCTCCCTCGGTCTGCAGAAGGCGGCGAAGTCGCGCAGCCCGACGAGCGTCCGGGCCGCCTCGTCCATGGCGTCCACGTCGAGCGGGTGCCGCACCACCACGGTCTCGTGCCGGCGCAACGGGTCCGCGCCGCCCGGCCGGTCCTGCAGGCGGTAGCCGTACCGGCGCCGCAGCGCGGAGAAGCGTGCGTCGAAGTCCGGGTGCGCCTCCGTGACCGCCCGCACCGCGACGTCGGCCGGCAGCACCCCCCGCAGCCGCGTCACCAGCGCGTCGGCGGGCGGACGGTCGGACCGACCGGGCACGCGCCGCCACACCTCCTCCTCCACGTCGAGGTGGCAGACCGACCCCCGGGCATGGACCCCCGCGTCCGTCCGGCCCCCGACCACCAGCCTCGGCGGATCCACCCGCAGCACCCGTGCCAGGCCCTGCGCGAGCGTCTCCTCCACCGTGCGCAGGCCCGGCTGCCGGGCCCAGCCGGAGAAGTCGGTGCCGTCGTAGGCGAGGTCGATCCTGATGCGCACCCGTCCATCCTGCCCTGCGCCCCGGGCCGGGGACGACGAGGGCCGCCCACCCCCGTCCGGGGATGGGCGGCCCGCCCGTGCGTCAGGGACGCGAGGGCTCACTTCGTGCTGTCGTCGCCCTCGGCCGGCTGCTCGGCGTCGTCGGCACCACCGGAGACCATCGCGGCCTCGGTGGTGTCGTCGGCGGCCTCGTTGTCCGCGACCTCGGTCAGCTCGCCGTCGGCGGCCGGCTCCGCGCCCTGCTCGGCGGCGGCGTCGGCGGCCTCGACCTCGGCCTGGGCCTGGTCGACCTCGGCGGCGTCGGTGGTGGTGGGCTCCTCCGCCTCGAGCTCGGCGTCGCTGATCGCGGCGGCCTGGCGGTCCTTGGCCGAGCGCCGGGTGGCACCCTCGGCCTGGGTGACCACGGCCTTGCGCTCGATCGGCTCACGCACCAGCTCGATGACCGCCATGGGGGCGTTGTCGCCCTTGCGCGGGGCGATCTTGGTGATCCGGGTGTATCCACCCTGACGCTCGGCGACGTCCGGGGCGATCTCGGTGAACAGCCGGTGCACCACGCCCTTGTCCCGCACGATGGCGAGGACCTTGCGACGGTTGTGCAGGTCTCCGCGCTTGGCGAAGGTCACCAGGCGCTCGGCGAGCGGACGCAGCCGCTTGGCCTTGGCCTCGGTGGTGGTGATCCGGTCGTGCTCGAACAGAGCGGTCGCCAGGTTGGACAGGATCAGGCGCTCGTGCGCCGGACCGCCGCCGAGGCGCGGACCCTTCTTGGGGGCAGGCATGGGTTCTCCTTAAGCCTTCTCGTGTCTCAGTACTGCTCGTCCTCGGCGAAGGCGGCGTCGCCCTCGTCGTCGTACGTGCCGTCCTCGTAGGCGGCCGCACCCTCGAACCCGGGCGGGCTGTCCTTGAGGGCCAGGCCCATCTCCGCCAGCTTGTCCTTGACCTCGTCGATCGACTTCGCGCCGAAGTTGCGGATGTCGAGCAGGTCGGCCTCGCTGCGGCCGACGAGCTCACCCACGCTGTGGATGCCCTCGCGCTTCAGGCAGTTGTAGGACCGCACGGTGAGGTCGAGCTCCTCGATCGGCAGCGCCAGGTCGGACGCCAGGGCGCCCTCCCCCGCGGACGGGCCGATCTCGATGCCCTCGGCCTCGACGTTGAGCTCGCGGGCCAGCCCGAAGAGCTCGACGAGGGTGCGGCCCGCGGAGGCGACGGCGTCGCGGGGCGCCATGGAGCTCTTGGTCTCGATGTCCAGCACGAGGCGGTCGAAGTCGGTGCGCTGCTCGACACGGGTCGCCTCGACCTTGTAGGTCACGGCGAGGACCGGGGAGTAGATGGAGTCGACGGGGATGCGCCCGATCTCCTGGTCACCGGACTTGTTGAGCTGGGCGGAGACGTAGCCGCGGCCGCGCTCGACGGTCATCTCCATCTCCAGGGACGCGGACTCGCCGAGGGTGGCGATGTGCAGGTCCGGGTTGTGGACCTCCACACCGGCCGGCGGGGCGATGTCGGCCGCGGTGACGGCACCGGCACCCTGCTTGCGCAGGTACATCACGACCGGCTCGTCGAACTCGCTCGAGACGACCAGGGACTTGAGGTTGAGGATGACCTCGGTGACGTCCTCCTTGACCCCCGGGATCGTAGAGAACTCGTGGAGCACGCCGTCGATCCGGATGCTGGTCAGGGACGCACCGGGGATGCTGGACAGCAGGGTCCGGCGCAGGGAGTTGCCGAGGGTGTAGCCGAAGCCAGGCTCCAGCGGCTCGAGGGAGAACCGGGAGCGGCTGTCGGAGACGACCTCCTCGGTGAGGGTGGGGCGCTGTGCGATGAGCACGTTTCGTTCCTTTCCACGGGCGACCGCTATATGACGCCGCGTGCACGAGCCCGGCACACCTCTGTCCGTGTGCCGGGAGGTCCGGGAGACCGCCGGGCGGAGCGCGGCGAGACCTCACGGAGCCTCGAGGGCGCGCGGGCCCGTAGGCACCGCGCCACCCTCGAGGGGGAGGTGGGGGACGCAGGGTCCCCCACCCGACTAGTTCTTGGAGTAGAGCTCCACGATGAGCTGCTCGGTGAGGATCGTGTCGATCTGCTCACGGGTCGGCAGCTGGTGGATGAGGATCTTCAGCGACCCCGGCACGACCTTCATCCAGGCGGGGACCGGCCGGTCCCCGTAGGTCTGGCGGGCCAGCTCGAAGGGGAACGTCTCGACCGACTGCGGCCGGACCTCGACGATGTCGTACTGCTCGACGCGGTAGCTGGGCACGTCGACCCGCTTGCCGTTGACCAGGAAGTGACCGTGGGTCACCAGCTGGCGGGCGGCGCGGCGGGTCCGCGCCAGGCCGGCGCGGTAGACGACGTTGTCGAGGCGGGACTCCAGGATGATGAGCAGGTTGGCGCCGGTCTTGCCGGGGCGGCGGGCCGCCTCCGCGTAGTAGCGGCGGAACTGCTTCTCCATGACGCCGTAGGTGAAGCGGGCCTTCTGCTTCTCCTGCAGCTGGGTGAGGTACTCCTTCTCCTGGCTGCGACGGCGGCCGTGCTGCCCCGGGGGGAAGGGGCGCAGGTCGAAGTTCTTGTCGCCGCCGACCAGGTCGACCTTGAGCCGGCGGGACTTCTTGGTGATGGGTCCGGTGTAACGGGCCATGATGTGTCTACCTTGTTCCTTCCGGGGCGGTCAGTTGCGACGCTTCTTGGGCGGGCGGACGCCGTTGTGCGCCTGCGGCGTCACGTCGGAGATCGCGCCGACCTCGAGGCCGGCCGCGGTCAGCGAGCGGATCGCGGTCTCGCGACCCGAGCCCGGACCCTTGACGAAGACGTCGACCTTCTTCATGCCGTGGTCCATCGCGCGACGCGCGGCGGCCTCGGCGGCCATCTGGGCGGCGTAGGGGGTCGACTTGCGCGACCCCTTGAAGCCGACCTGGCCCGAGGAGGACCAGGCGATGACGGCACCGGTCGGGTCGGTGATCGAGATGATGGTGTTGCTGAACGTGCTCTTGATGTGAGCCTGCCCGAAGGCGACGTTCTTCTTCTCCTTGCGGCGCACCTTGCGTGCGCCGGTGGCCTGACGGCTCTTGGGGGGCATGTGGTTTCTCCTAGCGGAAGAGCAAGACTTCTGGGGTCCGCGTCCGGCGGGTCGTCCCGGTGGGGACGGCGCGGGAGCGGCAGGTCAGGGGCGGGGCCCGAGACGGTCTACTTGCCGGCCTTCTTCTTGCCGGCGACGGTGCGCTTGGGTCCCTTGCGGGTGCGCGCGTTGGTCTTGGTGCGCTGACCGTGCACCGGGAGGCCGCGGCGGTGCCGCAGCCCCTGGTAGCTGCCAATCTCCACCTTGCGGCGGATGTCGGCGGCGACCTCGCGGCGGAGGTCGCCCTCGAGGCGGAAGCTGGCCTCGAGGTGGTCGCGCAGGGAGACCAGCTGCTCTTCCGTCAGGTCCTTGACCCGGGTCGACGGGTCGACACCCGTGGCCTGGAGAGTCTGCTCGGCGCGGGTGCGGCCCACGCCGAAGATGTAGGTGAGAGCGACCTCGACGCGCTTGTCGCGCGGCAGGTCGACACCGATGAGTCGTGCCATGTGGCAGTGCTCCTTGGGAGTCGTGCGAGAGTCTGGTGCAGCACCGGTCCGCATCGTCTGGTGGGCTCGGTCGCCCGCGGTCCCCGGCTCTCGCGGCCAGGGGTGACGTCCCGCCGGTCGGCGGGGGTCGGGTGCTGCGTCATCTGGGTGGTGACGGTATGCAGTTGTGGTCGTCGACGCATCGAAGCTGCGACGCGTGCGGTGGGTGGTGGTCTGCTCAGCCCTGGCGCTGCTTGTGGCGCAGGTTGTCGCAGATCACCATGACCCGCCCATGACGGCGGATCACCTTGCACTTGTCGCAGATCTTCTTCACGCTCGGCTGAACCTTCATGGCTTCCTGCCTTCGGTGGAGTGGATCTGTGCGGGGAGTGGTGGGGACCGTGGCCCGAGGGCCCCGGACCTCAGCGGTAGCGGAAGACGATGCGACCGCGGGTCAGGTCGTACGGGCTGAGCTCCACCACGACCCGGTCCTCGGGGAGGATCCGGATGTAGTGCTGCCGCATCTTGCCGGAGATGTGAGCCAGCACCACGTGACCGTTGGTGAGCTCGACCCGGAAGTTCGCGTTCGGGAGGGCCTCGACAACCGTGCCCTCGATCTCAATGACGCCGTCCTTCTTCGCCATGTCCTCCACATTCCCTGGATTTGCACTGGACTCGGCCCACGCAGGGCCGACGCACCATCCTACGGGACCGGCAACCCCAAGGCCAATCGCCCGGACGGCGGGGTCAGTCGGAGAGCGGGGCGAAGTCGACCCCGACCCGGGCGAGCCCAGCCTCTCCCCCGTCCAGGGCCGTGAGCACCCAGGACCCCGCGTCGGTGACCGCCACGGTGTGCTCCCAGTGGGCGGCGCGGCTGCCGTCCGAGGTGACGACCGTCCAGTCGTCGGCCAGGGTCCGCGTCTCGATGCTGCCGAGGGTGACCATCGGCTCGATGGCGAAGGTGGCGCCCGAGGGGACCGTCGGGCCGCTCGAGGTGACCCCGTAGTTGGGGACGTGCGGGTCCATGTGCATCTCCCGGCCGATCCCGTGACCCGTGTAGTCCTCGAGGATCCCGTAGGCCTCCACCCCCGGCACACCCGCGCGACGACGCCGCTCCAGGGCCGCGTCGACCGACTCCTCCACCGCGTGCCCCACGGCGTACAGCCGGCCCCCGGGTCGTAGCGCCGCGATCCCGGCCCACAGCGAGGCCTCCGTGTCGTCCATGAGGGCGAGGTCGGCGGCGGAGCCCTGCTCCCGCCCGCCGACGACGAGGCTGACCGCGGCATCCCCGTGCCAGCCCTCGACGATCGCCCCGCAGTCGATGGACACCAGGTCGCCGTCGACCAGGACGCGTGTCCCCGGGATGCCGTGCACCACCTCGTCGTTGACCGAGATGCACAGGCTCCCGGTGAAGCCGTGGTACCCGAGGAAGCTCGGGGTCGCACCGGCCCCCCGGATGGCGTTCTCGGCCAGGGTGTCGAGCTCACGCGTGGTCGTGCCGGCCACGGCGCGCTCGACGGCCAGGGCCAGCGTCCGGGCCACGACCACCCCGGCCCGCCGCATGGCGACGAGCTGGTCCGGGGTCTTGGCCTCGATGCGGGGCCGACGCCGGAGGAAGGACATCAGCCCTCGCCGGCGACGCCCGGCGTGCCGGTGGCGGAGGCGGGCACCTGAGCCAGGGCGGACTCGATGCGGCCGGTGACCTCCTCGACGGCCCCCATGCCGTCGACCCGCCGGAGCAGGCCCCGCGCCTTGTAGTGGGCGGCGAGCGGTGCCGTCTCCTCGGCGTACATCCGCATGCGCTCGCGGATGACGTCCTCGGTGTCGTCCGCCCTGCCCTGCTCCTGGGCCCGGGCGAGCAGTCGCTGCACGACCTCGTCCGTGTCGACCGTCAGCTCCACCACGACGTCCAGCTGGTGGCCGGCGTCACCGAGCATCTCGTCCAGCGCCTCGACCTGCCCGGTGGTACGGGGGTACCCGTCCAGCAGGAAGCCGGCGGCCGCGTCGGGCCGGGCCAGACGGTCGCGCACGATCGCGTTGGTGATCTCGTCGGGGACGTAGCCGCCGGAGGCCGTGATCTGCTTGACCTGCAGCCCGAGGTCGGTCTCCTCCTTGATGTTGGCCCGGAAGATGTCGCCCGTGGAGATGGCGGGGATGCCGTGGGAGGCGGACACGTGGGCGGCCTGGGTGCCCTTGCCGGCACCGGGGGGCCCGAGCAGGATGAGGCGCATCAGCGGAGGAACCCTTCGTAGTCGTGCTGCTGGAGCTGGGACTCGATCTGCTTCACCGTCTGCAGTCCGACGCCCACGATGATGAGGATGGAGGCGCCACCCAGCGGGAAGTTGGCCACCCCCATGACGTTGAACGCAATCAGCGGGATGACGGCCAGGCCGGCGAGGTAGAGCGCGCCGGGGGTGGTGATGCGGTTGATGACGTACTCGAGGTACTCGGCGGTGGGACGGCCGGCCCGGATGCCCGGGATGAAGCCGCCGTACCGCTTCATGTTGTCCGCCACCTCGGTCGGGTTGAAGGTCACCGAGGTGTAGAAGAAGCAGAAGAAGATGATCATGGCCGCGTAGAGCAGCATGTAGACCCAGTGGGTGCCGGAGCCGGTCGCGCCCATGGACAGGTAGCGGTCGATGAAGCCCACCCAGGCCGGCGCGGTGGCCCCCGGCTCCGTCGGCCGGTTGAAGTTGGCCAGCAGCGAGGGGAGCATGAGGATCGAGCTGGCGAAGATGATGGGGATGACGTTGGCCATGTTGAGCTTGAGCGGGATGTACGTGGAGGTCCCGCCGTACTGCCGTCGACCCACCATCCGCTTGGCGTACTGCACCGGGATCCGGCGCTGGCACTGCTCGACGTAGACGACGAGCGTCATGATGACCAGCCCGAGCAGCATGACGAGCACGAAGGTCGTCACCGAGCCCTGGTAGATGGCGCCGAGGGCCGCGGGGAAGCCGGCCGCGATGGAGATGAAGATCAGCAGCGACATCCCGTTGCCGACGCCCTTCTCGGTGATGAGCTCCCCCAGCCACATGATGAGCCCGGTGCCCGCCGTCATCGTGAGCACCATGAGCGCCAGCGTCCAGATGCTCTCGTCCGGCATCACCGAGGTGCACGTCGCCCCGAAGAGCCGGGCCGGCTCGCGGGCGATGGTCACGAGCGTGGACGCCTGGAGGACCGCGAGGCCGATGGTGAGGTAGCGGGTGTACTGGGTCATCTTGGTCTGACCCGACTGCCCCTCCTTCTTCAGCTGCTCGAAGCGCGGGATGACGACGGTGAGCAGCTGCACGATGATCGCCGCGGTGATGTAGGGCATGATCCCGAGCGCGAAGATGGACAGCTGCACCATGGCCCCGCCCGAGAACAGGTTGACCATGCCCAGCACGTTGCCCGACAGCTCGGCGGTGTTGAGGCACTGCTGCACGAGGCCGTAGTCGACGCCGGGCGTCGGGATGTGCGTCCCGAGCCGGTACAGCGCCATGATCGCGAGCGTGAAGAGGATCTTCTTGCGAAGATCCGGCGTCTTGAACGCGCGCACGAAGGCGGAGAGCATTCAGGTCCTCCTGTGGGTCTCCCCCGACGCCGGTCGTCGCGGTCGACGACGCGCCCGGGGAGGCGAGCATGAGTCGCCCCCGACGATAACACCAGGGGTGGTGGGGGTGAGTAGCAGTGAGGCCCCGCGCCGCGGGGCGACGCAGGGCCTCACTCGAGGTGTGACAGGACCGGGGCCGGAGCCTCAGGCCTCGGTGGCGCTCCCGCCGGCCGCCTCGATCTTCTCCTTGGCGGAGGCCGAGAACTTCGTGGCGGTGACGTCGAGCTTGACCGACACCTCACCGGTGCCGAGCACCTTGACGGGCTGGCCCTTGCGGACCGCACCCCTGGCGACGAGCTCGTCGATCCCGACGGTGCCGCCCTCCGGGAAGAGGGTGGCCAGGGTGTCGAGATTGACGACCTGGTAGGTCACCTTGAACGGGTTCGTGAAACCACGCAGCTTCGGCAGCCGCATGTGCATGGGGGTCTGACCGCCCTCGAAGGTCGCCGGCACCTGGTACCGGGCCTTCGTCCCCTTGGTGCCACGGCCCGCGCTCTTGCCCTTGGACGCCTCACCGCGACCCACACGGGTCTTCGCGGTCTTGGCGCCGGGGGCCGGACGCAGGTGGTGCACCTTCAGCGCGGCCGCCTCGCGGCGGGTGGTGCTGTCGGCCATTTCAGTCAACCTCCTCCACGGTCACCAGGTGGGCGACCGTGCGGACCATACCCCGGAACTCCGGGCGGTCCTCCTTGACGACGGTGTCACCGATCCGCTTGAGGCCCAGGCTCCGGACGGTCTCCCGGTGCATGTGCTTCGTGCCGACGGTGGACTTGATCTGGGTCACCTTGAGCTTGGCCATC
Source organism: Serinicoccus chungangensis (assembly GCF_006337125.1). Lineage (GTDB taxonomy): Bacteria > Actinomycetota > Actinomycetes > Actinomycetales > Dermatophilaceae > Ornithinicoccus > Ornithinicoccus chungangensis. The sequence goes on from NZ_CP040887.1 coordinate 2,470,665, forward strand.
AGGCACCTGCCTTCGCCTCGGCCGCGGCCTCGGCGCGTGCCTTGAGCATGGCGTGGGGGGCGACCTCCTCGAGCGACTTGCCCCGACGGGCCGCGACGGCCTCGGGCTGCTCGAGACCCTGCAGCGCCGCGACGGTGGCGTGCACGATGTTGATGGAGTTGCTCGACCCGAGCGACTTGCTCAGGACGTCGTGGATCCCCGCGCACTCGAGCACGGCGCGCACCGGACCACCGGCGATGACACCGGTACCCGGGCTGGCCGGCTTGAGCATGACGACGCCGGCTGCGGCCTCGCCCTGGATGGGGTGCGGGATGGTGCCCGCGATCCGCGGGACGCGGAAGAAGTTCTTCTTGGCCTCCTCCACGCCCTTGGAGATCGCTGCCGGCACCTCCTTGGCCTTGCCGTAGCCGACGCCCACGGTGCCGTCGCCGTCACCCACCACGACGAGCGCGGTGAAGCTGAAGCGGCGGCCACCCTTGACGACCTTGGCCACGCGGTTGATCGTGACGACCCGCTCGAGGTACTGGTTGCGGTCGTCGTCGCGACCACCGCGGCCACCACGGCCGTCGCGGTTGTCTCGGTTGTTGCTGTCCCGGCTGCCCCGACGGTTGTCGCGGGCGTCACCGGACGTGGAACCGGATGCGGTTCCACGTCGCTGGAAGTCACCAGCCATCGAAAAGTCCTCTTTCCTCGTTCTCGCAGGTCCGAATCAGAGCGCCAGGCCGCCCTCGCGGGCGCCCTCCGCGATCGCGGCCACGCGGCCGGCGTAACGGTTGCCGCCACGGTCGAAGACCGCCGCGTCGACGCCGGCCGCCCGGGCGCGCTCGGCGAGCAGCTCGCCGACCCGCCGGGCCTTGGCCGTCTTGTCGCCCTCCAGGGCACGCAGGTCCGCCTCCATGGTGGAGGCGGAGGCCACGGTGGCGCTCTTGGTGTCGTCCACGAGCTGGACGAAGACGTGACGCGAGGACCGGTTGACCACGATACGCGGACGCTCCGCGGTCCCGGTCACCTTCTTGCGCAGCCGCACGTGGCGACGCCCCCGTGCTGCGCTCTTGCTCTTGGCGCGCTTGACGATCTGTGCCATGGCTTACTTACCAGCCTTTCCGACCTTGCGGCGGATGCGCTCACCCTCGTAGCGCACGCCCTTGCCCTTGTAGGGGTCCGGCTTGCGCAGCTTGCGGATGTTCGCGGCGACCTCGCCGACCTGCTGCTTGTCGATGCCCGTGACCGAGAACCGGGTGGGGTTCTCGACCTGGAAGGTGATGCCCTCCGGGGCCTGGATGAGGATGGGGTGGCTGTAGCCGAGCGCGAACTCGAGGTCGCTGCCCCGGGCCACCACGCGGTAACCGGTGCCGTGGATCTCGAGCTTCTTGGTGTAACCGTTGGTCACACCCTCGACCATGTTGGCGATGAGGCTGCGGGTGAGGCCGTGCCGGGAGCGCGAGTCGCGCTCGTCGTCGGGCCGGGTCACCTCGATGCTGCCGTCCTCGCCCGCGGCCACCGAGATGGGCTCGACGACGTCGAGCGCGAGCTGGCCCTTGGGCCCCTTGACCGTGACGGTCGAGCCGTCGATGGCCACGTCGACACCGGAGGGGACGGTGACGGGGAGTCGTCCGATACGAGACATTCTTGTGAGCTCCTTACCTTCTGCTCCGGGTCACCAGACGTAGGCGAGCACTTCGCCGCCGACGCCCTTCTCGGCCGCCTGGCGGTCGGTGAGCAGGCCGGAGGACGTGGAGATGATCGCCACGCCCAGGCCGCCCAGCACGCGGGGCAGGTTGGTGGACTTCGCGTAGACACGCAGGCCCGGCTTGGAGACGCGGCGCACACCGGCGATGGAGCGCTCCCGGTTGGGGCCGTACTTGAGGTCGATGATCAGCGTGGTTCCCACCTCGGCATCCGCGGAGGACCAGGAGGCGATGTAGCCCTCGGCCTTGAGGATGTCGGCGATGGTCGCCTTCAGCTTGGAGTACGGCATGGAGACCTGGTCCTTGTGCGCCGAGTTGGCGTTCCGGATCCGGGTCAGCATGTCCGCGATCGGGTCGGTCATGGTCATGGGCTTCGTGCCCTTTCTCACCGCGGTTTCCCCCCGGGCCTGCGGCCCGGGGCGACCTTCGATGTTCCAGGTGGTGGTTACGTCAGTGGAAGGTGTGCCGGCGGACGGGCGGGAAGGCCCGCCTCACCAGCTCGACTTGGTGACACCGGGCAGCTCGCCGGCGTGCGCCATCTCGCGCAGGCAGATCCGGCACAGGCCGAACTTGCGGTAGACCGAGTGCGGGCGACCGCACCGCTGGCAGCGGGTGTAGGCGCGCACCTTGAACTTCGGCTTGCGGTTGGCCTTGTTGATGAGAGCCGTCTTGGCCATGCTCAGTTCTCCTTGAACGGGAAGCCCAGGTGCTTGAGCAGCGCCCGGCCCTCGTCGTCGGTCGTGGCGGTGGTGACCAGCGTGATGTCCATACCGCGGACCCGGTCGATCTTGTCCTGGTCGATCTCGTGGAACATCGACTGCTCCACCAGGCCGAAGGTGTAGTTGCCGTTGCCGTCGAACTGGCGCGGGGAGAGCCCGCGGAAGTCGCGGATGCGCGGCAGGGCCAGGGACAGCAGCCGGTCGAGGAACTCCCACATCCGGTCCCCGCGCAGCGTCACGTGAGCGCCGATGGGCATGCCCTCGCGCAGCTTGAACTGGGCGATGGACTTGCGGGCCTTGGTGACGGACGGCTTCTGGCCGGTGATCGTCGCCAGGTCGCGGATGGCGCCCTCGATGAGCTTGCTGTCGCGAGCGGCCTCGCCGACACCCATGTTGACGGTGACCTTCACCAGCCCCGGGACCTGCATGGGGTTGGCGTAGCCGAACTGCTCGGTCATGGCCGGGACGATGTCCTGGCGGTACCGCGCCTTGAGCCGGGGGGGCGTCGCGGCGGAGGCGCCGGACTGCGTCTCGGTGGTCTCGGTGATCGTGTCAGTCATGCTCAGAGGTCCTTACCCGAGCGCACCGCCACGCGGGTGCGCACCGTCTTGTCGCGGCCATCGCGGTCCACCTGCTCGACGCGGGTCTTGATCCGCGTCGGCTTCTTGGTCTCGGGGTCGACCACCATCACGTTGGACACGTGGATGGGGGCCTCCTGGACCTGGATGCCGCCGGTGTTGACGCCGCGCTGGCCACCCGCACGGGTGTGCTTGGTGATGCGGTTGACGCCCTCGACCAGCACGCGGTTGGTGTCGGTGTGCACGGCGATGACGCGGCCCTGCAGGCCCTTGTCCTTGCCGGCGATGACCTGCACGAGGTCGTTCTTCTTGATCTTCATCTTCGCCATGTCTCAGATCACCTCCGGCGCGAGCGAGACGATCCGCATGAATCGCTTGTCGCGCAGCTCACGGCCCACCGGGCCGAAGATGCGGGTACCGCGGGGGTCACCGTCGTTCTTGAGGATGACCGCGGCGTTCTCGTCGAAACGGATGTAGCTGCCGTCGGGGCGACGGCGCTCCTTGCGGGTGCGGACGATGACCGCCTTGACGACATCGCCCTTCTTGACGTTGCCGCCGGGGATGGCGTCCTTCACGGTCGCCACGATGGTGTCCCCGATGCCCGCGTAACGGCGGCCGGAACCGCCGAGCACGCGGATGCACAGGAGCTCCTTGGCACCGGTGTTGTCGGCGACGCGCAGTCGCGACTCCTGCTGGATCACTGTTCGTTCTCCTACTGCCGGCTGGTTCTCGCCCGCGGGGGCCGAGCCTGGCCAGACGTCGTGGATGAAAGGGTTCGTTGGCGGGACCCGGAGGTCCCGCACCTGGGGGTAGGGCCTACTTGGCCTTCTCGAGGATCTCCACCAGACGCCACCGCTTGGTGGCGGACAGCGGGCGGGTCTCGATGATGAGGACCCGGTCGCCGACGCCGGCGGCGTTGGCCTCGTCGTGCGCCTTGACCTTGTTGGTCGTGCGGATGACCTTGCCGTAGAGGCCGTGCTTCACGCGGTCCTCGACCTGGACGACGATCGTCTTGTCCATCTTGTCGCTGACGACGTAGCCCTGGCGGGCCTTGCGGTAGTTGCGGTCGCCGCCGTGCCCGAGCGAGCTCTCGCTGGGCTCGTGCGCCTCGACCGACGCGTCGGCCGTGCCGGCCTGGGTCTGGGTGCTCTCGCTCATGCTCAGCCCACCTTCTCGTTCTCGTCGGACTCACGGCCGATGCCGAGCTCGCGCTCGCGCATCTCGGTGTAGATGCGGGCGATGTCCTTGCGGACCGCACGCAGCCGGCCGTGGCTCTCCAGCTGCCCGGTGGCGGACTGGAAGCGGAGGTTGAACAGCTCCTTCTTGGCCTCGGCCAGAGCATCGGCCAGGGGGCCGTCCTCCAGACCACGCAGCTGCTCGGGGGTCAGGTTGTCGGAACCGACAGCCATCAGATGTCACCACCCTCACGGGAGACGAAACGGGTCTTCATGGGCAGCTTGTGCATCGCCAGACGCAGCGCCTCGCGGGCGACGTCCTCGGACACACCGGACAGCTCGAACATCACGCGGCCAGGCTTGACGTTGGCCACCCACCACTCGGGCGAGCCCTTGCCGGAACCCATGCGGGTCTCGGCCGGCTTCTTCGTCAGCGGACGGTCGGGGTAGATGTTGATCCACACCTTGCCGCCACGCTTGATGTAGCGGGTCATGGCGATACGAGCGGACTCGATCTGCCGGTTGGTGACGTAGGCCGGCGAGAGCGCCTGGATGCCGTAGTCACCGAACGCCAGCTGGGTGCCACCCTTGGCCATGCCGGAGCGGCCGGGGTGGTGCTGCTTGCGGTGCTTGACGCGACGGGGAATCAACATCAGGACTGCTCTCCCTCGGTGGTAGCGGGGGCGGCGGTCGCCGAGTCGGTCTGCGCGGCTGCGGGGGCCTGCTCGGAGGTCGCGGTCTCGTCACGCCGCGGGGCACGACCGCGGCGCTCGCCACGCTCGCCCCCGGGGCCGCCACGACCACCGCGGCCACGACGGTCGCCACGCCCGCTGGGGGCCTGGGCCTCCTCGCGGGCCAGCTCCTTGGCGGTCAGGTCGCCCTTGTAGATCCAGACCTTCACACCGATCCGGCCGAAGGTCGTCTTGGCCTCGTACAGGCCGTAGTCGATGTTGGCCCGCAGGGTGTGCAGCGGCACGCGGCCCTCGCGGTAGAACTCCGAGCGCGACATCTCCGCACCGCCGAGACGGCCGGAGCACTGGATCCGGATGCCCTTGGCGCCGGCGCGCAGGGCGGACTGCATCCCCTTGCGCATGGCCCGACGGAAGGTCACGCGGGCAGCGAGCTGCTCGGCGATCCCCTGAGCCACCAGCTGCGCGTCCACCTCGGGGTTCTTCACCTCGAGGATGTTGAGCTGGACCTGCTTGCCGGTGAGCTTCTCCAGGGCGCCGCGCAGCCGGTCGGCCTCGGCGCCGCGGCGACCGATGACGATGCCGGGGCGGGCCGTGTGGATGTCGACGCGGACGCGGTCCCGCGTGCGCTCGATCTCGACCTTGGAGATGCCGGCCCGGTCCATCCCGGTGGACAGCAGCTCACGGATCGCGACGTCTTCCTTCACGTAGTCGCGGTAGCGCTGCCCCTCCTTGGTGGAGTCGGCGAACCAGCGGCTGCGGTGGTCGGTCGTGATGCCCAGGCGGTAGCCGTTCGGGTTGATCTTCTGCCCCATCAGCGGGCACCTCCCTTGGTCTTCTCGGCGACGACCACGGTGATGTGGCTCGTGCGCTTGTTGATGCGGCTGGCGCGGCCCTGGGCGCGCGGCCGGAACCGCTTCATGGTCGGGCCCTCGTCGACGAAGGCGGACGCGACGACGAGACGGGTCTCGTCGATGCCCGTGCCGCTGCTGTCGGCGGCGTGCCGGGCGTTGGCGACCGCACTGTTCAGGACCTTGAGCACCGGCTCGCTGGCGCTCTGCGGGGCGAACCGCATGAGGGCCTGCGCCTCCGGGACGCTCTTGCCCCGGATGAGGTCGACGACACGGCGTGCCTTCATCGGCGTCACGCGGACGTACCGCGCCTGCGCCCTGGCTTCCATGACGAATCCTTCTTCCGTGGTGTTCGTGGTGGTCGTCATCGGCGGCGACCCTTCCTGTCGTCCTTCTCGTGACCCTTGAACGTGCGGGTCGGAGCGAACTCACCGAGCTTGTGACCGACCATCGACTCGGTCACGAAGACCGGGACGTGCTTGCGGCCGTCGTGCACGGCCAGCGTGTGGCCGAGCATGTCGGGGGTGATCATCGACCGGCGGGACCAGGTCTTGATGACGTTCTTGGTTCCGGCCGCGTTCTGCGCGTCCACCTTCTTGGTGAGGTGGTCGTCGACGAACGGGCCCTTCTTCAGGCTGCGAGGCATTCTTCGGACTGCTCCTAAACTCAGCGCTTCTTGCCGGTCCGGCGACGACGCACGATGAGCTTGTCGCTGGGCTTGTTGGGCTTGCGGGTACGACCCTCGGGCTGACCCCAGGGGCTCACCGGGTGACGGCCACCGGAGGTCCGGCCCTCACCACCACCGTGCGGGTGATCGACCGGGTTCATGACCACACCGCGGACGGTCGGGCGCTTGCCCTTCCACCGCATCCGGCCGGCCTTGCCCCAGCTGATGTTGCTCTGCTCGGCGTTGCCGACCTCGCCGATGCTGGCGCGGCAGCGGGCGTCGACGTTGCGGATCTCCCCGGAGGGCATGCGCAGCTGCGCCATGCTGCCCTCCTTGGCCACCAGCTGGACGCGGGCCCCGGCCGAGCGGGCGATCTTGGCTCCCCCACCGGGCCGCAGCTCGATGGCGTGGATGACCGTACCGACCGGGATGTTGCGCAGCGGCAGGTTGTTGCCGGGCTTGATGTCGGCGGACGGGCCGTTCTCGATCGTGTCGCCCTGCTTGAGCCGGTTCGGCGCGATGATGTAGCGCTTCTCGCCGTCGGTGTAGTGCAGCAGCGCGATGCGCGCCGTGCGGTTGGGGTCGTACTCGATGTGCGCGACCTTGGCGTTGACGCCGTCCTTGTCCGCACGCCGGAAGTCGATGACCCGGTAGGCGCGCTTGTGGCCGCCACCGATGTGCCGCGTCGTGATGCGACCGGAGGCGTTGCGCCCACCGGTCTTGGACAGCGGCTTGACCAGCGACTTCTCCGGCGTCGTCCGGGTCACCTCGACGAAGTCGGCCACGCTCGAGCCACGTCGGCCCGGCGTCGTCGGCTTGTACTTGCGAATAGCCATTATCGAAAGTCCTCTAGCTTCTCGTCTCGTGCCCCGGCGCTCAGAGCGTGCCGAAGATGTCGATGGATCCCTCGCGCAGCGTGACGATCGCCCGCTTCGTGTCCTTGCGACGGCCCATCCCGAACCGCGTGCGACGGGCCTTGCCCTGGCGGTTCATCGTGTGGACCGAGGACACCTTGACGTCGAAGATGGCCTCGACGGCCTTCTTGATCTCCGACTTGTTGGCGCGGGGGTCGACCAGGAAGGTGTACTTGCCCTGGTCCAGCAGCGCGTACGACTTCTCGGACACGACCGGGGACAGCAGGATGTCGCGGGGGTCCTTCTGGGTGCTGAAGGTGCTCATGCTCACTTGGTCTCCTCGGCAGTCGTGGTGCTCACGCCGGAGATGAAGGTGTCCAGGGCGGCCTGGGTGAAGACCACGTCGTCGGAGCACAGCACGTCGTACGTGTTGAGCTGGTCGACGAACAGGACGTGCACGTCGGGCATGTTGCGCACGCTGCGCAGCCCGAGGTCGTCCGCGCGGTCCAGGACCACGAGGAAGTTCGGACGGTCCGACAGGGCCTGCAGGGCCGCGCGCGCCGTGCGGGTGGAGGGGGCCTCCCCCTCGATCAGCGCGGACAGCACGTGGATGCGGCCGTGGCGGGCACGGTCCGACAGCGCACCGCGCAGGGCGGCGGCCTTCATCTTCTTGGGCGTCTTCTGGGCGTAGCTGCGCGGCTGCGGGCCGTGCACCGTCCCGCCGCCGGCGAACTGCGGGGCACGGGTCGAGCCCTGACGCGCGCGGCCGGTGCCCTTCTGGCGGTAGGGCTTGCGGCCACCGCCGCGGACCTCGCCGCGGGTCTTGGTGGAGTGCGTCCCCTGCCGCGCCGCGGCCAGCTGGGCCACGACGACCTGGTGGATGAGGGGCACGTTGGTCTGCACGTCGAAGAGCTCGGCGGGCAGCTCCACCGTGCCGGCGTCTCCACCGGCGGGCTTGGTGATGGTGATGGTGGTCATGTCAGGTTCACGCACCCTTCGCGGCCGTGCGCACGAGGACGACGCCGCCGCGGGGGCCGGGGACGGCACCCTTGATGAGCAGCAGGCCCTTGTCCGCGTCCACGGCGTGGACGGTCAGGTTCGAGGTGGTCTGGCGCTCGCCGCCCATCCGGCCGGCCATCCGCAGGCCCTTGAAGACGCGGCCCGGGGTGGCGCAGCCACCGATGGAGCCCGGCTTGCGGTGGTTGCGGTGAGCACCGTGGGAGGCGCCGACGCCGGAGAAGCCGTGCCGCTTCATGACGCCCGCGAAGCCCTTGCCCTTGGTGGTGCCGGTGACATCCACCTTCTGGCCGCCCTCGAAGGTCTCGGCGGTGATCTCCTGGCCGAGCTCGTAGTCGGCGGCGTCGGCGGTGCGCAGCTCGGCGACGTGCCGGCGCGGGGTGACCCCGGCCTTGGCGAAGTGGCCCTTGAGCGGCTGGGTCACCTTGCGCGGGTCGATCGCGCCGAAGGCGATCTGGACCGCGTCGTACCCGTCGGTCTGCGCGTTGCGGACCTGGGTGACGACGGCGGGGCCCGCCTTGATGACCGTGACCGGCACGAGACGGTTCTCGGCGTCCCAGACCTGGGTCATCCCCAGCTTCTCGCCGAGCACGCCCTTGACGGTGCGCCTGGTGGTCGATGCAGTGGTCGTAGTAGTCATCGTCGTCACACTCACAGCTTGATCTCGATGTTGACGTCCGCCGGGAGGTCGAGACGCATCAAGGAGTCGACCGCCTTGGGGGTGGGGTCGACGATGTCGATCAGCCGCTTGTGGGTACGCATCTCGAAGTGCTCGCGGCTGTCCTTGTACTTGTGCGGCGACCGGATGACGCAGAAGACGTTCTTCTCCGTCGGGAGCGGCACCGGGCCGACCACCGTGGCGCCAGCACGGGTCACCGTGTCAACGATCTTGCGCGCCGAGCTGTCGATGACCTCGTGGTCGTACGACTTCAGCCGGATGCGGATCTTCTGTCCCGCCATCGCTTGTCTGACTCTCTCTCGTCGTCCGTCTGGAACATTCGTGGTCCGGTCCGACGGGACGGACACCGACCCCCGCGGTCGGGCGTGTCGCGCCTCCCGCAGACGTCACCCAGAGATCCTCAGATCGTCCTGGGCGGTGTCCGTACCCGGCTCGGCCGGGGCTTGCGCTGCCGTCGCCCGCGCCCTGGGGCGCGTGCCAGACGGCCGGCGACGCACACATGGGTGCGCGACGCGCGTCAAGCAACCTGTCTAGTGTGCCATGCGGCGTCGGCATACCTCAAATCGGTGCCGCGAGGCACTCCAGCAGGGCCGACCTCGACCACGCCTCGCGCACGACCGGGCTCCCCCGCAGGTAGTCGGCGACGGCCTCCGTGCTCATGCCGTGGCTGTCCCGGAGCCCCTCGGCGATGGTGCGCAGGTAGGGCGCCGTGGGTGCCAGCGACCCCAGGGCGTCGACGTCCTTCGCGGTGAAGGTGAGCACCGGCGCGTCCTCGATCGTCCCGACCCGGTGGATGGTCTCGTAGCGCCCCGGCCCGGCGACGTCGTAGCCCTCGGAGAGCACCCGGGACAGGTCCAGCCGCCCGCGGGGCTCACGGTGCATCTCCTGCGCCGCGACGTCCACGAACTGGTCGGCGGTGAGGAGGTAGGCCCGGGCCGCCACCCCGTGCGGGTCCTCGCCCGGGACGTAGAAGGCGATCCCGCCGCCCCAGGTCACGGACTCCCAGCCGAAGTGGAGCCGGCCGGGGAGGTGGACCGGACGGTCCCCCGTCGGCAGCTGAGGGTCACGCGCGCCGGTCTGCCCGCGCCGGGCCCCTGAGGCCGTCCCCCCCTGCAGATAGGTGAGGAAGCGGTGGCGGCTGAGGTTCGACCCGTAGGCGGCGTACCAGACCCTCATGCCCCCAGCCTGCCACGCCTCCCCCGGCCGTCGGCGAGGCACCCGTCCCGGACGCCAGGAGCCCCCGTCACCGGTGTCGGTGACGGGGGCTCCTGCGCGGGACGGGCCCGGCTCAGGTCACTTGAGGATCTTGGTGACCCGACCGGCGCCGACGGTGCGGCCACCCTCGCGGATGTTGAACATCAGGCCCTCCTCCATGGCGATCGGCTGGATCAGCTCGACCTTCATGTCGGTGTTGTCACCGGGCATGACCATCTCGGTGCCCTCGGGCAGGTGCACGACACCGGTGACGTCCGTCGTCCGGAAGTAGAACTGCGGACGGTAGTTGTCGTAGAACGGCGTGTGCCGGCCACCCTCGTCCTTGGACAGGATGTAGGCCTGCGCCTCGAACTCGGTGTGCGGGGTGATGGTGCCCGGCTTGACGATGACCTGGCCGCGCTCGACGTCCTCGCGCTTGGTGCCACGCAGGAGCAGGCCGACGTTCTCGCCCGCACGCCCCTCGTCGAGCAGCTTGCGGAACATCTCGATGCCGGTCACGGTCGTCTTGCTCGAGCCCGGGCGGATGCCGACGATCTCGATCTCCTCGTTGACCTTGAGGATGCCGCGCTCGATGCGGCCGGTGACGACGGTGCCACGACCGGTGATCGTGAAGACGTCCTCGACGGGCATCATGAACGGCTTGTCCAGGTCGCGCTCGGGCTCCGGGATGTACTCGTCCACGGTGTCCATGAGCTCGAGGACGGTGTTGGCCCACTCCTCGTCACCCTCCAGCGCCTTGAGCGCGGAGACCTTCACGACGGGCAGGTCGTCACCGGGGAACTCGTAGGAGGACAGCAGCTCGCGGACCTCCATCTCGACGAGCTCCATGATCTCCTCGTCGTCGACCATGTCGGCCTTGTTGAGGGCCACGACGATGTAGGGGACGCCGACCTGGCGGGCCAGGAGGACGTGCTCCTTCGTCTGCGGCATGGGGCCGTCGGTGGCGGCGACCACGAGGATGGCACCGTCCATCTGGGCAGCGCCGGTGATCATGTTCTTGACGTAGTCGGCGTGACCCGGGCAGTCGACGTGCGCGTAGTGACGCTTCTCCGTCTGGTACTCGATGTGCGCGATCGAGATCGTGATGCCGCGCTGCTTCTCCTCGGGCGCCTTGTCGATGGAGTCGAAGGGCGACGCCTGGTTCAACTCCGGGTACTTGTCGTGCAGCACCTTGGAGATGGCAGCCGTGAGGGTGGTCTTGCCGTGGTCGATGTGACCGATGGTGCCGATGTTGACGTGCGGCTTGCTCCGCTCGAACTTGGCCTTCGCCACTGGGGTGTCCTCCTGTTGGACTCGGGATGTGCGATCGTCACCGGTGCGGGACCGGGGGCGACGTCTGGATGGGTGTTGCTCGGTCCATCACTCCGCGGACGGAGTGAACGGGATCACTCGCCGCGGACCTTCTTGATGATCTCCTCGGCGACGTTCTTGGGAACCTCGGCGTAGGAGTCGAACTGCATCGTGTAGTTGGCACGACCCTGGGTCCGGGACCTGAGGTCACCAACGTACCCGAACATCTCGGACAGCGGGACCACGGCCTTGACGACCTTGGCACCGGAGATGTCCTCCATGGACTGGATCTGCCCACGTCGGGAGTTGAGGTCGCCGATGACGTCCCCCATGTAGTCCTCCGGGGTCCGGACCTCGACGGCCATCATCGGCTCGAGCAGCACCGGGTTGGCGCGGCGGGCGGCTTCCTTGAAGGCCATCGAGCCGGCGATCTTGAACGCCATCTCCGAGGAGTCGACGTCGTGGTAGGCGCCGTCCAGCAGGGTGGCCTTGATGCCCACGACCGGGTAGCCGGCCTGGATGCCGACCTGCATCGCGTCCTGGATGCCCTGGTCCACCGAGGGGATGTACTCCTTGGGCACACGGCCACCGGTGACCGAGTTCGCGAACTCGTAGAGCTCGCCCTCGGCGGTGTCCATGGGCTCGAAGGTCAGCTGCACCTTGGCGAACTGGCCCGACCCACCCGTCTGCTTCTTGTGGGTGTAGTCGTACTTCTCCACAGCCTTCTTGATGGTCTCGCGGTAGGCGACCTGCGGGGCGCCGACGTTGGCCTCGACCTTGAACTCGCGCTTCATGCGGTCCACGAAGACGTCCAGGTGCAGCTCGCCCATGCCGCCGATGACGGTCTGGCCGGTCTCCTCGTCCAGACGGACGGTGAAGGTCGGGTCCTCCTGGACCAGCTTCTGGATCGCGGTGGAGAGCTTCTCCTGGTCGCCCTTGGTCTTGGGCTCGATGGCGACGTGGATGACCGGCTCCGGGAAGCTCATCGACTCCAGCACGATGTGCTGGCTCATGTCGGAGAGCGTGTCACCGGTGGTGGTGTCCTTGAGGCCGATCATCGCGTAGATGTGGCCGGCCGAGGCCGAGCCCACCGGGTTCTCCTTGTTGGAGTGCATCTGGAACAGCTTGCCGATGCGCTCCTTCTTGCCCTTGGTCGCGTTGTAGACCGGCTGGCCGGCGTCGATCTTGCCCGAGTACACACGCACGTAGGTGAGCGTGCCGAAGAACGGGTGGGTCGCGACCTTGAAGGCCAGGCCGGAGAACGGCTCGGTGGAGTCCGGACGACGGGTCAGCTCGACGGTCTCGTCGTTGGGGTCGTGGCCGATCATCGGCGGGACGTCCAGCGGCGAGGGCAGGTAGGAGATGACCGCGTCCAGCATCGGCTGCACGCCCTTGTTCTTGAAGGCCGAGCCGCACAGGACCGGGTAGGCCTGCGAGGTGACGGTCATGGCACGGATGCCCGCGACCAGCTCCTCCTCGGTCAGCTCACCCTCCTCGAGGTAGCGCTCCATGAGCTCGTCGGTCGCCTCGGCGACCTGCTCGACGAGCTTCTCGCGGTACTCCTCGGCCTGCGCCTGCAGGTCCTCGGGGATCTCCTCGACGGCGTAGTCCTCGCCCTTCTCGACCTCGCCGCGCCACGTCAGCGCGCGCATCTTGACGAGGTCGATGACACCGATGAAGTCGCTCTCGGCGCCGATGGGCAGCTGGACGACCAGCGGGGTCGCGCCCAGCCGGTCCTTGATGGTCTGCACGGTGAAGTAGAAGTCGGCACCGAGCTTGTCCATCTTGTTGACGAAGCAGACGCGCGGAACGTCGTACTTGTCCGCCTGGCGCCACACGGTCTCGGACTGCGGCTCGACACCCTCCTTGCCGTCGAACACCGCGACCGCGCCGTCGAGGACGCGCAGCGAGCGCTCCACCTCGACGGTGAAGTCGACGTGCCCGGGGGTGTCGATGATGTTGATCTGGGTGTCCTTCCAGAAGCAGGTCGTCGCGGCCGACGTGATGGTGATGCCGCGCTCCTGCTCCTGCTCCATCCAGTCCATGGTCGACGCCCCGTCGTGCGTCTCACCGATCTTGTAGTTGATGCCGGTGTAGAACAGGATCCGCTCGGTGGTCGTCGTCTTGCCGGCATCGATGTGAGCCATGATGCCGATGTTGCGGACCTTGTTGAGGTCCGTGAGGACGTCGAGTGCCACAGTCTCTCTTCTCTGGTTGGTCTCTCGTGGTCAGTGCGATGCCGGTGCGCGGTCGGGGCGGGGGGCGCGACCGGCGCGCCTGCCCTGCCCCGACCCGCGGGTCACCAGCGGTAGTGGGCGAACGCCTTGTTGGCGTCGGCCATCTTGTGCGTGTCCTCGCGACGCTTCACCGCGGCGCCCAGGCCGTTGCTCGCGTCGAGGATCTCGTTCATGAGGCGCTCGGTCATGGTCTTCTCCCGGCGCTGCCGCGAGTAACCCACGAGCCAGCGCAGGGCCAGCGTGGTGCTGCGGCCGGGCTTGACCTCGATCGGCACCTGGTAGGTGGCACCACCGACGCGGCGGGACTTCACCTCGAGGGCCGGCTTGACGTTGTCCAGCGCGCGCTTCAGCGTCTGCACGGGGTCGGTGCCGGTCTTGGCGCGGCAGCCCTCGAGGGCGCCGTAGACGATGCGCTCGGCGGTCGCCTTCTTGCCGTCCAGCAGGATCTTGTTGACCAGCTGGGTGACCAGGGTCGAGCCGTAGACCGGGTCGTTGATGAGGGGACGCTTGGGAGCAGGGCCCTTACGAGGCATTACTTCTTCTCCTTCTTCGCGCCGTAGCGGGACCGGGCCTGGTTGCGGCCCCGGACGCCCTGGGTGTCCAGGGACCCGCGGATGATCTTGTAGCGGACGCCGGGCAGGTCCTTCACCCGGCCGCCGCGGACGAGCACGATGGAGTGCTCCTGGAGGTTGTGGCCGACCCCCGGGATGTAGGCCGTGACCTCGACGCCGCTGGTGAGGCGCACGCGGGCGACCTTGCGCAGGGCGGAGTTCGGCTTCTTGGGGGTGGTGGTGTAGACACGGGTGCAGACGCCGCGGCGCTGCGGGTTGCCCTTGAGGGCCGGGGAGTTGGTCTTCTTGACCTTGTCCTGCCGGCCCTTGCGGACAAGCTGGTTGATCGTAGGCACTGATGCTCCGTCAGTCGTCGATGGTCGTCGTGGGCCGCACGGCGTCCGTGCGGGTCACGCTCCTTGGGTTGCGCCGCTCCTCGACCCCCGCATCCGGGTGTGTCGGAACAGCTGCTCTCCCCTGCACTTCCCGTCCGGTTCACCGTGCGGCGCGAGGCCGCGGCGACCCGGGCGGACTGCCCGGCGAGAGGTAGGTGCGGGCACCGAGGCCCGCGTGCACGCAGGACCTAGCCCGCACACAGTTCTCCAGGATACCGGGCGCGACGTCGCGGGGACAAATCCGTCACCCGCGGACGCGCCAGGGGCGGGTATGCCGTGCGTCACGGCATACCCGCCCCTGGCGGTGTGCGGTCGGACCTGCGCTCAGTAGCGCGGCTCGTCCATGGGGACGTCGTCGAGGCGGACCGCCTCGCCGCTGCCCTGCCCGAACGTGCCGGCGTAGTCGAAGTCCTCGTAGTCCGGGACCGCGTAGGCCGCGGCCTTGGCCTCCTCGGTGGGCTCCACCGTGAGGTTGCGGTACCGCGTCAGGCCGGTCCCCGCGGGGATCAGCTTGCCGAGGATGACGTTCTCCTTGAGGCCCAGCAGCGGGTCGCTCTTGGCCTCCATCGCGGCCTCGGTGAGGACGCGGGTGGTCTCCTGGAAGGAGGCCGCGGAGAGCCAGGAGTCGGTCGCCAGCGAGGCCTTGGTGATGCCCATGAGCTCGGGACGACCCGACGCCGGACGACCACCCTCGGAGACGACCCGACGGTTCTCGGTCTCGAAACGGCCACGCTCGGAGAGGGTGCCGGGCAGCAGCTCGGTGTCCCCCGCCTCGATGATCGTGACCCGCCGCAGCATCTGCCGGACGATGACCTCGATGTGCTTGTCGTGGATCGACACACCCTGCTGGCGGTAGACGCCCTGGACCTGGTCGACCAGGTGCTGCTGGGTCGCCCGCGGGCCGAGGATGCGCAGGACCTGCTTGGGGTCGATCGCGCCGACCACGAGCTGGGTGCCGACCTCGACGTGGTCGCCGTCGGAGACCAGCAGGCGCGCCCGCTTGCTCACCGGGTAGGCGTGCTCGTCGCTGCCGTCGTCCGGCGTGAGGAGCAGCCGGCGCGACTTGTCGGTGTCCTCGACCTCGATGCGGCCGGTCGCCTCGGCGATCGGGGCGACCGCCTTGGGCGTGCGGGCCTCGAAGAGCTCGACGACACGCGGCAGACCCTGCGTGATGTCGTCACCGGCCACACCACCGGTGTGGAAGGTGCGCATCGTCAGCTGGGTGCCGGGCTCACCGATCGACTGGGCGGCGATGATGCCGACGGCCTCGCCGATGTCCACCAGCTTGCCGGTCGCGAGGCTGCGGCCGTAGCACTTGGCGCACGTGCCGACGAGCGACTCGCAGGTCAGGACCGAGCGGACCTTGACCTCCTCGACGCCGGCGCTCACCAGCGTGTCGATGACGACGTCGCCCAGGTCGATGCCCGCCTGCGCGAGCACCTGGCCGTCGACCTCCACGTCCGAGGCGAGGGTCCGCGCGTAGACCGCGGTCTCGACGTCGTCGTGCTCGCGCAGCGCACCCTCGGCGCCGGCCTGCGCGATCGGCATCACGAAGCCGCGGTCGGTGCCGCAGTCGTTCTCCCGGATGATGACGTCCTGGCTGACGTCGACCAGTCGACGCGTGAGGTAGCCCGAGTCGGCGGTCCGCAGCGCGGTGTCCGCCAGGCCCTTGCGGGCACCGTGCGTGGAGATGAAGAACTCCAGCACCGACAGCCCCTCGCGGAAGTTGGACTTGATCGGACGCGGGATGATCTCGCCCTTCGGGTTGGCCATGAGGCCGCGCATCCCGGCGATCTGCCGCAGCTGGAACCAGTTGCCGCGCGCGCCCGAGGTCACCATGCGGTAGATGGTGTTGTCCTTGGGCATCGAGGTCTCCAGCTCCTTGGCGACCTCGTTGGTGGCCTGGGTCCAGATCTCGATGAGCTCCTGCCGACGCTCGTCGTCGGTGATGAGACCGCGCTCGTACTGCAGCTGCACCTTCGCGGCCTTGACCTCGTAGGTGGACAGGATCTCGGTCTTGCGCTCCGGCGTCTGCACGTCCGAGACCGCGACCGTGGTGCCCGAGCGGGTCGCCCAGTGGTAGCCCGCGTCCTTGAGCGAGTCGAGGCTCGCGGCGACCTGCACCTTGGTGTAGCGCTCGGCCAGGTCGTTGACGATCCCGGAGAGCCGCTTCTTGTCCACGACCTCGTCGACGTAGGGGTAGTTGGGCGGCAGGGCGTCGTTGAACAGCGCCCGGCCCAGCGTGGTCTCCATGACGAAGGTGTCGACGACACCGTCCTCGGTGACCTGGGCACCCTCGGCCAGCGCGAAGCCCTCCGGCGGCGCGGTCTGGTTGAGCCGCAGCCGGATGGCCGTGCCCAGCTCGATCTGGCCGCCGTCGAAGGCCATGCGGGCCTCCGCGACGGAGCCGAAGCTGCGCAGGTGCTGGTTGCCGTCCTCGTCCACGAGGTAGGCCGACCCGGCCTCTCCCCGGGTGCTCTCCGAGGTGAGGTGGAACAGGCCGATGATCATGTCCTGGGTGGGCATGGTCACCGGACGGCCGTCGGCCGGCTTGAGGATGTTGTTGGAGCTCAGCATGAGGATCCGGGCCTCGGCCTGGGCCTCGGCCGACAGCGGCACGTGGACCGCCATCTGGTCACCGTCGAAGTCGGCGTTGAAGGCGGTGCAGACCAGCGGGTGGATCTGGATCGCCTTGCCCTCGACCAGCTGCGGCTCGAAGGCCTGGATGCCCAGGCGGTGCAGCGTGGGGGCCCGGTTGAGCAGCACGGGGTGGTCGGTGATGACCTCCTCGAGCACGTCCCAGACGACGCTGCGGCCACGCTCGACCATGCGCTTGGCCGACTTGATGTTCTGCGCGTGGTCGAGGTCGACCAGCCGCTTCATGACGAACGGCTTGAACAGCTCGAGCGCCATCTGCTTGGGGAGACCGCACTGGTGCAGCCGCAGCTGCGGGCCGACGACGATGACCGAACGGCCGGAGTAGTCGACGCGCTTGCCGAGCAGGTTCTGGCGGAACCGGCCCTGCTTGCCCTTGAGCATGTCGGACAGCGACTTCAGCGGCCGGTTGCCCGGGCCGGTGACGGCGCGCCCGCGGCGGCCGTTGTCGAAGAGGCTGTCGACGGCCTCCTGCAGCATGCGCTTCTCGTTGTTGACGATGATCTCCGGCGCGCCCAGGTCCAGCAGCCGCTTGAGGCGGTTGTTGCGGTTGATGACGCGGCGGTAGAGGTCGTTGAGGTCGGAGGTCGCGAAGCGGCCACCGTCCAGCTGCACCATCGGGCGCAGGTCCGGCGGGATGACCGGGACGCAGTCCAGCACCATGCCGGCCGGCTCGTTCTTGGTCTGCAGGAAGCTGGTGACGACCTTGAGCCGCTTGATGGCACGGGTCTTGCGCTGGCCCTTGCCGGTGGCGATGGTCTCGCGCAGCGAGGCGGCCTCGGCGTCGAGGTCGAAGCTCTCCAGCCGCTTCTGCAGCGCGGCGGCGCCCATACCTCCCTCGAAGTACATGCCGAAGCGGTCCCGCATCTCGCGGTAGAGGATCTCGTCGCCCTCGAGGTCCTGGACCTTGAGGTTCTTGAAGCGGTCCCAGACCTGCTCCAGGCGCTCGACCTGGGCGTCGGCACGCCGACGGATCTGGTTCATCTCCCGCTCGGCGCCGTCCTTGACCTTGCGCTTGGCGTCGGACTTGGCGCCCTCGGCCTCCAGCTCGGCGAGGTCGGACTCGAGCTTCTTGGCCCGGTCCTCGACGTCAGAGTCGCGACGGTTCTCCATCGCCTTCTTCTCGGTCTGGATCTGCGCCTCGAGGCTGGGCAGGTCCTGGTGGCGCCCCTCCTCGTCGACCGTGGTGATCATGTAGGCGGCGAAGTAGATGACCTTCTCGAGGTCCTTCGGAGCCAGGTCCAGCAGGTAGCCGAGGCGGCTCGGGACACCCTTGAAGTACCAGATGTGGGTGACCGGGGCGGCGAGCTCGATGTGGCCCATCCGCTCGCGGCGCACGCCGGCCCGGGTCACCTCGACGCCGCAGCGCTCACAGATGATGCCCTTGAAGCGGACCCGCTTGTACTTGCCGCAGTAGCACTCCCAGTCCCGGGTCGGGCCGAAGATCTTCTCGCAGAAGAGGCCGTCCTTCTCGGGCTTGAGGGTGCGGTAGTTGATGGTCTCGGGCTTCTTGACCTCGCCGTGGCTCCAGGTCCTGATGTCCTCGGCCGTCGCCAGGCCGATGCGCAACTCGTCGAAGAAGTTGACGTCTAGCACTTCGTGCTTCCTTCTCTCGTATGCAGAAATCTCACGTTCATGGGTGGGTCGCCGGGCGTGGCGGTCGGGCTACGCCCGGCGACCTCGACACTCCGCGGAACCAAGCTCGCTTCGCTCGCGGTTCTGCGGTCAGACTTCCTCGACCGAGCTGGGCTCGCGGCGGCTCAGGTCGATCCCGAGCTCCTCGGCGGCCCGGAACACCTCGGTGTCCGACTCGCGCAGGTCGATCTGGCTGCCGTCGGAGGACAGGACCTCGACGTTCAGGCACAGCGACTGCATCTCCTTGATGAGCACCTTGAAGGACTCGGGGATGCCGGGCTCCGGGACGTTGTCGCCCTTGACGATGGACTCGTAGACCTTGACCCGACCGGTGACGTCGTCGGACTTGATGGTGAGCAGCTCCTGCAGGGCGTAGGCGGCGCCGTAGGCCTCCAGCGCCCACACCTCCATCTCACCGAAGCGCTGGCCACCGAACTGGGCCTTACCACCGAGCGGCTGCTGGGTGATCATCGAGTACGGCCCGGTGCTGCGCGCGTGGATCTTGTCGTCCACGAGGTGGTGCAGCTTGAGGATGTACATGTAGCCCACCGAGATCTCCTCGGGGAAGGGCTCGCCCGAACGGCCGTCGAAGAGCTTCGTCTTGCCGCTGGAGTCGATGAGCCGGTCCCCGTCACGGGTCGGCGTGGTCGAGTCCAGCAGCCCGGCGATCTCCTCCTCGCGGGCACCGTCGAAGACGGGGCTCGCGACACGGGTCCGCGGCGGGGCGCTGCGGGCGTCGTCGGGGATGAGCTCGGCCCACTCCGGCTGCCCGGCGATCTCCCAGCCCTGCGCCGCGGCCCAGCCGAGGTGCAGCTCCAGGATCTGGCCGATGTTCATCCGGCCCGGGACGCCCAGCGGGTTGAGCACGACGTCGACCGGCGTGCCGTCCTCGAGGAACGGCATGTCCTCGACCGGGAGGATCTTGGAGATGACGCCCTTGTTGCCGTGCCGTCCGGCCAGCTTGTCGCCGTCGGTGATCTTGCGCTTGTTGGCGACGTAGACCCGGACCAGCTGGTTGACGCCCGGGGGCAGCTCGTCGCCCTCCTCGCGGTCGAACACCTTGACGCCGATGACCGTGCCGGTCTCGCCGTGCGGCACCTTCATCGAGGTGTCGCGGACCTCGCGCGCCTTCTCGCCGAAGATGGCGCGCAGCAGGCGCTCCTCCGGGGTCAGCTCGGTCTCACCCTTGGGCGTGACCTTGCCGACGAGCAGGTCGCCGTCGCGGACCTCGGCACCGATGCGGATGATGCCGCGCTCGTCGAGGTCGGCGAGCACGTCGTCGGAGACGTTCGGGATGTCCCGGGTGATCTCCTCCGGACCCAGCTTGGTGTCGCGGGCGTCGATCTCGTGCTCCTCGATGTGGATCGAGGAGAGCACGTCGTCCTGGACCAGACGCTGGGAGAGGATGATCGCGTCCTCGTAGTTGTAGCCCTCCCACGGCATGAACGCCACGAGCAGGTTGCGACCCAGCGCCATCTCGCCGCCGTCGGTCGCGGGACCGTCGGCCAGCAGCTGACCCGCCTCGACGTGGTCGCCCACGTCGACCCGTACCTGCTGGTTGTAGCAGTTGCCCTGGTTGGAGCGGGTGAACTTGTTGATCTTGTAGGACTGGTAGGTGCCGTCGTCGTTGGCCACGGTGACCAGGTCGGCGGAGACCTCCTGGACCGCGCCCGCCTTGGCGGCGCGCACGACGTCACCGGAGTCCAGCGCGGCGCGGTGCTCCATACCGGTGCCCACCAGTGGCGCCTCGGCGCGCACCAGCGGCACGGCCTGACGCTGCATGTTGGCGCCCATGAGCGCACGGTTGGCGTCGTCGTGCTCGAGGAACGGGATCATCGCGGTCGCGGCGGACACCATCTGGCGCGCCGAGACGTCCATGTAGTCCACGTCGCCGGCGGGCACGTCGACGGCCTCGCCCTCGCGGGCCCGCACGAGCACCCGCTCGTCGAGGAAGGTGCCGTCGTCGTCCAGCTTGGCGTTGGCCTGGGCGATGACGAACCGGTCCTCCTCGCCGGCCGACAGGTAGTCGACGACGTCGGTGACCTTGCCGTCGCGGACCCGCCGGTAGGGGGTCTCGACGAAGCCGAACGGGTTGATCCGGCCGTAGGACGCCAGCGAGCCGATGAGACCGATGTTGGGACCCTCAGGGGTCTCGATCGGGCACATGCGGCCGTAGTGGCTGGGGTGCACGTCGCGCACCTCCATGCCGGCCCGGTCACGGGACAGACCACCCGGGCCCAGCGCGGACAGACGACGCTTGTGCGTCAGCCCGGAGAGCGGGTTGTTCTGGTCCATGAACTGCGACAGCTGGCTGGTGCCGAAGAACTCCTTGATGGAGGCGACGACCGGCCGGATGTTGATGAGCGTCTGCGGCGTGATCGCCTCGACGTCCTGGGTGGTCATCCGCTCGCGGACGACCCGCTCCATCCGGGACAGGCCGGTGCGCACCTGGTTCTGGATGAGCTCGCCGACGCTGCGCAGGCGGCGGTTGCCGAAGTGGTCGATGTCGTCGACCTCGGCCGGGACCTCGCCGCTCGGGCTGGTCACGGCCTGCTCGCCGGCGTGCAGCGCGACGAGGTACTTGATCGTCGCGACGATGTCGTCGATGCCGAGCACGGACTCGCCGAGCGGCGCCTGCAGCCCCAGCTTCTTGTTGACCTTGTAGCGGCCGACCTTGGCGAGGTCGTAGCGCTTGGGGTTGAAGTAGAGGTTGTTGAGCAGCGTCTCGGCCGCGTCGCGCGTCGGGGGCTCGCCCGGACGCAGCTTGCGGTAGATGTCCAGCAGCGCCTCGTCCTGGTCGGTGGTGTGGTCCTTCTCCAGGGTGAGCCGGATCGACTCGTAGTCGCCGAACTCCTCGAGGATCTGGTCCGTGGTCCAGCCGAGGGCCTTGAGCAGGACGGTGACGCTCTGCTTGCGCTTGCGGTCCACGCGGACGCCGACCTGGTCGCGCTTGTCGATCTCGAACTCCAGCCAGGCACCGCGGCTGGGGATGACCTTGGCGGAGTAGATGTCCTTGTCCGAGGTCTTGTCGAGGCTGCGCTCGAAGTAGACGCCCGGGCTACGCACGAGCTGGGACACCACGACCCGCTCGGTGCCGTTGACGATGAAGGTGCCGCGCGGCGTCATGAGCGGGAAGTCGCCCATGAACACGGTCTGGCTCTTGATCTCACCGGTCGAGTTGTTGATGAACTCCGCCGTGACGAACAGGGGGGCGGAGTAGGTCATGTCCTTCTCCTGGCACTCCTCGACGGAGTACTTCTGCTCCTCGAACCGGTGGTCGCGGAAGCTCAGCGACATGGAGCCGGAGAAGTCCTCGATCGGCGAGATCTCCTCGAAGATCTCCTCCAGACCGGAGGTGGTGGGGATGTCGTCGCGCTCCTCGGCCTGGGCTGCGGCGACCCGCGCCTGCCAGGCCTCGTTGCCGAGGAGCCAGTCGAAGCTCTCGGTCTGGAGCGCCAGGAGATCGGGAACCTCGAGGGGCTCCCGGATCTTGGCGAAGCTCAGTCGTCCGGAGGGCGTCTGAGCGGTGGACACAGTCTTCTTCGCAGTGCGCGAGGCAGCCAAGGATGGTCCTTCCACGGGCCTAAATGTGTGCGGCGGTCAGGCGGCGCCCGGCCTGCTCACGGATGCAGCGCGAAGTGATGGTGTCCAGCGCCCCGGCGGACCGGCCGGGGCGCGCACCGATCTCTTCAACGGGATCGAGGGCAGGTGAAGGGCAGCGCAAAGAATTAGTCTACACGCCGCATGGCCCGACGTCCAACCCTGGACGACGGGGACGCCGCAGCCCCGGACGTCGGCTCAGGGGCGGGCGCGCCCCTGGTGGATCCCGACCTCCGCCACCGGCGGATGCGTCCGACGATGGTGCTCCCTGCGCCCCCCGCCCGTCAAGCACGCCCGCTCCCCCGCGCGTGTCCGTCTCCTCCGCCCGGCTCCGGACGCACCGCGGGCGGGGCCCGGGCACCATAGGTGCCCCGACCCCGCCCGCGGCGGAGGTGAGAGGTGTCGGCGGGACGTCACGGCCTGAGCCGCGGCCCCACCGACGGGCTCACTTGAGGGTGACGGTCGCGCCGGCGCCCTCGAGCTGCTCCTTGGCCTTCTCGGCGGCCTCCTTGTCGACCTTCTCCAGGACCGGCTTCGGCGCACCGTCGACCAGGTCCTTGGCCTCCTTCAGGCCGAGGGAGGTCAGCGCACGGACCTCCTTGATGACCTGGATCTTCTTGTCGCCGGCGGCCTCGAGGACGACGTCGAACTCGTCCTGCTCCTCGGCGGCGTCGTCGCCGCCACCGGCGGCCGGGGCACCCGCGGCCGCCACGGCGACCGGGGCGGCAGCGGTGACCTCGAAGGTGTCCTCGAAGGCCTTGACGAACTCGGACAGCTCGATGAGGGTCATCTCCTTGAACTGGTCAAGGAGCTCCTCGGTGCTCAGCTTCGCCATGATGGGCGTTCCTTCCTGTTGTATGCCGTGAGTGGCGTTGTGATGAATGTGCTGCTCGCGTGGCCCGGGGGCCGCCGCGCTCAGCCCTCGTCGCCACCCTCGGCGACGTCGGTGCCCGCCTCGGCCTGTGCCGGTGCGGTGGTGTCGGCGGAGTCCGCCGACGGGGACTCGTCGGCAGCCGCCGACGTCGCCCCGGAGAGGGGACCGCCCTGCTCCTCGACCTTCGCGCGCAGCGCCTCGACGACCCGGGCGGTCGACGACAGCGGAGCGGCGAACAGGCCGGCAGCCTTGGACAGGTTGCCCTTCATGGCACCTGCCAGCTTGGCCAGCAGGACCTCGCGGGACTCCAGGTCCGCGAGCGTGGTGATCTCGGCGGGGGTCAACGGCCTGCCGTCGAGCACCCCACCCTTGATGACCAGGGCCGGGTTGGCCTTGGCGAAGTCACGCAGCCCCTTGGCCGCCTCGACCGGGTCACCGGTGACGAAGGCGATGGCCGTGGGGCCCTGCAGGTGCTCGTCGAGGCCTTCGATGCCGGCCTCGGCAGCAGCACGCTTGGTGAGCGTGTTCTTCACCACGGCGTAGGTGGCGTGCTCCCGCATGGAGGCGCGCAGCTCGGTGATCTGACTCACCCGCAGCCCGCGGTACTCCGTGAGCACGGCCCCACCGGAGCTGCGGAACTTCTCCGTCAGCTCGGCGATGGCAGCAACCTTCTCGGGCGTCGCCATACTGGCCTCCTATCACGTCGTGGTGCCGGCTACCCCCGGGCCCGGCATGACGAGAGCCCCGGCGCAGGTGCACCGGGGCTCGCAGGACGATCGTCGACGGAGTCGGACGGGTCGTGCTCGGTTCACCTACGCTGGACGCCCGACTTGGTCGGAACCTTCGGCCGACGCCACCCGACCCGGCTCACGCCGGACCCGGGCACGCCGACGACCGGCGGTCTTGGGTATGCCACCAGGGTACGGCATACCCGTGGGCGGCCCAAATCCCGGTGCCGGTCTCCGGTGCGGTCGGGCCGCCCGGCATCATGGGGCCGGTGAGCGAGCAGTCGACACGGGCGCGGTGGTACCACCGGTTCGTCAGCGAGGATCCGCAGGCCGAGAGCGACTTCGGCGGGAGCGACCGGGTGAGCCGTGGCGGGCTGCGGCTCATCGGTGCCAACGCCCTGCAGAGCATCGGCGACCAGGTCGTCAACGCCAAGACGGTCCTCCCCTGGTTGCTCACCCTCGTCGGCGCGCCCGCCGCGCTGGTGGGGCTGCTGGTGCCCGTGCGCGAGGCCGGGTCGATGCTGCCGCAGGCCGCGCTGACGCCGTGGGTGGTGGCCCGCCCGCGCCGCACCCGGGTGTGGATGCTCGGTGCGGCCGGCCAGGCCGGGGCGACGGCGGCCATGGCGGCAGCGGCCCTGGCGCTCGACGGGTGGGTGGCGGGGGCCGCCGTCCTCGCGGCGCTCGCGGTCTTCGCCCTCGCGCGCTGCCTGTGCTCGATGGCGGCCAAGGACGTGCAGGGCCGGACGGTGCCGAAGGGGCAGCGCGGCCAGGTGACCGGGGCCGCGACCATGGTGTCGGGGGTGGCGGCCCTGGTCATCGGGGTGGCCCTGCAGCTGCTCGGGCCCGGCCTGGACGCCCCGGCGCTGGCGGCCTTCCTGCTCGGTGCGGCGCTGATGTGGGCGCTCGCGGTCCTGGTCTACGCGGGGATCCCCGAGGAGCCCCAGGAGCCCGAGGAGGAGCGCCAGCACTGGTGGACCGACACGGTCGGCCTCCTGCGGGACGACGCCGGGTTCCGCCGGTTCGTCCTGGCCCGGGGGCTGCTCCTAGTGTCGGCGCTCGCGCCGCCCTTCCTCGTGACCCTGGCGGTCGACGCGGGCCGGTCGGGCGGCCAGGGCACGGTCGCCGCGCTGCTCGGCGGGCTCGGGTCGTTCGTCATCGCGCAGGGCGTCGCCTCGGTGGTCGGCGGGAGGGTCTTCGGGTCGCTGGCCGACCGGTCCAGCCGGCTCGTCATGGTGCTCGGCGCGCTCGTCGCCTCGGTCGTCGTGCTCCTCGCGGTCGTGGCCGTCCTGGCGCTGCCGGGGCGCCCGGGGGCGCTGCTCGCGGTGCTGGTCACGGCATACCTCGTGCTGAGCCTCGTGCACGTGGGCGTGCGGGTGGCCCGCAAGACGTATGTCGTGGACCTCGCCGAAGGCGACCTCCGCACGCGCTACGTCGCGGTCTCCAACACCGCCATGGGCGTCGTCCTGCTCGTCACGGGTGCGGTGAGCGCGGCCCTGGCGACCCTCGGCGCCGTCGCCGCCCTGGTCTTCCTGGCCCTGCTAGGGCTGGTCGGCGCCGCCGTGTCCTGGCGGCTGCCCGAGGTGTCCCGGGGCTGAGAGTCCCGGGGTCCGCGCACCCGGCCCGCCCACGGGACCCACTCCCCCGGCTCCACGACCCCGCGACCCCACGACCCCACGACCCCACGACCCCACGACCCCACGACCCCACGACCCCACGACCCCACGAGTCGACGATCCCACGAGCCACACAGGTCACACCGGCCACACCGTGCGGGGACAGTCCCGTCTGCCGGCGCTATGTCCCCGGCCCGGAGGGATGTCCCCGCACGTCGGGACCCCTGTGACAGGAGAGGCCGACGGGTCGACACCACGGCGCGACGCGTGCTGCCCCGACGCGACGACGCCCCCGGGAGCACGTGGGGTGCTCCCGGGGGCGTCGACGGCGAGCGGCCGCAGCCGCTCAGGCGGGTCTCACTCGGCCGGCGCGGTCTCCAGGACGCTGGCGACGCGCGCGGGGTCCAGGGGGATGCCCGGGCCCATCGTCGTCGACATCGTCGCCTTGGTGACGTAGCGACCCTTGGAGCTGGTCGGCTTCAGCCGCAGGATCTCCTCGATCGCGACGGCGTAGTTCTCCGCGAGGGTCGCCTCGTCGAAGGAGGTCTTGCCGATGATGAAGTGGAGGTTGGCGTGCTTGTCCACCCGGAACTCGATCTTGCCGCCCTTGATGTCGGACACGGCCTTGCCGGTGTCCATCGTGACGGTGCCGGTCTTGGGGTTGGGCATGAGCCCGCGGGGGCCGAGCACCTTGCCCAGGCGGCCGACCTTGCCCATGAGGTCCGGGGTGGCGACGACGGCGTCGAAGTCCGTCCAGCCGCCGGAGACGCGCTCGATCATGTCGTCCGAGCCGACGTAGTCGGCGCCGGCGTCCAGGGCGGCCTGCGCCTTGTCGCCGTTGGCGAAGACGAGCACCCGGGCCGTCTTGCCGGTGCCGCCGGGCAGGTTGACGGTGCCGCGGACGAGCTGGTCGGCCTTGCGCGGGTCGACGCCCAGGCGCAGGGCGACCTCGACGGTCGCGTCGTACTTCGTGGTGCTGGTCTCCTTGGCCAGGCGGATCGCCTCGCGGGGGGTGTAGAACGACCCCTCGGCGAGCTTCTCCGCGGAGGCGCGGTAGGCCTTGCTGCGCTTCATGTGTCACTCCTCGTGGTGATGGTGGAGCTGTGGTCGGACGGGCCGAAGCAGGCCCTGCCACAGGGTTCGGGGTATGCCGTCCGCCCGGTGGGCGGAGGGCATACCCCGGAGGTTCAGCTGGTGGTGATGCCCATCGACCGGGCGGTGCCAGCGATGATGCGCTTGGCCATGTCCAGGTCGTTGGCGTTGAGGTCGGCCATCTTCATCTCGGCGATCTCGCTGAGCTGGGCGTCCGTCAGCGTGCCGACCTTGGTCTTGTGCGGCTCGCCGGAGCCCTTGCCGACGCCCGCCGCCTTCTTGATGAGCTCGGCGGCCGGCGGGGTCTTGGTGATGAAGGTGAACGAGCGGTCCTCGTAGACCGTGATCTCGACCGGGATGACGTTGCCACGCTGGGACTCCGTCGCGGCGTTGTACGCCTTGACGAACTCCATGATGTTGACGCCGTGCTGACCCAGCGCGGGGCCGACGGGCGGGGCCGGGGTGGCGGCGCCGGCCTGGATCTGCAGCTTGATGAAGCCGGAGACCTTCTTCTTGGGGGGCATGGTGCTCTCCTTGGATCGTGGGCCGACGCCCTGGGCGATGACCCGGTTGCATGCCGTGCACCGGCCGGTGACGGCGGGGTCGGGGGACGAGGTCCCCCGGGGGGGATCAGATCTTGGCGACCTGGTTGAACGACAGCTCGACGGGGGTCTCGCGGCCGAAGATCGAGACCAGCACCTTGAGCTTGTTGCTCTCGGGCAGGATCTCGGAGATCGTGGCGGGCAGCGTCTCGAACGGGCCCTCCATGACGGTGACCGACTCGCCGACCTCGAAGTCGACCTGCGGCTGGGCCGGGCGGCTGAAGCCGTCGTCCGAGGTCGCGCCGCCGTCGCCCGCGGCGCTGGGCGCCGGGGTCGGGGTGTCGAACTTCGGGGCCAGCATCGAGACGACCTCGTCGATGCTCAGCGGCACCGGCTGGTGGGCGTTGCCGACGAAGCCGGTGACGCCCGGCGTGTGCCGGACGGCGCCCCAGGACTCGTCGGTCAGCTCCATGCGCACGAGGACGTAGCCGGGCATCCGCACCCGGCGCACCTGCTTGCGCTGGCCGTTCTTGATCTCGGTCACCTCCTCCATGGGGACCTCCACCTCGAAGATGTAGTCCTCCATGTTGAGGCTGGTGATCCGGGTCTCCAGGTTGTGCTTGACCCGGTTCTCGTAGCCGGCGTAGGAGTGGATGACGAACCAGTCGCCGAACTTGCCGCGCAGGACCGAGGTGAACTCCTCCAGCGGGTCGACCGCCTCGAGGACCTCCTCGGCGTCCGCGGGCTCCTCGGAGGCCACCTCGTCGTCCTCGCCGTAGACGGCCTCCTCCACGGGGTCGGCCGGGTCGTCACCGTCGTGACGCTCGGCGGCCTCCACGTCGGCGTCCTGCACGGACTGCTCGGCGGTGACCTCGTCGTGGTCGGGGGTCTGCTCGGACATGCCCTACTTCCTCAATGTCGTGTCGCGGCGCCGATCGGCACCGGGTGCTGCTCGCGGTCAGGCCCCGAAGACGAGACCGACCAGCCACTGGAACAGCTGGTCCAGACCGAAGACGAACGCCATCATCACCAGCACGAAGACGAAGACGACGATCGTGTAGGTGATGAGCTCGTTGCGCGTGGGCTGGACGACCTTGCGCAGCTCGGCCATGACCTGCTCGACGAAGGTCGCCGGGCGCCCACCCGGACCGGCGCCGGCCTGGCTGCGGGCAACACCGTCGGTGTCGCGGGCGGAGTCGGCCACGGCTCGCCTTCCTGTCGCTGGTTGAGATCTCCCGGGGGGCGGGGCGCCTCCCGGTCACGCAGGGCAAGAGGGACTCGAACCCCCAACCGCCGGTTTTGGAGACCGGTGCTCTACCAATTGAGCTATTGCCCTTCACCAGGTCCTCGCGACGCCGACCCGCTGCTGGGAGGCAGGCTGGCGCACGGTGCGAACACCCGAAGGGTCAGCATACGGGACGGCCGACGCGTTGGGCAAAGACGGGCGGGGGCTGACGCCACGTGAAGCGTCGATGCCATGATGGGTCACGTGAGCGAGCAGACCCGCATCAGCACCCGCATCGGATCCATCGCCGAGTCGGCCACCCTGGCCGTCGACGCCAAGGCCAAGGCCCTCAAGGCCCAGGGCCGACCCGTCATCGGCTTCGGCGCCGGCGAGCCGGACTTCCCCACGCCCGACTACGTGGTGCAGGCGGCCGTCGACGCCTGCTCGGACCCGGTCAACCACCGCTACTCCCCCGCCGGCGGCCTCCCCGCGCTCAAGGAGGCGATCGTCGCCAAGACGCGCCGGGACTCCGGGTACGTCGTGGAGCCGGCCAACGTGCTGGTCACCAACGGTGGCAAGCAGGCGGTCTACAACACCTTCGCGGCGCTGCTCGACCCCGGCGACGAGGTCATCCTGCCGACCCCCTACTGGACGACCTACCCTGAGTCGATCCGGCTCGCCGGCGGGAGCCCGGTCGAGGTCTTCGCCGGCGCCGACGCCGAGGCCGGGGCCTACCTGGTCACCGTGGAGGAGCTGGAGGCCGCGCGCACCGAGCGCACCAAGGCCCTGCTGTTCTGCTCGCCGTCGAACCCGACCGGCGCGGTCTACCCGACCGAGCAGGTCGAGGCGATCGGCCGCTGGGCGCTGGAGCACGGCATCTGGGTCATCACCGACGAGATCTACGAGCACCTGCTCTACGACGGCGCGCAGGCCCCCTCGATGCCGGTGCTCGTGCCCGAGCTGGCCGACACCTGCGTGGTGCTCAACGGGGTGGCCAAGACCTACGCGATGACCGGCTGGCGGGTCGGCTGGATGATCGGCCCGACCGACGTCATCAAGGCCGCGACCAACCTGCAGAGCCACGCGACGTCCAACGTCGCCAACGTCTCGCAGCGGGCCGCGATCGCGGCGCTCGAGGGCAGCCTGGACGCGGTCGAGGAGATGAAGGTCGCCTTCGACCGGCGCCGTCGCCGGATGGTCGAGATGCTCAACGCGATCGACGGGGTCGAGTGCCCGGTGCCGCAGGGGGCGTTCTACGCCTACCCCTCGGTCGAGGGCGTGCTCGGCAGGGAGATCCGCGGCCGCACGCCGCGCACCTCCGTGGAGCTGGCCGCCCTCATCCTCGAGGAGGTCGAGGTCGCGGTGGTGCCCGGCGAGGCCTTCGGGCCCAGCGGTTACCTCCGGCTGTCGTACGCCCTCGGTGACGACGACCTGGAGGAGGGCGTCAGCCGGATCCAGGCGCTGCTCGCCGAGGCCCGCTGACCTCTCCCCGGTCGACGCCGGGACGACGACCGCCCGCCCGTCCTGGCAGCAGGACGAGCGGGCGGTCTGGCGTCCGCGCCCCGGTCAGTCGGTGCCGAACTCCATGGCCGCCCAGTCCAGCGACTCCTCCTCGTCCTCGGTCGGCCCGACGCCGCCGGCGATCCGGTCCGCACCACCGGGGGTGAGCTCGCCGACCAGCGAGGTCGTGGCCAGGCCCAGCCGGGAGGGCTCCTCGGCGCCGAGCACGCCCTCGGGACGGCCGTTCTGCTCCGCGCCCGGTGCCGCTGCCGCCCCGACGCCCAGCAGGCCCATGGAGACGTACTGCTCCAGCCGGGCCCGCGAGTCGGCGATGTCGAGGTTGCGCAGGGTCAGCTGACCGATCCGGTCGGTGGGGCCGAAGGCGGCGTTCGTCACCCGCTCCATCGACAGCTTGTCGGGGTGGTAGCTGAAGGCCGGGCCGTCCGTGGCGACGATGGTGTAGTCCTCGCCCCGGCGCAGCCGCAGCGTCACCTCGCCGGTCACCGCGGAGGCGACCCAGCGCTGCAGCGACTCCCGGATCATCAGCGCCTGCGGGTCCAGCCAGCGCCCCTCGTACATGAGCCGCCCCAGGGCCCGGCCCTGGGTGTGGTAGGCCGCGGTGACGTCCTCGTTGTGGATGGCGTTGACGAGCCGCTCGTAGCAGATGTGCAGCAGCGCCATCCCCGGCGCCTCGTAGATGCCCCGCGACTTGGCCTCGATGATCCGGTTCTCGATCTCGTCGGCCATGCCGAGCCCGTGCCGACCACCGATGACGTTGGCCTCCATCACCAGCGCGACCGCGTCGCCACCGAAGTCCTCGCCGTTGATCGAGACCGGCCGCCCGTGCTCGAAGGCGACGGTGACGTCCTCGGTCGGGATGTCGACCTCCGGGTCCCAGAAGGGCACCCCCATGATCGGCTCGACCACCTCCATCCCGACGTCGAGGTGCTCCAGCTTCTTCGCCTCGTGGGTGGCACCCCAGATGTTGGCGTCGGTGGAGTAGGCCTTCTCCTTGCTCGCGCGGTAGGGCAGGTCGCGCTCGGAGAGCCACTGGCTCATCTCGTCCCGGCCACCGAGCTCGTGCACGAAGGCCTCGTCCAGCCACGGCTTGTAGATGCGCAGCTGGGGGTTGGCGAGCAGGCCGTAGCGGTAGAAGCGCTCGATGTCGTTGCCCTTGTAGGTCGAGCCGTCCCCCCAGATGTGGACCTCGTCCTCCTTCATCGCCCGGATGAGCATGGTGCCGGTGACGGCGCGGCCCAGCGGGGTGGTGTTGAAGTAGGTGCGGCCGCCGGAGCGGATGTGGAAGGCGCCGCAGGCCAGGGCCACGAGGCCCTCCTCGACGAGCTCGGGCCGGCAGTCGACGAGCCGGGCGATCTGCGCGCCATACTCGGCCGCGCGGCCGGGCACCCCGTCGATGTCGGTCTCGTCGTACTGACCGATGTGGGCCGTGTAGGTGCAGGGCACGGCGCCCCTCTCACGCATCCACGCGACCGCGACCGAGGTGTCCAGACCGCCGGAGAAGGCGATCCCGACACGTTCACCGACAGGGATGCTCGTCAAGACCTTGGACATGGCACGAGTGTATGCGCGACCCCGTATAAATATGCAATCTGCAGGTCACGCGGCCTTCCCCCGCCGGGGTGCGCGTGGTGTGATGAGCGTATGCCCCGCCTCGCCCCGCACTCCGCCCGGGCGCGGGCGTGGGTGACCGACGGGTGGCGCGCCCTGGTCCTCGCGTGGCGGCCCGACTGGATGAACCTGGTGCGGGTGACCACGGCCGCCGTGCTGGCCTACGTCATCACCCGGGCGGTGACGGTGGGGCCGATCGACCTCACCTGCTCGCTCACCGCGATCCTCGTCACCCAGGCGAGCGCGACCGGCTCCCTGCGCATGGGGATGGTGCGGGTGGGCGCGGTGCTCACCGGCATCGGCGTCGCCCTCGTCGTCTCGATCTGGTTCGGTCTCACCTGGTGGTCGTTGGGCCTGGTCATCTTCGTCTCGTTGCTGCTCGGCAGCCTCCTGCGGCTGGGACCGCAGGCGCTGGAGACCCCGATCAGCGGCATGCTCATCCTCGGGGCGTCGCTGCAGAACACCGCGGCCGAGACGCGGGTGCTCACCACGCTCATCGGCGCCGCCGTGGGCATCCTGCTGCCGCTGCTGTGGCCCCCGGCCATCCCGGTCGGCGCGGCCGCCGCCTCCGTGCGGACCGTGGCCCGACGCCAGGCCGAGGTGTTCGCCGCGGCGGCCGACGACATCGACGAGGGCACGGTCACGGGAGAGTCGATCGCCGCCCACCTGCGCGCCGCCCGGGACGTCGGTGACGACCTGGGCCGGGCGGGCGAGCTCGTCGGGCGGGTCAGCGAGATGTGGCAGTGGAACACCCGCACCATCGGCCGCGCCGACGTGAGCCCGCTGCTGCGCTCGGGCCTGGACTCCCTCCAGGACTGCGCCGCCGCGACCCGCGCGCTGTTCGTGGCCCTGGGCCACGAGGCCCGGGACGCCGACGTGGACAGCACGCCGGAGTTCTCCGACGAGGTGCGGGCGGCGGTCGCGGTCGTGCTGCGCGACGTCGGCAGCTGCATCGACTCCTTCGGGGCGTTGGTGGAGGCCGAGACCAGCGGGGACCCGGAGCGGCGCCGGGTCCTGCTCGACGACAACATGGAGCTGCTGCGGGAGACCCGTGCCATCCTCACCGAGCTCATGCTCATGGAGTCCGGCGGCGGGCCGACCGACCAGTGGCTGCTGCGGGGCTCGATCCTGCGCGCCGTGGACCGCATCCTGCAGGTGCTCGACGCCCCCGCCCGGGCGGCGCAGCACGCGCGGTGGCGCGACGAGCAGGGTGGCCGGGCGCTGCCCGGCCCCACCATCTCGCGGGAGTTCGCGCCGCTGGACCGTGCCGTGCTGACCTCGCTCAGACGGGCCTGGCGCCGGGCCCGTCACCCCGGACCGGCCGGCGCGCAGGCTACTCGTCGCCCTTGAGCTGGAAGCGGGCCAGCCGCCAGCCGGCCGCGCCGACGCCCACGACCAGCAGCACGAGCGAGGCGATGACCGCGTAGGTCGTCGAGAGGTCGGACACCGGCAGGTCGACGTCGGCGGCCACCTCCCCCAGCCGCTCGGCGAAGGCCCGCACGGAGACGTAGCGGAAGCCGCTGAGGAACCGGCCGAGCAGGCTCTCGACCACGGTGACGTAGACGAGGCCGGCGATCATCCCGTGCCGCGTGGCGGCGGCGATCGCGCTGAACAGCGCCGTGTAGAGGACCGCCCCACCGGCCCCCACGACGACCGAGACCACGACCCACCGACCGCTGAGCCCGCCGGCGAGCGTGGCCCCCAGGAGCCCGGTGACCGCGGCCACGGCGGCGACGCCGGCGGCGACGACGAACTTGGACGCGGCCACGGCATACCTGCTCACCGGTGTGGACAGGAGGTAGACGACCGAGCCGTCGTCGATCTCCGGCCCGAGGACGCCGTTGGCCGCGAGCAGCGCCACGAGCGGCACCACGAGCGCGATCCCGACCTCGACGACGACGGCGTTGGCCGAGACAGGCTCGCCGGTCAGCGCGCGGAGCACGCCGGCCAGGGCGATGAGGAGCACCGGCAGGGCGAGGATGACCAGGCCGCGGCGCTGACCCACGAGGGCCTGCAGCGCGAGGCGCATGATGGTGAGGTTCATGACTGCACCAGGTAGGTGAACACCGACTCCAGGCTCTCGTCCGAGGGGGCCAGCTCGCGCACCGTGATGCCGGCCGAGCGCGCCAGGCGGGGCAGGGCCAGGGTGAACTGGCCCATGTCGGTCACCTCCACCGTGATCGCCTCCCCGGTACCCACCCGGCCGAGCGCGA
Organism: Serinicoccus chungangensis; assembly: GCF_006337125.1. Taxonomy (GTDB): domain Bacteria; phylum Actinomycetota; class Actinomycetes; order Actinomycetales; family Dermatophilaceae; genus Ornithinicoccus; species Ornithinicoccus chungangensis. The sequence goes on from NZ_CP040887.1 coordinate 2,504,576, forward strand.
CCGAGCGCACCCCGGTCAGGCCCATGAGCATCGAGGCCAGGCCCCGGTCGTCGCTGGAGCGGACCACGTAGTGGCTGGGGCGGTCGGTCATGAGCCGCCGGATGGCGCCGAAGTCCCCGCTGGCCGCGTGCCGCCCCGACACGACGACCTCGATCTGGCGGGCGATCTGCTCGACCTCCTCGAGGATGTGGCTGGAGAAGAGCACGGTGCGGCCCTGCTCCCCCATCCGGGTCAGCAGCTCCATGAGGTGCATGCGCTGCCGGGGGTCGACGCCGTTGAACGGCTCGTCCAGCAGCAGCACCGTCGGCTCGTGCACGAGCGCGGAAGCGAGCTTGGCGCGCTGCCGCATGCCCTTGGAGAAGGTGCTGATCGGCCGGTCCGCGGCGTCCACGAGGTCCACCTCCGCCAGCGCCCGCGCCGTCGCGGCACGCGGGTCGGCGAGCCGGTGGAGCTCGGCGGAGGCCTGCACGAAGGCGCGGCCGGTGAGGTAGGAGAAGCTCACCTCCCGCTCGGGCACCAGGCCCAGGTCGCGGTAGGCGCCGACGTTGCGCCACACGGGCGCCTCGCCGAGGCGGATGTCCCCCGCGGAGGGGGCCAGGAAGCCGGCCATCATGGCGATGAGGGTCGACTTCCCCGCGCCGTTGGGCCCGAGGAGGCCGGTGACGCCGGGACGGATGGACATGGTGACGTCGTTGACGGCGACGACGTTGCCGTACCACCGGGAGACACCGGTGAGGGTGAGGTCGGTCATCACGCCCCCTTGCTGCGGTAGCGGCGCACGAGCAGGGCGATCCCGAGGAGCATGAGGGCGAGGGCGCTGGCGAGCAGCAACAGGCCGGTCGTGACGGTGTCGGCCGGGGCGGGGAACTGGCTGGTGGCGTCGCCGAGCGCCACCTGCACCGAGTCGACGAGCACGAAGGGGGACAGCAGGGCCGCCCAGTGCGCCAGGCTCGTGGCGCCCTCGGTGCTGGCGACCTCCTGCAGCCCGGCGGTCACGCCGAGCCCGACGAGCAGGACCATGATCGAGCCGGCGATGGCCAGGCCCCGACGCAGCGTCCAGGAGGCGACGAGGGAGGCGACGGTGGCGACCAGCATGGCGAGCAGCACGGCCCCGGCGAGGGCCACCGCGACCCGCGGCAGCTCCTCCTGCAGGCTGGCGCCGGCGGCGAGCCCGCCGATGAAGAGCACGAGCAGCGGGGTGAGCACGAAGGCCAGGATGGCCAGCACCAGGGAGGCCCACCGGGTCAGCGCGAACGCCGTGGCGCCCAGGGGGCGGGCGAGGTAGAGGCTGATGACACCGGATCGCAGGTCGCGGCTGAAGAGCACCGGCGCCTGGGCCGCGACGAAGAGCACGACGAGGAAGGAGGAGCCGGCGTTGTAGGCGGAGTAGTTGAGCAGGTCCGCGGAGAGGCCGATGATGCTCATGATCCCCACCTGGATGACCGCGGGGACGAGCGTCATGCCCAGCAGGGCGAAGGGCAGCACCTTGGCCTTGCCCGAGCGGCCGAAACCGAAGACGGCCAGGACCCCGGAGGCCAGCAGCGCCCGGATGATGCCGGCGCGCGAGGTGCGCTCCCCGGCATACCGGCGGTAGCCGATGTCGTGGATGACCCCGGCGCTGTCGTGGGCGCTCATGCCGGCACCTCGTCGCGGAAGACGTCCTCGAGGCGGCCCGTGCGGGCCTGGACGCGCACCAGCCCGAGGTCGAGGTCGGCCGCGGTGTCGCGGACGAGGTCGCGCAGCCGGTCGTGGGCCGCCGCGGCGGCCTCGCCGTCCTCCCCGACCGCGGCGGGGTCGATCTCGATGAGGCCGCCGTGCGGACGGCAGCTCAGCCCGCGCGCCGCCAGGGCCTCGCCCATGCGCTGCTGCGCGTCCCCCTCGCCGGTGACCTCCACCAGGACCGTGCCGGTGTCGGCGAGGAAGCTGCGGGTCGCCTCCGAGCGGAGCAGCCGCCCCCCGTCCAGGACGACGACGTGGTCGCTGATGCGCTCGAGCTCGCCGAGCAGGTGCGAGGTCACGAGGACCGGTATGCCGAAGTCGTGCCCGATGCGGTGCACGAGGGCCAGCATGTCGTCCCGCGCGGCGGGGTCCAGACCGTTGGTGGGCTCGTCGAGCATCACCAGCTCGGGGTCGTGGACGAGGGCCTGGGCGAGCTTGGCCCGCTGCTTCATGCCGGTGGAGTAGCCGCCCATGAGGCGGTAGCGCTCCTCGGCGAGCCCGACGTGCCGCAAGACGTCGGCAGCCCGCTCGCGGGCAGGCGCCGGCGGCAGACCGGACATCCGGCCCATGTGGACCACGAAGTCGATGCAGCGCATGTCGGGGGGCAGGCAGTCGTGCTCGGGCATGTAGCCCACGGCCCGGCGGATCTGCTCCCCCGACCCCTGGATGTCGTGGCCCAGCACGCTCGCGGAGCCGGAGGACGGGGCCAGCAGGCCGAGGAGGATCTTGATGAGCGTGGACTTGCCCGCCCCGTTGGCACCGACCAGACCGGTCACCCCGTCGCCGACCTCGATGCTGAGGTCGTCGAGCGCAGGCACCTGGGCGGAGCCGTAGCGCTTGGTCAGCGCCGTCGTCTGGATCACGGTCACGGCAGCGACTCTAGCGAGGGGTGGGGACCTCTCCCAGGGGGCCATCCCCCGTCTACCCTGGGGGGATGCCTGGACGCACGCGCTCGCTGCTCGCGCTGCCCAAGGCCCACCTGCACCTGCACTTCACCGGGTCGATGCGGGTGGACACCGTGCGTGACCTCGCGGACAAGCACGGCCTGCACCTGCCGCACGCCCTGACCAGCCAGTGGCCACCCCGGCTGTCCGGCCACGACGAGCGCGGCTGGTTCCGGTTCCAGCGCCTCTACGACGCCGCCCGTGCTGTCGTGCGCGACGAGGCGGACATGCGTCGCATCGTGCGCGAGGCGGCCGAGGACGACGCCGCCGAGGGGTCGCGGTGGCTGGAGATCCAGGTCGACCCCACGTCATACGCTCCTTTCGTCGGTGGTCTGACCCCGGCCCTGGAGATCGTGCTCGACGAGGCGCGGGCGGTCTCCGCGGCGGGCCCGACCCAGGTCGCGGTGGTCGTGGCGGCCTCCCGCATGCGGCACCCCCTGGACGCCCGCGCCCTCGCCCGCCTCGCGGCCCGGCACGCCGGTGACGCCGCCGGGACGGTCGTCGGCTTCGGCCTGTCCAACGACGAGCGGCGTGGCTGGACCGGTGACTTCGAGCCGGCCTTCCGCATCGCGGCCAAGGCGGGCCTCGCCAGCGTTCCGCACGCCGGTGAGCTGCTGGGCGCCGACCACGTCGCAGTCGCGCTCGACCACCTCCTCCCGGACCGGCTGGGCCACGGCATCCGCGCGGTCGAGGACGAGTCCGTGCTGGCGCGGGTGGTCGAGGAGCAGGTGACGCTCGAGGTCTGCCCCGGGAGCAACGTGGCGCTGGGGGTCTACGCCCACCTCGCCGCCGTGCCGCTGCGCCGGCTGCTCGAGGTGGGTGCGCGGGTCGCGCTCGGCGCGGACGACCCGCTGCTCTTCGGCACCCGCCTCGCCGACCAGTACGTCTCCGCCAGGGTCGACCACGGGCTCGACGACGGCGCCCTCGCGCTGCTGGCCCGTGGCTCCATCGAGGGCTCGGTGGCCTCCCCGGCGACCCGACGCCGGCTGCTCGCCGAGGTCGACGCCTGGCTCGACACCCCCGCACCCCCCACCTGACCTCTGGGCCCGCGGCTCTCCCCCGCGCGGCCCGCGTCCGCGGACCCTCCACCGGACACCCCTGCCGGAGACGTCACCGTGACTCCCCAGACGAATCAGCCCGCCGTTGAGCCGCCTCCTGGATCAACGGCGGGCTGAGCCTGCTGGTGACTCAGGGGCGGGGTGATGCGGTGTCAGCCTCAGCTCGCCGGTGATTCGCCTGGAGGCTCAGGGGCGGGCTGATCCGGGGGCTGACTCAGTGTGACGTCTCCGGCGGGGGTGGTCCGGCGGCGTGGGATTTCCCCAAGGGGCGCGACGGTGGGGTGCCGTCCACAGGGCGGTGCGCGACGGTGGCGCGTAGCGGTGCGGGTCGGGCAGGGTGACGGCACGGCACCCGGGGGTGGGAGGACAGATGGCGGCGATCGACGCCGGTGGGGCACAGCCGGACGACAGCGAGGCACAGCCAGGTGAGGCCCGGGCACAGCCGGGCGACGGCGGGACACAGCCGGACGAGGGCCGGGCGCAGCCAGGCGGGGGCGAGGCACGGCCGGACGGGGCCGCTGATGACCCGGGTGGGCTCGTCTCCTTGGCTCGAGCGGACGTGGCCGGACCGCCGTCACCGGGCCCCGTCGAGCAGGTGGGGCTGGCGCTGCGCGCGTTTCGCCGCGAGCGCGGATGGAGCCAGCGGGCGCTGGCCGAGAGCTGGGGCATCCCCCAGAGCCTGGTGGCACGGGCAGAGCGCCACGCCGAGCAGCTCAGCCTCGACGCCTGCCTCGCGCTGCTGCGCCGGGCCGGGGTGGGCCTGGCGGTGCTCGGCCCCGACGGTATGCCGGTGGTCCGCTGGGAGGAGACCGACCTGCTCGCCACCGACCGCTCCGGTCGGCGGTTCCCCGCCCATCGCGCCGTGCGGCCGAGCACGTACGGGCCGCGGTGGTGGTGGTTCCACGACTACTTCGGCGGACGCAGCCCGGGCCCAGCACCACGCTGGACCGCGGAGGGGTTCGCCATCCCGCCGGGGACCCGGTACGGGAGGAGACCCCGGCCGGACGCCCCGGACGAGAGCCCGCGCTGGCCCGGGTAGGACGGGGTCCGGGTAGGACGGGGGCCGGGTCCCTGCCTCCGGAACGGCGAGTGGACCCTGCCTCCGGAACGGCGAGTGGACCCTGCCTCCGGAACGGCGGGTGGACCCTCCCTCGGGGACGACGCGCGGCACCTGCCTCCGCGACCCGCCCCGGGGTGATGCCGTGGGGACGACCCCGGGATCATCCCCCGTCGACGCGGAGCGGCGGGTAGCCCTGCGGCTGCTCGGCGGTGAGGGGCCGGGTCAGCGTGAACGTGCCCTGCTCCCCACCGTCGGGCGCGTAGGTGCCGACTCCGTAGTACGTCTCGTCGGTCCAGCGGACCTCGCCCTGCTGGCGCGCCTCCACGTCCTCCCAGTCGAACTCGCCCGCCAGCACCGGCCCCCGGCACTGGGGCGGCATCGACTCGGCGATCGGCCCGACGCACAGCTCGGGGGGTGCGTCCGCAGAGCGCTGCATGACGATGCCGGTGCCGACCACCTCCTCGGCGTCGGCTCCCGGCGTGGACGTCTGCGTGACGGCTCCGCCGGCGGGGTCGGTGCCCTCGGTCCCGCACCCGGAGACGGCGAGCCCGACGCCGAGGAGGGCGGAGAGGAGCGCGACGGGCTGCCGGTGACGTCTCATGAGGTCATCGTGGCCCCTACCCCCGGGGTCGCGCACCTGGCCGGCGGCGCGAGAGGGCGGGGCCAGCCCTCACAGCGTGAGGCCCACGAGCACGGGCTCGTTGACCAACCGCACCCCGAGCGTCTGCTCGACCCCGTCCCGGACCTCGCGGGCGATCGCCAGGACGTCGGCCGCGCTCGCCTGGCCACGGTTGGTCACCGCGAGCGTGTGCTTGGTGGACAGGCCGGCGGGGCGCCCGCTCCTCGAGCCGAACCCCCGGCCGAAGCCCGCGTGCTCGATGAGCCACGCGGCGGAGGTCTTGACGAGCTGCTCGCGGTCCGTCGGGTAGGTCGGGGGGACCGCGGAGCGTCGGTCCTGACCGACGCTCTCCTCGGCCCGCAGCCGCACCTGCTGCAGCTCCTCCCGCGACAGCACCGGGTTGGTGAAGAAGGAGCCGCAGGACCACGTGTCGTGATCCTGCGCGTCGAGCACCATGCCCCGACGGCGTCGCTGCTCCAGCACCGCCTCCCGGGCCCGGGCCAGCGGCACGCGCTCCCCCAGGGCGACCCCGAGGCCGTCGGCGAGCGCGGCGTACCCGACGGGCTGGGACAGCTCCGTGGGGCGCAGCGAGAAGGTGACGGTGAGCACGACGTAGCGCGGGGTCACCGTCCCCGGGGCGGCCTCCGGCCCGAGCATCGACTCCTTGAGCACGGAGTGCCGGTAGGCGAAGCCGAGGTCGCCGGCGAACATCGTCCGGACGCGCTGCTCGACGCGGTCCCACACCCGCACCCGGGCCACGGTCTGCGCGACCTCCTGCCCGTAGGCCCCGACGTTCTGGACCGGCGTCGCGCCGGTCGACCCGGGTATGCCGGAGAGCGCCTCGATCCCCGACCACCCCTGCGCGCAAGCCCGGGCGACGAGCTCGTCCCAGTCCTCGCCGGCGGCGACCGTCACGCTCACCCCGCCGCAGGCCGAGTCGTGCGGGACCTCGATCCCGCGGGTACGCACCAGGACGACGGTGCCGGGGAACCCGGCGTCGGCGACCACGAGGTTGGACCCGCCACCGACGACCAGCAGCGGCTCACCGGCCTCGTCGCACCCGCGCACGGCCTCGATGAGCTCGGCCTCGGTGCGCGCGGTGACGAGCCGCCGGGGCGCCCCGCCCACCCGCATGGTCGTCAGCTCGGCGAGGGTCGTGCCCGCCGGGACAGCATCGTCCAGGCTCGGGGCACCGGTCTCGGCACCCCGCGGCTCCGGCGCTCTCACGCCTGGGCCCCGAGCGGGCGCACCACCGCCTGGCAGCGGCCGAGCACCTTCTCCCCCGCGCACGTCGCGCTCAGCTCCAGCGTCTGGGTGCCCGCGGCCTCGTCGACCTTCTTCACCACACCCGTGACGAGCACCTCGACGGTCTCCCCCTCCGGCACGACCACCATCCCGGTGAACCGGGTCTGGCAGGACAGGATCCGGGCCGGGTCGCCGCCGACGTAGTCGGTGACGACCTCGAGCGCGGCACCCATGGTCCACATGCCGTGCGCGATGACGTCGGGCAGACCGACCCGGCGGGCCACGTCGGCGTCCTGGTGGATCGGGTTGTGGTCGCCGGAGGCGTCGGCGTACGCCACGAGACGGGCGCGGTCGACGGTCACGGTGCGGGTGAGGTCGCTCATCAGCCCTCCCCCCGGACCACGATGGTCGAGGTCACCGTCGTGACCGCCGCCCCGGCGGCGTCGACCAGCTCCACGCGGGTGGCCACCATGCCGTGCCCGCCGGCCTCGCGCATGGTGTCGACGTGCAGCGTGCCGGTCAGGCTGTCGCCGGCCGTGATCGGGCGGTGGTGCACGAAGCCCTCCTGGCCGTGCACCACGCGGGAGAAGTCGATGCCCGCCCCGGGGTCCTCGACCAGCTGCGCCTCGCACGCCTGCGCGAGGCGGACCGCGAAGGTCGGCGGGGCGACGACGTCGGCGTGCCCCATGGCGCGGGCCGCCTCCGGGTCGCGGTGGGCGGGGCTGCTGGCCCCGACCGCGTCGGCGAAGGCGGCGAGCTGCTCGCGGGTGACCTCGAAGGGGCCGGCCGGGGGGTACTCACGACCGGCGTAGTCAGGGTTGACGGGCATACGGCCCAGCCTAGCGATCCACCCTCCTGGCCCGGAGCGCGGTCAGGTATGACGAAGGCCGCCACCCGGTGCGGGTGACGGCCTGGTCGTCGTTGCCGACGGGTGGGTCAGCGGGTCTCGCGGTGCGCGGTGTGCTTGCCGCAGCGCGGGCAGAACTTCGCCATGTCGAGCCGGTCGGGGTTGTTCCGCCGGTTCTTCTTGGTGATGTAGTTGCGCTCCTTGCACTCCGTGCACGCCATGGTGATCTTGGGGCGAACGTCGGTGGACTTAGCCACGGTGCAACCTGCTCTCGGTGTGGATCTGTGCTTGTGCGGTCCGTACCTACCCGGTACGTGGTAGCGGAGGCGGGGCTCGATCCCGCGACCTCACGATTATGAGTCGTGCGCTCTAACCAGCTGAGCTACTCCGCCTCGCGGCGCCCGGCGAACCGGCTCACCAGAGCCCCCAAACGGAATCGAACCGTTGACCTTCTCCTTACCATGGAGACGCTCTACCGACTGAGCTATAGGGGCGGGCTGTCGATCCTGACGGGCGGAGGCCCGCAGGCAGCGAGACGCAACTTTACACGAGGCCGGCGGGCGTTTCCAAAACGGGCACGACGGCCACGAGCACCGCTCAGACCCGCCCGTCGACCTGCATCGACAGGTGCGTCCTCGAGCCGTCGCGATCGGTCACGGCGAGGTCGCCGAGCCCCTCCGCGCCGGTGCGCAGCACCACCGTCGAGGGCAGCAGGATCGGCTTGACGAAGGTCGCCGAGACGGCATAGCGCTGCGGCAGGCGCGGCTGCACGGCCGCCAGCACGCGCGCGTGCGTCCACATGCCGTGGGCGATGGCCCGGGGGAAGCCGAACGCCTTGGCGCTGAGCGCCGAGAGGTGGATCGGGTTGGCGTCGCCCGCCACCCGGGCGTAGGAGCGCCCGAGGTCGGCCGGCAGACGCCACAGCGCGACCTGGCGCCCAGGCCCGTCGGCGCCGGGGCCGGCCGGGCCCTGCGGCGACCCGTCGGCGCCGGGGCCGGCCGGGCCCTCGGGCGGCCCGTCGGCGCCGGCGCCGGCCGCTGACGACGGCGCCCGCTCGGCGGGCGGGCCGGGGGGCGTGGCGCCGCGCACGAGGTAGGTGCTGCGCCCCTCCCAGACCACCTCGTCGGCGACGCGGACCTCCCCGACGAGGTCGACGGTGCTGCCCTTGCGGTGCGGCGCGAGGTGCTCGGCCCAGGTGGACAGGGTGAGCTCCTCGGTCACCCGCACCGGGCGGTGCACCCTCATCCGGTTGCCGACGTGCACCATGCCGAGCATGGGGAAGGGGAAGTCCCGGGCGGACATGAGCCGGACCTGGAGCGGGAAGGTGAGGACGTGCAGCCAGGTGGCCGGCACGGTGTCGGCCAGCAGGCCCCCGGTGACCTCGCAGAACCCGGCGAGCCTCGGCACGTCCTGCCGGACGCCGGGGAGCACGAGCCGTCGCCCGGGCAGCTCGCCGCGGGCGCCGGGTCGGCCCAGCCCGGTGGCGACCCCGGTCGCGAAGGAGGTCGCCACCCGGGGCGTCCGGTCGAGCAGCTCGACGTCGACGTCCACCCCGCTCACGCCCCGATCTGGCTCTGGCCGCAGACGCGCAGCACCTCGCCGGTGACCGCCGAGCTGGCCGGGTCGGCGAGGTAGCCGATGGCCTCGGCGACGTCGACCGGTCGGCCGCCCTGCTGCAGGCTGTTGATGCGCCGCGCCACCTCCCGGGTGGCCACCGGCATCCGGCCGGTCATCTCCGTCTCGATGAAGCCGGGGGCCACCGCGTTGACGGTGATCCTGCGCGCGGCCAGGCGGGGGTCGGCCCCCATCGCCCGGACGAGGCCGATGACCCCCGCCTTGGACGCGGCGTAGTTGGCCTGCCCGCGGTTGCCCGCGATGCCCGAGGTCGAGGCGACCCCGACGATGCGGCCGCCGTCGTCGAGACCCCCGGGCAGCCCGGCGTCCAGGAGCACCTGGTTGATGCGGATCTGGGCCGCCAGGTTGACCTCCAGGACGCTGCCCCAGCGCTCCTCGTCGGTGTTGGCCAGCAGCTTGTCGCGGGTGATGCCGGCGTTGTGGACGATCGCGTGGATGCGCCCCATGTCGCCGAAGCGCTGGGCGACGTGCGCCGCGATGCGCGCGCCCGCGTCCGGCGCCGTGATGTCGAGCTGGAGCGCGGTGCCGCCGATGCTGTTGGCGACCTCGGCGAGCCCCTGCCCCCCGGCCGGCACGTCCACCGCGACGACCAGCGCCCCGTCCCGGGCGAGGGTGCGCGCGATCCCGGCGCCGATGCCGCGGCCGGCCCCGGTGACGACGACGACCCGTCCCTCGTAGGGACGCTCGGCCAGCACCTCCTCGACCTGCGGGTCGCGGGCGCCGTGGCCCACGTGCAGCACCTGGCCGGAGACGTAGGCCGAGCGCCCCTGGAGCAGGAAGAGCAGGGTGGAGGCGAGCTCCGACGGCGAGGTCGGCTCGGCGGTGAGCAGGTCGACCCGCACGAGGTTGGCCGTGGCACCTCCGCGCAGCTCCTTGCCGACGCTGCGCACGACGCCCTCGAGCGCCTGCTGCGTCGCCACCGCGGTGGGCGCCCCGGCGGTCTCCGGCTCGAGGCCCAGGACGACGACCCGACCCGAGCGCTCCAGGCCCTTCATCGCCGGGCGCAGCAGCCCCCGCACGACCTCGAGGTCGGGGATCGAGGTCGCGCCGGTGGCGTCGACCACCAGGGCGCCGATGCTGCCGGGGTATGCCTCGGGCACCTCGCGGGTCCGTCCGTCGTCGGTGGTCTCGCTGACGCGGGTCTCGGGGCGGTCGACGAGGGCCACGCGGGTCGGCACCCCGAGCAGCTCCAGGGTGCGCACGGCCAGCGTGCCCCCGCCGACGGCGCCGACGGCCACCGGCCCGGAGGGCAGCTCGCGTCCGCGCCGCAGCCGGGTCGCCTGCGGCACCCCGAGCTGCTTGGCGAGCGGGTTGGTGGTCAGCAGCTGCATCAGGTCGGCCATGTCAGCACCCTTCCAGGATCGCGACGACACCCTGGCCGCCGGCCGCGCAGACGGAGATGAGCCCGCGCGAGCCGGGCCCCAGGTCGTGGAGCATCTTGGCCAGGGTGGCCACGATGCGGCCGCCGGTGGCGGCGAACGGGTGCCCGGCGGCGAGCGAGGAGCCGTGCACGTTGAGCCGGCTGCGGTCCACCCGGCCGAGCGGGCCGTCCAGCCCCAGCCTGCCGGTGCAGAACTCCTCGGACTCCCAGGCGGCCAAGGTGGCCAGGACCGTGGAGGCGAAGGCCTCGTGGATCTCGAACCGGTCGATGTCGTCGAGGGTCAGCCCCTGCCGGGCGAGGAGCCGGGGCACGGCGTACGCGGGGGCCATGAGCAGGCCCTCGTCACCGGACACGTAGTCCACGGCCGCGACCTCGGCGTCGACGAAGCGCGCCAGGGCGGGCAGCCGGTGCTCCGCGGCCCACTGCGGGCTCCCGAGGAGGACCAGCGCGGCGCCGTCGGACAGCGGCGTCGAGTTGCCGGCGGTCATCGTCGCGCCCTCGCCCTTGCCGAAGACCGGGGACAGCCCGGCGAGCTTGTCGACCGAGGTGTCCGGCCGCAGCCCCTCGTCGCGGGAGAGCCGCAGGAAGCCGGTGGCGAGGTCGTCGAAGAAGCCGGAGTCCCACGCGGCCGCGAGCTGGTGGTGGCTGGCGGCGGCGAGCTCGTCCTGCGCCTCCCGGGTGATGCCCCACTCGCGGGCGGTCAGCGCCTGGTGCTCCCCCATGGACAGCCCGGTCCGCGGCTCCGCGTTGCGCGGCGTCTCCGGGGCCAGGTCGCCCGGCCGGACCGAGGCCAGCGCCTTGACCCGGGCCATCGGCGTGCGGGCCCTGCTGGCGCCCAGCAGAGCCTTGCGCAGCCCCTCCCCGACGGCGATGGGCGCGTCGCTGGCCGAGTCGACACCACCGGCGACGCCGGAGTCGACCTGCCCCAGCCGGATCTTGTTGGCGACCTGGATGACCGTCTCCAGACCGGTGCCGCAGGCCTGCTGCAGGTCGTAGGCCGGGGTCGTCGCGGCCAGCGCCGACCCGAGGACCGCCTCGCGGGTGAGGTTGAAGTCCCGCGCGTGCTTGAGGACGGCGCCCGCGGCGACCTCGCCGAGGCGCTCGCCCGCCAGACCGAAGCGGGCGACGAGCCCGTCGAGGGTGGAGGTGAGCATGGCCTGGTTGGAGGCATCGGCGTAGGCACCCCCCGCCTTGCCGAACGGGATCCGGTTGCCGCCGAGGATGACGGCATCGGTGAGCTGGTCGGGCATGGGGTTCTCCTCGCGGGCAGGTCACGACGGGGCATCTATCTGATACCGACTGTAGCCGATACAGCGGGTACGCGGTACTCTCGAGGGTATGACGATCCAGACCGACGGTGCAGGCCGGACCGTGGCCGAGCCTCGCGACGGGCGGGACTCACGCTGGGAGGCGCACCGCACGCGCCGCCGCCGGCAGCTCGTGGAGGCCGCCCTCAAGGCGATCCGCCGCCACGGCGCGGGCGTCGGCATGGACGAGATCGCCGCGCAGGCCGGGACGAGCAAGACCGTGCTCTACCGCCACCTGGGCGACCGCGCCGGTCTCTACGGCGCCGTCGTGCAGGCCGTCGACGAGAACGTCCTCACCGACCTGGAGGCCGCGCAGCAGCACGGCGGCGACGTCGTCACCCGGATCGAGGCCATGGTGCGCTCCTACCTCGCGCTGGTGCAGCGGGACCCGGAGATCTACCGCTTCGTCATGACCCGACCGCTGGAGACCACCGAGGGGGACCCCGACGACCCGGTCCACCGCCTCACCGACCGGGTCGGCGAGCAGATCGCCGTCGCCATCCGCGGCCACCTGCTCGACACCGGTCGCGCGGACGAGGCGGACACGCTGGCCCTGGCCTGGGGCCACGGCATCGTCGGGCTCGTGCGCGCCAGCGCCGACCACTTCCTCACCGGCCGCAGCACCACCCAGCTCAGCGTCGACGCGGCCACCCACGCCGTCGTCGAGCTCATCCGCCCCGCACTCGCAGGAGGACCCCGCCCATGACCACGTCCGCCCAGCCGCAGACCCACACCCCCCAGCCGGACACCGACGTCAGCATGCCCGCCAGCGCCGACGCGGCGGCGACCCGGCCGCAGTCGGACGAGGAGCTCACCGACCTCGGTGAGGCCCTGCGCCGGGCGACCGGCGGCCGCTACGGCCCGGTCCGTGACCTCGCCCGCGCGACCGTCCCCGCCTCGACTATGGTGCGCGACCCCGAGCTCACGATGCCCGAGGCGCGCGAGTGGACCACCGACGCCCTGCGGCGGCTGATCGAGCTGGGCATGGCCGGCAGCGGCTTCCCGGTCGCCCAGGGGGGCCTGGACGACGTCGGCCGCTCGTGCGTCGACTTCGAGATGACGGCCCACGGCGACCTGTCGCTCACCGTGAAGTCCGGGGTCCACTTCGGCCTCTACGGCGGGGCGGTCACGGCGCTCGGCACGCAGTGGCACCACGAGACCTTCCTGCCGCCCATCCTGTCGATGGAGCAGGTCGGGTGCTACGCCATGACCGAGTTCGGGCACGGCTCCGACGTCGCGTCGCTGGAGACCACGCATACCTATGACGCGGCCACGGACGAGATCGTCGTGCACTCCCCCACCCCCTCGTCGACCAAGACCTACATCGGCGCCGCCGCGCACGACGCGCACGTCGCCGCGGTCTACGGCCAGCTCGTCGTGGACGGCGAGTCGCACGGCGTGCACGTCGTCGTGGTGCCGATCCGCGACGAGGACGGGCGTCCCGCGCCCGGCGTCACGCTCGGCGACAACGGCGCCAAGGGCGGGCTGGCCGGGGTGGACAACGGGACGATCACCTTCGACCAGGTGCGGGTCCCCCGCAGCCACCTGCTCAACCGCTACGGCGGGATCGACGACGAGGGACGCTACGTCTCCGACATCGACAGCGACGGCAAGCGCTTCTTCACCATGCTCGGGACCTTGGTGCGCGGGCGCATCTGCGTGGCAGCCGGCGCCGCCACCGCGTCCCGCAAGGCGCTGTCGATCGCCACCCGCTACGCCCTGCGCCGTCGCCAGTTCAGCGCGCCCGGGCACGACGGCGAGGTGCTCCTGCTGGACTACCTCGCCCACCAGCGCAAGCTCATCCCCGGCATCGCCACGGCCTACGCCCACATGTTCGCGGTCAACGAGCTCACCGATCGGCTGCAGGAGCTGCACGAGATGCCGACCAAGGACCAGGAGGCGCAGCGCGAGCTGGAGACCCGGGCCGCCGGGCTCAAGGCCGTCACGACGCGGTTCAGCAACGACACCATCCAGATGTGCCGGGAGGCGTGCGGCGGCGCGGGCTACCTCGCCGAGAACGGCCTGACCACGCTGCGCGGCGACGCCGACGTCTTCGCCACCTTCGAGGGCGACAACACGGTGCTGCTGCAGCTGGTGGCCAAGGGGCTGCTGTCGGGCTACAAGGAGATGTGGGGCGACCTCGACATGCGCGGCATGGTGCAGTTCGCCGCTCGCGCCTTCGGCGGGCAGTTCGTCGAGGCCACGGCCGCGCGGCCGCTCGTCGAGCGGCTGCGCTCGGCGGCGGCCCGCAAGGGCGAGGACGACACCCTGCTCGACCGCGGCTGGCACCTCGCGATGTTCGCCGACCGCGAGCGCCACGTCCTGGAGACCCTCGCGACCCGGCTGCGGCGCCGGGCCGACGACCGGGACTCCTTCGAGGCCTTCAACTCGGCGCAGGACCACGTGCTCCTCGCCGCCCGCACCCACATGGACCGCGTCGTGCTGGAGGCCTTCGTCACGGGCGTCGAGGCGTGCG